>NZ_JBSQBJ010000004.1:0-152514 GCF_055862885.1 Corynebacterium sp. p3-SID1761 | reverse complement strand
CTTTTCTTTACTTAACCCGCTATTTATTATCAATGTCTGGGGAGCGCTCCCGACAGATCAACAAATGCACTTAAAAATGAGTAATCATGAGGCCGTGAGTTACCACATGGTTCTCAACAAACCAACCAAACAACAGCTGGATTCGTGGGCGCTGCAAACCCAAAATCCTGGGGAAGCTGCATACAGAGAAGGCTTTGGCTCAGGTTCGCTGCTTGAATCCGGTTGGGTTCCAGCAGTCTGCTCCGCGGTATGATTCCCAAGGGAGAATGTCTGCGATAAACACGTTTCGAGGAGAATGCACATGACTACTTCAAAGAAGTTGCTGGCTCTGGGAGTTGCGGCAATTACCACGCTTTCAATCGCGGCATGTTCAGAGGATGAAGCTCCGCAGGCGGAGCAATCGTTTGAGGTGCAATCTTCGACTGCAGAATCTTCTTCCCCGGAGTCCACGGGGTCTGAGTCAGAGACTCCTTCCGCTTCCGCCAAAAATGAGAAGGAAGCCGAGCCAACTTTGGTTGATCCTGCAAATTCGCTTGAGCTGAGCAATGGAAAATTTCGCTTAACCAAGGACGAAGCCGGCCCCGGTTCTCCGGAGGACATCGTCACCTCATATCCTGAAATGCCCGATCATGGTTTTTCGGAGCTGCAGGTAACCGTGCCACGAGCTGAGAGGAACGGGATCATGCAGTATAAGAAGGGTTCAAAACTAGAGCTTAAGATTGCTGCGGCTGATCTCTCAAAGGTCCCTTTTGAAGAAAGAGAATGGGCGGCTCTGGACTTCAAGCTGCTGGACGAAAGCGGTGCTGACGTCTTAAAGGGACAGAATGTTCGTCCCGAATGGTTGCCGGGCTATCAAAACGTAAATTACGATGAGATCAAGTTTGAGAATAAGGATATTAAGCTATCGGATTACGCTGAGGCGAATGTTGCTTATAACCTTGAAAAGGAGGGGAAATTCACCCTGGAAATCGAGGTTGCAATCCCGGGCTACAAGCCATTTAACATCAGTCAGCCTTTAGTTGTTGCCTAAGTCGAAATGTTAGCTGCCACTGATGGTTCACACCTCATCGTCGATGATTTGATCGGAACCCGCAAGGTTTTATCTCAAGCAGTTAGTGTGACTCTTGGCCGGGCATCTGAATTCCCCATTGGAGCAGACGACCCTGCTATGCATCGCGCTTTTCTGCATTTCTGGTGTGACCATGGAATGTGGATGGTGCGCAATGTAGGCAGTTTCATCTCGGCCACTATTCAGCCGTCCTATGAAACCAACACGTATTCACCGGTTCGTCTCACTCCGGGAACGCAGTGGCCCCTCCCTACAGGTACTAATTTCATTCTGTTCGCGACTAGAAACCTGCGGTATGAGATTGAAGTAACGGTTGCCCGACCAGTCGATTCCGTTCCGCAAATGAATACTCCCTTGGCCCCATTCACAATGGGGACATTTGATCCAAATATCGAGCAGCAGCAGGTGTTAGCTGCGCTAGCAGCGCCGCTTCACCGTGACCCTAGTGCAGATCCGCGCATTGTGGTTCCTTCTGTGAAAGACCTTGCATGCCAGCTAGGCTGGGGAGAAAAGAAAACTTCACAGAAGATTCAGTACATGGCGGAGACGTTGAAAAGGTTGGGTGTTCCACAGTTTCAAGATGGAGTGAACATCCCGTGGCGCATCGTACTTGCGAAGTTCGCGGCGGAAAATCCGCATTTGTACTCTTAATTCTACTTGCTCGTATTCACCATGTTCACCATGAATTTTTCAAAAGCCTCTGTCCCTGAAGACTTTTTAAATGACTTAAGTGCCTTGGGGTACTCGAACGTCCAACAGCTTGGACAAGGTGGTATGGGCACCGTATTTCGTGCTTACAAGCGAAATCTAGATCGGACAGTGGCAATCAAGGTTGTTTCCCAGGATCGTGTTTCTAACTCTGAATATGTCCAGAGGTTCCACGCGGAGATGCGCACCATGGCAGCGCTTGATCACCCTGCGATCGTTCCTGTGTACGACGGGGGAGTGACCACACATGGTTTTCCGTACTTCACAATGAAGTACATCGATGGTGAGAATCTTCATGACTTCTTACACCGACGTCGAGCATCGCGCCAGCTTCTTACCGTTCAGGAAGTTGTGCAGATTCTGGCTCCAATTGCCAGCGCGCTTGACTATCTCGCGGTGCTACCGAATCCTGTGGTTCATCGAGATATCAAACCGGCTAATATTTTGTTGCCCTCTTCAGGGATGAACGGTATTCCGGCTTTGCTAACGGATTTCGGTATTGCAATTGATCGAGAATCCACTCGTATGACTCGGGTAGGGATGCGTATCGGTACAGATGGATACATTGCACCCGAATTGTTGGTTACGAAAGACGTGTCGGAACCTCCGCAACCGGATGCGTTGAGTGAACAGTATTCCCTGGGCCTGGTTGCTTTTGAGCTGTTAACAGGCATTTACGTTCGTGGCTCCGTGACGTATGCACAGTGGGCTGTGAATCGACCAGTACCAGAGCTTAAAGGGCATTTGATAAACCCCGCGGATGCTTCACACGTTAAGAAGCTCAATGAGGTCTTCGCGAGAGTTTTGGATGGTAACCCGAAGAAGCGTTTTGCAACCGCCTCGGCCTTTATTTCTGCTTTGCGCTCCGCAGGAATGGAGCAGCAGTCAGCGCATGTGAAGCAAGGAGCGAAGCACAAAAGAGTTCCGAAGAAACTACTAGTGCTTGCCACGGCGGGAATGGTGGTGGTCGCGATAGCTGCAGCAATCATTTCTTATCTGACCGCGTCCCAATGGGAAGGGGAAGATGCAGTTTTAGCTGACACTTTCCCACACATCGTGAGCCAGAATTCCGGAGGAGAAGGATGGCAATCTACGTCGTGCGAACATCGAGAACCAAGTAGTGGAGAGCTTGCCCGTATTGCCTGTAACTCGGGTCAATTTAGCGTGGTTGTTGCTCACTTCGAATCGGTGGAGGCGAGGAATGCCGTGATCCCAGTCGAAGGTGCTCAAACAATGAGATCAAGTCGATGCAGTGCGTTAACTATGCCGATGGGCTCGGATGATTCTGCCTATGGGGTGTTTCCACAAGGTGATCTGGCCGCCTACGGGTTTATTGTTTCTGGGGACAACGCTGAGGATCTGCGGTTGAAACTTCCGATCTGTTAGCCTCCTGCTACGTGTCGCCATTTTTGTTGCACTAAGTCGTATTAGGGCATTAATTCGAGCTGACTACACAAGAAGCCTAAACTTGGTCACCATGATCAACGTGCTGGCCGTCGATACCTCCACCAATTACGTCACTTGTGGTGTTGTCCGCATTTCCGCCAACGGCCAAGTCCGTGTGCTGGCGGAGCGTCTGGCGGATAACGTTCGCGGTCACATGGAACTACTCGCCCCCAATATTCAGGCTTGCCTGGACGAAGCCTCGCTTTCCCCGCGTGATCTGCACACCGTTGTAGTCGGTACCGGTCCAGGTCCGTTTACGGGGCTACGGGTTGGCATGGCCACAGCTGCTGCTTTTGGCGACGCCCTCTCAATTCCCGTGCACGGAGTTCCCAGCGCAGCTGGCACCGTGTGGGAACACGTAGTCTCCCAGGTGGGTGCGAAGGCCTTCGGCGATTACCTCGTTGTTTCCGATGCACGTCGCCGGGAGTTTTACCACTCCCGGATCAGTTTTGTTCAGGGCGTAGCAGGGCAGTTGTGCTCAGAGGTGCAGGTTCCGGCTTCTGTCCACGCCCCCGATGTGGTGCTGGACATACAGCGACGCCTGGATCGCTGGCCTCTACGAGTCCTGAGTGCCTCGGCGGTGGCTGATCAGGTTCAGGAGCTATGCGGCTGCCAGGAAGGTTGCCAGGTGGAGAGCCTGGACGCTCACCCCACGCCGCGTGGCCTCGTGCTTGCTGCGTTGGAATCTCGTGGTTCAGTCCCTGGGCTGCTCACAGATGCTCCAGCGTTGCGGGCACTGTACCTGCGCCGTCCGGATGCGAAGGAGCCCACGGCGAAGGCGATTTCGAAGGCACTGGATTTCTCCCGAGTTGGGGATCCGTATTCGGAGGTAAGCGAGCCTGAAAGCATTGCGGGGGTTGCCACGGTGACTAATGCAGAGCCCGCTGTGGATGCTTCCCCTCATGGCGCCCGGGTACGCCAGCTCAAGGTCACTGACGCGCCGGCATGTGCAACCATTGAGCAGCGACTTTTTACTGAAGATTCCCCTTGGTCAGCCGATGCGTTCGTTAGTGAGATTGCTGCGCCGCATACGCACTGTCTTGGCCTGGAGGTCGCCGGTGAACTTGTCGGATACGCCATCCTCGCAGTTGGTGGCCCGGCGCACGATCCGGAAGGGGAGATCCACACCATCGGTATCCTTCCCGAGTGGCAGGGCAAGGGATTGTCCAAACTACTCATGGATCCGCTCGTCACTATTGCCGACCGCTTGGGAGCCCCGATCTTCCTGGAGGTTCGCACCGACAATCAGCCCGCCGTTGGCCTCTACGAACGCTACGGCTTCGCCATCGAAGGCACGCGCAAAGACTATTATCAGCCTTCTGGGGCCGACGCCTTCACCATGGTGCGCCCTGGTTTTATTTCTGACGCCACCCCGGCTCCAGAGGCCGAAAATTCAGATCGACCTCGCTATATCCTGGGTGTCGAAAGCTCCTGCGACGAAACTGGCGTGGGGATTATCGCCAGCACCTCAGCTGCCGACGGCGCCGAACAGCTGGAGATCATCGCGGACAAAGTGGCTTCCTCGATGGAACAGCACGCCCGTTTCGGTGGGGTGGTTCCGGAGATTGCCTCCCGTGCTCACCTGGAGGCTATGCAACCGACGATGCGCGCCGCACTGGCGGAGACGCGCGCGAACGTCCCAGGCTTCCACGCTCCGGACGTGGTGGCTGCGACCGTAGGCCCTGGCCTTGCTGGTGCCTTGCTGGTCGGCGCCGCCGCGGCGAAGGCCTACGCGCTGGCGTGGGAGGTTCCTTTCTATGGGGTCAACCACTTGGGTGGACACGTGGCTGTGGGGACGCTCAGTGAAGGAGGCACGGTGGATACTACGGATACTACTGCCCCAGGTGAGGATCTCAACAATGCGATCGCTTTGCTGGTCAGCGGTGGGCACACGCAGATTCTCCACGTCACCGGCGTGGGTGCCCCGATGGAGGAGCTTGGCAGCACGCTCGATGACGCGGCAGGTGAGGCCTATGACAAGGTCGCTCGTTTGTTGGGGTTGGGCTATCCCGGAGGCCCTGTTATCGACCGTCTAGCGGCTGAGGGGAACCCGCAAGCTATAGCCTTCCCGCGAGGTATGATGCGCCAGCAGGACTCGCGTTATGATTTTTCTTTTTCGGGCCTCAAGACCGCCGTTGCCCGTTATGTCGAAAAGGCTGATAGGGAGGGTGCAAGCGTTCCGATCGAAGATGTGTGCGCTTCCTTCCAGGAGGCTGTGGTGGACGTCCTCGTCACCAAAGCTCTTCGTGCCTGCGAGGATAAGGACGCTCGTGTGATGTTGCTCGGCGGAGGTGTTTCCGCAAACAAGCGTCTAAGGGAAGCTGCTGCCACACGCTGCGGAGAAGTGGGCGTCACCCTAAAGATCCCGCAGGCAAAGCTCTGCACCGATAATGGTGTGATGATCGCCGCACTGGCCGCGCGTCTGGTTGCTGCAGGGGAGGAGCCGAGTGGTTTGTCGACGCCTACAGATCCCGCACTTGACGTGGAAGAGCCTATCCTGCGGAATCCCTAGTTTGCTGGCAAAATGTGTCTTGACTGTGTAAAGATTCACAGATTCTTCTTCCTTTGGTTTCTTGGGAGACTTCATCCGGTGCCGTGTAGACAGGTCAGCGGCATCAATAAACTCACGAGTTAGGAGCTCACAATGGCACGCAGCATGCTGGTCACGCCCGATCTTCAGGCGCGGGAACTCGACATTGATCTTTCAGAAGCCGCCGATGTCTTGGGCGGTAGCGAGCACGATCGCCTGCACGTGGTGTTCGTGGAGAGCGGTCTGACGGTCGCTGCTATTTACTCCTCTGATGCGCGCAAGGTTGAGAACCCGGAGCCGAACCCACTGGCCTCCATGGGGCGTAAGGAGCAGGAGACTGGTGATTCCAGCTTCATTTCTGATCCAGCTCGCGCGATCATCGGCCCGGTACTCTTCGTCGGTGACGAAGGCGAAGACCTGACGGACGAAGATATCGAGTCTATCCACAACGGCATCCGCGCGGTTGAGAACTACAAGACGGATAATGCCAAGGATTACGAGCTGTGGCACAACGCGGTCATTAACCTGACCAAGGGTGTTTAGCACCGGGGTTTGTTGAGCCTTAGCACTTGCGAGGGTAGAGTGCCAGATAGGTTGTTTGACTCACAGTTGTTCACCCGCGACGACGGCTGTATCTGGAAAACCAACCGGCATAACAGTTCACAAGAGTGAAACCTACAGCTCGAATACACGGAGGTATTCAATCGTGGCTAACGTCAACATCAAGCCCCTTGAGGACCGCGTCCTCGTTCAGATCGTTGAAGCTGAGACGACCACCGCATCCGGCCTGGTCATCCCTGACTCCGCAAAGGAGAAGCCGCAGGAGGCAACCGTCATCGCAGTTGGCCCCGGCCGCTGGGCAGATGACGACGATCGCATCCCGATGGATGTAAAGGAAGGCGACACGGTCGTCTTCTCCAAGTACGGCGGCACCGAGCTGAAGTACAACGGCGAAGAGTACCTGCTGCTGAGCCAGCGCGACATCCTCGCAGTCATCGAAAAGTAAGCGGGTAGCTGCATGTCTAAACTCATCGCATTTGATCAAGAGGCCCGTGAAGGCCTACAGAAGGGCGTCGACGCCCTGGCGGACGCGGTGAAGGTGACCTTAGGCCCGCGCGGTCGAAATGTCGTGCTGGATAAGGCCTTCGGTGGCCCGACCGTAACCAACGATGGCGTGACCATTGCGCGCGACATTGACCTGGAGGACCCCTTCGAGAACCTGGGTGCCCAGCTGGTGAAGTCCGTCGCCATCAAAACCAATGACATCGCCGGAGACGGCACTACCACCGCCACCCTGTTGGCTCAGGCCCTCATTAACGAGGGGCTGCGTACCGTGGCGGCAGGTGCTAACCCGATCGCTGTGAACCGCGGCATCGTGAAGGGGACCGAGCGTGTATTGGAGCTCCTACGCGAGCTGGCGCAGCCGGTTGCAGACAATGCCGCAATTGCCAACGTCGCCACCGTTTCTTCTCGTGACGAGAAGATCGGTGCCATGGTTGCCGATGCCTTTGACAAGGTGGGCAAGGACGGCGTTGTGACGGTTGAGGAGTCGCAGTCCATCGAAGACGAGTCCATCGTTACCGAGGGTGTCTCCTTCGACAAGGGCTACCTTTCCCCGTACTTCGTCACGGATCAGGAGACCGGCCACGCAGAGCTGGAGAACCCACTGATCCTGCTGGTGCGCGAGAAGATCTCCTCCCTTCCGGACTTCCTGCCGGTGCTGGAGAAGGTTGCTAATTCCGGTAAGCCGCTGTTGATCGTGGCGGAGGATATCGAAGGCGAGCCGCTGCAGATGCTCGTGCTGAATGCCATCCGCAAGTCGCTGAAGGTCGCCGCCGTGAAGTCTCCGTACTTCGGCGATCGTCGTGCGGCATTCATGGACGATCTGGCAATCGTCACCGGCGCTACCGTTATCGATAGCGAGCTGGGACACAAGCTCTCCGAGACCACCTTGGAGCAGCTGGGCACCGCGCGTCGCGTGAACATCACCAAGGAAGAGACCGTACTGGTCGATGGTGCTGGTTCTGCAGAGGCTGTCGAAGAGCGTCGCAACCAGATCCGTGGTGACATTGAGCGCACTGACTCCTCCTGGGATAAGGAGAAGTTCGAGGAGCGCCTGGCAAAGCTCTCGGGTGGCGTTGCTGTCATCCGTGCTGGTGGAGCAACTGAAACCGAGGTTAACGAGCGCAAGCTGCGCATCGAGGATGCGATCAACGCAGCCCGTGCTGCGAGCCAGGAAGGCGTAATTGCTGGCGGTGGCTCCGTGCTGGTGCAGATCGCTACCGAGATCGAAGAGATGTCTCGCCAGGCTGAAGGCGACGAAAGTATCGGCCTGCGCTCCTTGGCTCGCGCCCTGCGCCGTCCAGCGTTCTGGATCGCGGACAATGCCGGTCTCGACGGTGCTGTAGTAGTTGCCCGTACCGCCGAGCAGCCGAATGGCTCTGGCTTTAACGCCGCTACCCTGGAGTACGGCAACCTGCTGGAACAGGGAATTATTGATCCGGTTAAGGTCACCCACTCTGCGGTGGTGAACGCAACGTCCGTTGCCCGCATGGTGCTGACCACCGAAACTGCTGTGGTGGATAAGCCTGCAGAGCCTGCTGCTAATGCAGGCGCACACGCAGGCCACGTGCACTAACCACTGCGAACCTGCCTAAAGCTAGCAAGGCAGATAAACAAAAAGAGGATGCTTCCCAGGATGTTGGGAAGCATCCTCTTTTTGCGTTGTGCACAGCGTGGATGATTGTGAAGCTTAAAAGATGTGGCGTAGTGGCCTTAGGAGGCTACGCGGCGGCCACGGTTGCGGGAAGTGGGGCGCAAGATTGCGTCGCGCTCAGATTCACTGAGGCCACCCCAAATGCCATAGGGCTCGCCCACGCTGAGGGCGTGGTTACGGCACTGCTCAATGACAGGGCACTCGCGGCAGATGGCCTTGGCACGGTGTTCACGCATGGCGCGAGCACGGCCACGCTCGCCGTCCGGGTGGAAGAAGACGGAAGAATCGGCTCCACGGCATGCGCCGTGAAGCTGCCATTCCCAAGTCGACGATGCTGGTCCCGGAAGCTGGCTGGGCTGTGGCATTAGGTGGAAACTCCTCGTGAAAAAGTCAGATGCTCACTTGTAGTGACGTCAGAGAGGTTCCAATCCTTAAGTAAATTTTAGGTAAAGGGTTGGTGCCCTGCGGGTGTCGGAAAGCTGTTTTGCTATACATTCTCCGAAAGTCTGTAGCTACTAACCTGCGGAAATGCGATTAGTTGAACAATTGATTAACTTGTTTCGTCGCCACGCCCAGATTCCCCCAAAGGGGGCTAAGAAAAATCCCGTACTGCTGTTTCCTCCTGCGGGTGCGCAGCTCCGGTGTGGCTGAGCTAGAAGAGAGAGGAAAGGAAGAGGAGGGGAGGAGATGGGGAGACAGTGGGAGGTAAAGATCGGGAAACTCAGGAAATGTGGGAACATGGGTCGGGCTTAATTGATTGCACGCGTGTGAGGAGTATTCGAACAGTCCCTCCCTAATCGATCCGGGGCTGTCGGCGCGGTGTGATAGTTTCAACCCACATTGGTATTGACGTTCGAAAGCTTGACGGAGAAGAGGCGATGGCGGCAGCTTGGAATGCTGATAAGGAGATTCAAGATCTCCTGCCGGCGGCCATTGCACGGGACCGCCGGGCGGCTAATGACCTCATTAAGCTCATTTACCCCAGGGTGGTCGTATTCTGCCGTAGTAAGCTGAGCTCTCATGGCTATCCGACGCCGGAGGATGTCGCTCAGGACGTGTGCATCGCGGTAGCTAAGGCGCTGCCACGTTATCAAGACACCGGCGCGCCGTTTATGGCTTTTGTCTACCAAGTGGCGCGGAACAAGATTACGGACGCCTATCGCTCGCGTCAGCGCGACATGTCCGATCCGGCGGAGGAGCTTCCGGAGGAAGAATCTTTCCAGGATTCCCCCGAAGAGGTGTATTTGAGTCAGGATTCGTGTAACGACTTGGTTAAAAAGCTCGATATTCTGAGTGAGAAATCAAAAGAAATTCTTCTCCTCCGCGTGGTGCACGGCTACACAGCGGAAGAGACCGCGGAGATTGTAGGATCGAAGCCCACCGCCGTCCGGGTAGCGCAGCATAGGGCAGTGGCGAAGCTGAAGAAACACGGGATCATCCAAAGTAGGTAGTTACCTTCAAGTGATTTCAATAAAGAAAAGGGTTTAACGCCATGGCACAGAATGACGACTTCTGGGGAGACGAGGAGAGTTTCTCCTCGATCCTGGACTTGGATCGCATTCTCGATGCGATCGGTCGGGGGGAGTCGATCCCGGAAACTGAAAGCTTCGACTCCAACGATCCATTGTTTGCCGAGCTGGTTGCGACCCGCGAAGCGCTCCATCGGGATATTCCACCCGCACCGGACGTAAGCTTCCTCTTCCCGGACGAAGAACCCGAGTTGGCTGACGGTACGACCGGCCAGAATTCTCGTTTGCTACGCACAGGTGCGAAAGCCGCAGCAGCTGGAGGTGTGTCCTTGACCAGCATGTTGGTGGCTGGTGGTGTGGCTGCCGCTTTGGCAGTTGGCGGCCTAGGGTATGCGGCGTATTCCAATTCCCAAGGAGCACATGTAAAGCACGAGGAATCGGCCGAGAGGGGGGCGGCCGAGGCGCTGAACTCCAGTGGTGTCGGTGAAGATGTCTCCGGCGGACAAGAGGGCGTCCTAAAGGAAGAGAACATCGCAGATAAGACCGACCGCGACGATAAAGACCGCGAAAAGGATAAGAAAGACAAAAAGGAAAAGGACGAGGCGGACAAGTCTACTGTCACCGAGTCCCGAGCTCCGCTCACCACGGTGGAGGAAATCCCGACTACCACTATTATTCTGGGCGGAACTGAATCCTCCATGCAGCCGGAGCCAGGTCTGCCAGTCGGCCCGATCGCGCCTACGAAGCCCAGTGAGCCAGTGGCTACGCCTCACCCGGAGAAGCCGACGCCGACCGCCAAACCCACGGTGTCGCACCCAGAGCCACGACCTACGTTGGATGGCTATAGCGCGCCCGTAGATGCCCCAGCTCCGATTGAGGGTAGTTAACTTACTTACCCCTACAGAAACGGCGGGCGCAGGCCGTGGAACGCGAAATCGATAGCGTCCGCGTAGCCCAGGCAATAATCCCAGGTCACGTAATTATTTGGATCTGGTTGTGCCGATGGTTCGTGCACAGGGACAAGCTCGTTGTTGAGCATCGTCGTGATATTCGACTCGATGATGTCCCAATCGTAGAAGTGCGTATCCTCGCAGTCCTCACACAACATCGCCACGCCACGAATCCCACGGGGCTCCAGCAGCTTGCGGAAATCACGGACATTTTTCAGATCTTCCCGCAGAGCCTGAACCTCGTCGGGAGACAGCGGCGGCACAGCTCCGTCGAACTCGTCAGGATCCAGGAAAGACGCTGGGTCATTGGGATCATCAGCGAAAGGATCCGGCGGCATTTGATCGTGGTTAAAGCTCACATCAACACCGTACCCTGTGGTCGGTGGTGGAAAGCAAAAACACGATTGGATTCGAGCCGGGGTCAGTACCCAACCCCGGGAAACAAAAATGCGCCTCAAGGGGTTATTCTGTAGTACATCGGCGAGAAGACGGCGAGAACTCCCTGGTGAGCAATCCCGGTGAGTTTGAGTAGCAGAAAATTCTAAAGGAAGGTCGGGCAACCCGTGACAAACCCTGAGATGAACGCGAACACCTACCCAGTTTCCACCGGTGGCGACGACCCCAACAAGGTTGCTCTGGTCGGACTGACCTTCGACGATGTCTTGTTGCTGCCCGCAGCGTCTGAAGTGATCCCCTCCGGAGTGGATACCGCCACCCAGTTCACCCGCAACATCAACTTGAACATTCCCGTGGCTTCCGCGGCGATGGATACGGTGACGGAAGCTCGCATGGCAGTAGCCATGGCTCGCCACGGTGGCATCGGCGTGCTGCACCGCAACCTCTCCATCGAGGACCAGGCACAGCAGGTAGAAATCGTTAAGCGCTCCGAGGCCGGTATGGTTACCGACCCAATCACTGCTTCTCCGGACATGACCATCCAACAGGTGGACGAGCTATGCGCTCGCTACCGCATCTCCGGCCTGCCTGTGGTGGACGATGAAGGCGTGCTGGTGGGAATCCTCACGAACCGCGATATGCGCTTCGAGACTGACTTCAGCCGCAAGGTCTCCGAAGCCATGACCCCCATGCCGCTGGTTGTCGCCCAGGAAGGCGTATCTGCCGAAGCTGCCCTCAGCCTGCTGTCTGAGCATAAGGTGGAAAAGCTGCCCATCGTCGATGGTGCAGGCAAGCTGACTGGCCTGATCACGGTGAAGGACTTCGCAAAGCGCGAGCAGTACCCGCTGGCTGCCAAAGATTCCTCTGGTCGCCTGCTGGCCGCTGCAGGCATTGGTACTGGCGAAGATGCATGGACCCGTGCTGGCAGCCTCGTAGATGCTGGCGTGGACGTGCTGATTGTCGACACCGCCCACGCACACAACCGTGGCGTGCTGGACATGGTTTCCCGCGTGAAGAAGGAGTTCGGCGACCGCGTCGACGTCGTCGGCGGCAACTTGGCTACTCGCGAGGCCGCACAGGCCATGATCGAGGCAGGCGCTGACGCTATCAAGGTCGGTATTGGCCCCGGCTCCATCTGCACCACCCGCGTTGTTGCCGGTGTTGGTGCTCCGCAGATCACGGCCATCATGGAGGCCTCCGTGCCGGCCAAGAAGGCAGGCGTGCCGATCATCGCCGACGGTGGCATGCAGTTCTCCGGGGACATCGCCAAGGCACTGGCCGCCGGCGCATCCACCGTCATGCTGGGCTCCATGCTCGCCGGCTCCGCTGAGACCCCCGGTGAGATCGTGACCATCAACGGCAAGCAGTACAAGCGCTACCGCGGCATGGGCTCCATGGGTGCGATGCAAGGGCGCGGCCTTACCGGCGAGAAGCGCTCCTACTCCAAGGATCGTTACTTCCAGGCAGATGTGAAGTCCGAGGAGAAGCTGGTGCCGGAAGGTATCGAGGGGCGCGTCCCCTTCCGCGGTTCCATCAGCTCCATCCTGCACCAGCAGGTCGGTGGCCTGCGCGCAGCGATGGGCTACACGGGCGCGGCGACGATCTCGGAGCTGCAGAACGCACGATTTGTACGCATCACCGGTGCAGGCCTGCGTGAGTCCCACCCGCACGACGTGCAGGGCATCATGGAAGCTCCGAACTACAACCCGAATCGCTAAAACCCAGCCTTAGCTAGTCAGAGCACACTTTTAGGAGTGACACCCTCATGCAGGAATATGTGGACATCGGACGCTCGCGCACCGCGCGCCGAGTGTATGGCCTGAACCAGATCGACATCGTTCCCTCGCGGCGTACCCGCAGCTCGCACGATGTAGACACGTCGTGGAAGATCGATGCATATTCGTTCGATATTCCACTGATGTCCCACCCGACCGACTCGATCGTTACTCCTGAATTCGCTATCGAGTTCGGCCAGCTGGGCGGTCTGCCAGTAATCAACGCCGAAGGCCTGTGGGGTCGCGTGGAAGATCTGGACGCTGCCCTGCGCGGGGTCGTTGAAGCTGCCCAAAAAGCCGATGCTGCCCTGTTCGACGAGGAAGGTGTGGACGCCACCTCGGACTCCGGTATCTTCGGCGCCAACGCGGAGCTACAGCGCCTGCATTCCCTGGAGCTCAATGTGGATCTGCTGCAGGAGCGCCTGAACCAGGTGCGGGAATCGGGCGTGCGTTTTGCCGTCCGAGTTTCCCCACAGAACGCCCGCGAACTAGCTCCGGTGCTGATTAAGGCCGGTATGGATTTGCTGGTGGTGCAGGGAACCTTGGTCTCCGCCGAGCACGTGCACCGCGATGGTGAGCCACTGAATCTGAAGGAGTTCATCGGCAGCCTGGACATTCCAGTCATCGCCGGCGGCGTGGTGGATTACACTACCGCAATGCACTTGATGCGCACGGGCGCCGCTGGTGTGATCATTGGCTCCGGCCACACCACCAACAACGAGTCCCTGGGTATCGATGTGCCGATGGCTACTGCCATCGCCGATGCGGCTGCTGCGCGTCGTGACTACCTGGATGAGACGGGTGGCCGTTATGTGCACATCATCGCCGACTCTTCGCTGACCCGTTCCGGCGACGTGGCAAAGGCCATCGCCTGCGGCGCTGATGCGGTGTCTCTGGGCCTGCCCTTGGCTACCGCAGCTTCTGCAGGCGCCCCGAACTGGTACTGGCCATCCACTGCAGGTCACCCGCAGTTGCCGCGCGGTGTGGTGGAAGAAGTTGGCCTGGGTGAGCCACAGCCATTGAAGACCTTGCTTTTTGGTCCGACCTCCAACCCAGTTGGCGATGAAAATATTATCGGTGCTCTGCGTCGCTCGATGGCAAAGTGTGGCTACACGGATATCAAGAGCTTCCAAAAGGTCGACCTGGTCGTTCGCTAAGAAAAAGAAAGAACATAACTGATCCGCATGAAGATTTCCCAGTGGTGGCAGCGCACAACTGACCGGTTGCCGATGCAACTAGCGGTGCTGTCGTGGGCGTCAATAATAATCGGCGTGATCGGCATCATCGCGACGCTCGTCCTGTACGTCGGCTATAAGCCACAGCAGGGCGACGAAACCGTGCAGATGAATGTTGGCGCCACTGGTGTGATGGTGGGGCTGTATTTCTTCGCCTTCGTGTTGTTCGGGGCGATGATTATTCAGGGGCGCACATGGGGTGTGTCGGGGCTGGTGCTCACGCACGTCACTTTGGTGCTGATTACGATTACGGTGATCCAGTCGGGAGTGTTCTGGCTGGCGGCAATCTTCGGGGTGGTGGCAGCGGTATCGTTGGCGCTGATTTTCTCTCCGCCGTCGATGGATTGGTACAAGCAGCGTTTCGCGGATAACCGGGGGTAGCGCCACCGGTGTGCTGCGCGGGGTGGACGTGCGTTAAGGTTAGGAACTGTGACTCAACAAGACCCAGCTGCCGCCGCTCCACGGCCCGTGCTTGTCGTGGATTTCGGTGCGCAATACGCACAGCTCATTGCCCGCCGTGTGCGCGAGGTTAACCTGTATTCCGAGGTCATCCCGCACACCATGTCTGCCGAAGAGGTTGCCGCGAAGAACCCTGCGGCTCTGATTCTTTCCGGTGGTCCTTCTTCTGTTTACGCGGATGACGCCCCCTCGCTTCAACCCGGACTGTTGGAACTGGGCGTGCCGGTATTCGGTATCTGTTATGGATTCCAGGCGATGACTCAGGCCATGGGTGGCACCGTTGCAAAGACCGGCCAGCGTGAATACGGACGTACCGAGCTGCAGATTCAATCGGAAGCTGGCGTACTCCACGCAGACATGGGCAGTAACCAGCAGGTGTGGATGAGCCACGGCGATTCCGTATCTGTGGCCCCGGAGGGCTTTGCCGTGACCGCCCGCACCGAGGGTGCGCCGGTGGCTGCCTTCGAATGTCCGGAAAAGCGCATGGCGGGTGTGCAGTACCACCCAGAGGTGCTGCACTCTCCTAAGGGGCAAGAGGTGCTGCGCCGCTTCCTGCTGGAGACCGCAGGGCTGGAGCCGACGTGGACCGCGGGCAACATTGCCGAGCAGCTTATCGAGCAGGTACGCGAGCAGATCGGCGACGAAGGACGCGCGATTTGTGCCCTGTCGGGAGGGGTGGATTCCGCGGTGGCCGCTGCGCTTGTGCAGCGCGCAATCGGTGATCGCCTGACATGCGTATTCGTAGACCATGGCCTGCTGCGCGCCGGTGAGCGCGAGCAGGTGGAGAAGGACTTTGTGGCTGCCACCGGCGCGAAGCTGGTGACGGTGGATGAGCGCGAGGCATTCCTGAACAAGTTGGCCGGCGTGAGCGAACCAGAGGCAAAGCGTAAGGCTATTGGCGCGGAGTTTATCCGCTCCTTCGAGCGCGCCGTTGCCGGTGTGCTGGCCGATGCCCCGGAGGGGTCCAGTGTGGACTTCCTGGTACAGGGCACTCTGTACCCGGATGTTGTGGAATCCGGTGGAGGCACTGGTACCGCAAACATCAAGAGCCACCACAACGTCGGCGGCCTGCCGGACGATGTGGAGTTTGAGCTGGTAGAGCCACTGCGCCTGCTGTTCAAGGACGAAGTACGTGCAGTGGGTCGCGAGTTGGGTCTGCCGGAGGAAATCGTAGCGCGCCAGCCATTCCCGGGACCAGGCTTGGGCATCCGCATCATCGGTGAGGTAACCGAGGAGCGTTTGGAGACTTTGCGCGCTGCCGACGCGATTGCCCGCGCGGAGCTGACTGCCGCTGGCTTGGATGACGTGATCTGGCAGTGCCCGGTGGTGCTGTTGGCAGATGTGCGTTCCGTGGGCGTGCAGGGCGACGGGCGCACCTATGGTCACCCGATCGTGCTGCGTCCGGTGTCCAGTGAAGATGCAATGACTGCGGACTGGACGCGAATTCCTTTCGATGTGCTGGAGAAAATCTCGACGCGTATCACTAATGAGGTGGAGGAAGTAAACCGCGTTGTGCTGGATGTAACCAGCAAGCCGCCGGGAACCATTGAGTGGGAGTAAGAAAAACTTCCGGAATTCTTATTTTGCGCCTCAAACTAGGTTAAGCTGTACCGCATAGTCATTTTGCATGGCTATGCAAAAGTTGGGTTTTCATTTCTATTTCGCATTTCCCATAGAAAAGGTACATATCTATGACTTCCAAGTTTGTTCGTAGCGCAACTGCCATCGCTGCAGCATCTGCATTGGCTTTCGGTGGGGTAAGTGTTGCTTCTGCAGCTCCGGCTGGTTCCCTAGGTGGACTGGTTGGCTCCCTTGGTGGCAAGAAGGATCTGGATGTTCCGCAGGGTGCCAAGGTTAAGCTGGGTAACCTTGGCGGTCCGGCCTTTAATGTTGATCTGTACAAGCAGGTTCACGGTGCGACTACCGTTGCTCCGGGGGCTACTGTAAAGACTCGCGTTGAGGTTCAGGGCGTCAAGGGTAAGACCACCGTTAACGAGATTATTGAGTGGATGCCTAAGGGGTTCCAGCTGCTCAAGGTTGAGCGTATTAAGGGAAGTCTGATCGGCGGTGACTCTGTCCACGAGCTGGGGCAGAGCGAGTATGCAGTGACTCAGAACAAGGACAAGACCGAGGTTCATGTTTCCTGGGAGGAAGGGCTGCTGATCAAGCACAAGCCCACTGTTGATACGGCCACTCCGCTGCTGCTGGACTTCACGTGGAAGGTTCCAGAGAAGGAAGGCACCTACAAGAACGGTGCTGGACTAAAGGTTGGTGCTGTGGTTAATAACTACAAGGTCTTCGACAATGGCACTCCGATTGTCGTGAAGAAGGGCACTGCTCCGTCTGGCTCGGGTGCTTCCGGCTCCTCGATCTCCGGCTCTTAACTTAAAGCCGAGAACTTTTCGGCCCGTCTCCGCCGCATGGTGGGGGCGGGCTGTTTCTTGTGTACTAGCGCTTCTTCTTGGCCGTACCGATTGGCTTGATGTGCGCCGTGCCGTCGATCTGTGGGTAAACGAACCAGGTGTATGCTCCTGCGATAACCCACGCGATAGCCATCAACGCCCACGAGCGAGTATTGAGTAGCGGTATCGCCATGAGGGCGATCCACAGTGGGAATAGTGGCGCAACCTGCGATGCGCTGGTGCGATAGCGCTCGCCGCGTTTTTCTACTTCTTCGCGCACCTGCCTGCGATATGGGTGGCTAAACGTTAGCAACAGCGCTGCACCGACGGTGGCTACCAAGACAATGACCTGAAAGCCAGGCGCTAGCGGAGCTGCCATGATGCCTACCGCTAGGCCGAAAAGTGCCGACCCAATGGCGCGCACGACGGTAGGTGGGGCAATGACGGGCTCGTTGCGGTTTTTGGAGCTCATGACTGCCCATTCTAGGTGACGCCACCTTCTCCGCCCCTTCCAGCCTGCGTCTTTAGTCGCGTGTTTGACGTCTCTTTAGGGGAGGGATATATTCGCAACCATCAGGATAGAACATGTGTTCTAATATGTGTTGTTGGTTGCAGATATGTCCACGGGCACTGGTAGAAGATGCCTAGAACATGTTGCGGTGGAACAGGGAAGGGAGGTGACGGGTATGGCTCAGGCCGAAACACAGGCGAGAAAGCAGACTACACGGCAGGTGGAGGCAACGACGATCGCCAGTTTGCGGCACAAGATGCGGCAGATCGAATCTGGAGGTGCTCTGACATCCGGTATTTCCAGCGCTTCGGTACTGGAGGTAGTGCCGACGGGGAACGAGGCGTCACAAAGAAAAGACAATGTGCGTGTTGCGCCGGTGCCGCAGTGGCTGGCCGAGCACCTACCGGGCGGTGGGGTGGCGCGCGGGCAGGCAACGCAGGTGTCGGACTGTCCCGCAGTATTGGTGGATATGCTCGCACATCTCACAGCGCAGGGGATGTGCGTGGCGGTGGTGGACTATCCGCGACTGGCGATTGCGGCAGTGGCTGCCGCTGGTGGGGATGTGGAAAGGCTAGTGCTCGTACCAGACTCCACACCACATACCGCAGCGGTGTTAGGGACACTGGTAGAGGGGATGGATGCGGTGCTGTTCGCAGCCGGCGGGCAGAGCGGTGCTGTGAGTGCGACTTTTATGCGACCGGTGGAGGCACGGCTGCGGAAAAGCGAATGCGCCCTGCTGGTGTGTGGGCAGGCGTGGCCACAAGCGAGGATGCATGTGGATCTGCACGTATGCGGTGTGCAGGGGTTGCGCCGCGGTGGTGGGCGGATCCGCGCCGTGGCGATCGAGGGACGCGTGTGGGGGAAGGCTCAACCGCCACGTACAGTGCAGGCGACGATTGGCGCTGAGAATGTTGTGGATACAGGCGCAGCAGGCATAGAAGGCGTGACTTATGCCCACTCTGGGTAGAGCAGTGGGGAGAGCCTCGGGTAGCACAGCAGGGAGCGCAACACAGGCGCCCCGCAATGTACGAGTGGCTGTGCTGTGGTTTCCGGATTGGCCGGTGTATGTTCAGGCTCAATCACATGGGTGGGATGTGTTGGCGCCTGCTGCGGTGATTACGGACTACCGAGTTCTGGCTTGCAACGCGGCTGCGCGGAGCCACGGCGTCAAGATCGGTATGAAGCAGCGTCACGCGTTGGCGGCCTATCCACAGTTGAACGTGGCTGCGGATGATCCGAACCGGCAAGCGGCGGTACACGAGGACGTACTGAACGCACTGCAGGACGTTAGTGCGGTGGTGGAGACCCTGCGACCAGGATTACTGGCCTTCCCTGTGGATGCACTATCCAGGTATTACGGCGACGAGGACACTGCGGTGGAAAAGTTGCTGGACGCTGCCGCACGGATTCACGCTGACTGTATGGCAGGGGTGGCCGACGACCTGGTGTCGGCGGTATGGGCAGCACGGCTGGGCAGGACTATCCCTCCGGGAGAGAGCACAGAGTTTATCGCCGAACTACCGATCGACGTGTTGGGAATTGAGCCGGAGCTGCGCGCCCCCGTACAGCTAAGCGCTACGTTGCAGCAGTTGGGGCTGCGTACGATGCGAGACTTTGCCGACCTTCCACGGGCAGACGTAGCAGCGCGTTTCGGGCAGGAGGCCGTGACCTGGCACCGCATTGCCAGTGGCCATGTGGATAGGGATGTCGCGCCCCGACGACGCCGCGAAGAATTAGAACTGCGCTACGAAGCAGAGGAGCCTATCGCCCGCACTGAAACCGCCGCTTTCATTGCCCGGCATGTGGCCACTGCGCTGCATAATAAACTCTTCGCAGCGGGGGAGGCCTGCCTGCGCCTGGCTGTGCGGGCCTACTTGGAACCCCCAGCTGGCTATGCTGGGCCGACCGTTATTGAGCGGCTCTGGCGGTGCCGTGAGCCCCTCTCGGAACAGGACACAGCCCAGCGAGTGCGCTGGCAACTAGACGGTTGGCTCACCCGCCTGCGAGCAGGTGCGGGAGCTAACGCGGATGCTGATGTTGGGGCTGATGCTGGGTTCGACTGGGCGGATAGCACTGCTGGTGTCACATGCATTGAGCTTGTGCCCGTGGAAACCGTCCCAGCAGGGAGCCTCGCCG
Source organism: Corynebacterium sp. p3-SID1761 (assembly GCF_055862885.1). Classification (NCBI taxonomy): domain Bacteria; kingdom Bacillati; phylum Actinomycetota; class Actinomycetes; order Mycobacteriales; family Corynebacteriaceae; genus Corynebacterium; species Corynebacterium sp. p3-SID1761. Next base: position 132,712 of record NZ_JBSQBJ010000004.1, on the reverse strand, counting down.
CGCCACTATGGGGTGGGCCAGACGAAGGTATCCGGGCCGCGCGGGCTGCCGCCGGACGGGCGCAAGCGTTGATTGGTATGAACCGTGTGTTGCGTCCCATCCACCGCGGCGGTCGTGCAGTGGCGCAGCGCATCGTTACCGTTCCCTATGGAGAAGACGACCCGGAGGCCATCACCGCCCTGACTACTCGCCAGTGGGAAGGCCAACTCCTGCACCCTCTGCCCGGCTTGATCGGGGCACCCGGATCACGTGACGCCCGCAATCCCAGCGCCGCACACCCCGCAGCACGACTGACGCTACTGGACCGCCACGAGAATCCAGTGCACGTTACAGGCCGGGGTTTGATGAGCGCACCACCGGAAACTCTGCGTTGGGGTGGCCGACGATTGCACATCACCGGCTGGGCTGGTCCCTGGCCCGTTGATGAACACTGGTGGGCAGAGGGGAAGCGCTATGCCCGACTGCAGATCTCTGCCCGGATGTCACCCCGTGAGGAGGAAACGCGCAATACCCGTCATGACGCGCCGGGCGAACAGGCATTTCTGCTGGTGTGCAAAGGGAAACAATGGCGGATCGAAGCCACCTATTAGCAAAGCTATGCCCCCGTAACTTGCTACTCTAGATAACATGCCAACAACTAGAAACGCCCAGGCCGGACAGCCCAAAAACAGCGCTGACACCTTAGGCGGAGTCTACGCGGACATGTGCTCCCAACGGACCGATGAGACTCTTCCTGGCACCGCTAAGCCGGGTCGCTTGGTCCTTGCCCTGGAGCATCTCACCGCCTGGGGGCACGATATCCTCGACGGCGATGCCTTGGGGAAGGAGCTCAGCACAAAAATTGAGAAATTCCTCGCAGAAAACAATGCTCAGCTGCAGTTCATCCGGCGTCCCGGCCGGGAAGGCCAGCAACGTGCCGCCAACCCCACCCGCCAGCTCTACATCAGCTGGGCCGAGGGCTATGGCGATGATCCCACGCCCATTCTCGAAAGTCTGCAGATATCCGATCCGGAGGCACTGCTCGATCTTGACCTCAGCGCTCCCGGCGCAGCCGGCGGCCAGCGCATCGACGGTCCGCTGTTACTGGTGTGTACTCACGGCAAACGCGACAAATGCTGCGCAGTATTCGGCCGTCCTGTCGCCGACGAGCTCACCGCCGAATACGGAGAAATAGTCTGGGAATCCTCCCACACCAAGGGGCATCGCTTTGCCCCCTCCATGATTCTGCTGCCGACCAACTACTCCTATGGCCGACTCGGCACTGCCGGAGCTCGCAGTATGCTGGAACGCGCCAAGCAGGGCGAACTGTGGCTGGAAGGCTGCCGCGGCCGCGGGCTGTGGGATCCGGTTGGGCAGGTCGCGGAGCTTGCCGTCGCGGAGAAGATGTCTCAAGAAGGCCGCCCCGTCACACTGGCAACGATGCACGTTCGTAAGCCGGAAGCAGCCGAGGCTGAAGCCACGGACGCTGGCACCGAGGTGCGCATTGTGCGCGTTACCGACGAAGCTGGTGCACATAAAGAAATCACGGTGCGCCTGACTTCGCGCTCGGGTGGTACATCCGTTCCCTCTTGCGGCAAGAAGCCCAAACAGACCGTGACGTGGGACGCGGAGTTCTAAACCCATAGAAAAACCCCGGGGCAGTTCAGATTTGAACTAGCACCCGGGGTTTTGTCGCTAACTAGCGGCGCATGATCTTCTTCGACAGCCAGTTTCCGCCCAGCTGCGCGATCTGCACGATGACGATGATTACTGCAACGGTCGTCCACGTTACGGCGTCATTAAACGAGCGATAACCGTAGACAATCGCGAAGTCACCCAAGCCGCCGGCGCCGATGTATCCCGCCATGGCGGACATATCGACAATGGCGATAAACATAAAGGTCAGGCCTAGGATCAGCGGCCCCAGCGCCTCAGGGATGATTACCGAGAAGATGATCTTCAGCGGCGAGGCACCCATCGCCTTGGCCGCCTCGATCACGCCCGGGTCGATGGCCACGAGGTTCTGCTCGAAGATGCGGGCGGCGCCGAAAGTCGCGGCGACGACCATACCGACGATCGCGGCCTCGGTGCCGATACGGCTCTGCACCACTAGGTCAGTTAGCGGACCGATCGCTGTCAGCAAGATGATGAACGGGATCGGGCGGATGAAGTTCACCAGGAAGTTCGTTACCCAGTAGACCGCACGGTTCTGCAGAATGCCGCCCTTGCGGGTGGTAAACAGTAGCAGGCCGATCATCAGGCCTAGAACCGAGGAGATCACAAGCGTGATCGAGACCATGTAGAGCGTGTCGAAAATGGCCTTTTGGAACGTGTTGCCGTAGCGATCCCAATCCATTTGCGCGAGGGTCATCGTGTTCATCGGATCTCCTCAATCTCGGTGGAGGACTGCATATGGCTGTGGAACTCCTCAATTGCCTGCTCGCCGGCGGCATCGTGCGCCGTCAAGCGCAAGGTAAGGCGACCGAAGCTGTGGTTTTGAAGGGTAGTGACGCCACCGTGGACGATGTTGACCGTCACTCCTGCAGCAGACAGCTTGGATACGGCGTCGAAGAAACCAATTCCCTCGGCCATAGTCACAGTGAAGAGGCGACCGTGCTCGGACTGTAGCGCCTCGGCCTCAACCATGTCCGGAGTGTTGCGCAGGGAAGTGGCCACAAAGTTGGCCGCAGTCTGCGTCTGCGGGTTGGAAAAGACTTCGTAAACGCTGCCCTGTTCCACGATGCGGCCGTTCTCCATCACGATGACGGAGTCCGCGATGGCGCGCACAACTTCCATCTCGTGAGTAATCACGACGATGGTGATGCCGAGCTCACGGTTGACCTTGCGGAGGAGCTCCAACACGTCGCGCGTGGTGGAGGGGTCCAGTGCACTGGTGGCTTCATCGGCCAGCAGCAAACTGGGGTTGGTGGCCAGCGCGCGGGCGATGCCGACGCGCTGCTTCTGACCGCCAGAGAGTTGCTCCGGGTAGGCCTTGCCCTTATCGGAAAGGCCGACGAACTCCAGCAGCTCCTTGACACGTTCCTCGCGCTGCTGCTTAGGCATGCCCTGCAGGCGTAGTGGGTAGGCCACGTTGCCTGCCACGTTGCGGGAGGAGAAAAGGTTGAACTGCTGGAAGATCATGCCGATATCGCTGCGCAGCTTGCGCATTTGCGATTCCGGTAGGGGAACGATGTCCTGGCCATCCAGCAGGATCTGCCCGCTGGTGGGGCGATCCAGGCCGTTGATCTGACGGACGAGGGTGGACTTGCCTGCACCGGAGTAGCCGATAATGCCGACGATGGATCCCGCCGGGATATGAGTGTTGATGTCCTGCAGGGCTCGAATTTCTTTCTTGCCCTGCTTGAAAACCTTCGTCACATCGCGGAAGACGATGTCTGTGCCAGTGCTACTCGTGCCAGTGTTGCTCGTGCCGGTGGTGCCGGCACTGGGCTGGTCGACGCTAGGTTTCGCGTCTGAAGCCATAGGGAACCTCTTTTGAGAGTGGGGGTTAGGGAAGGGAGCTACTTCTTGATCTGCTTTTCGGTGTCCTTCAGGATCTTAGACAGCTCGTCTGGGCCCATCTTGACCTCGACGGAGGTGCCCTTGGACTGCTCGTTCAGCGCATCCTGAACGTCCTTGGAGTGCCAGACGTCGATGAGCTTCTTCAGATCCTCATCGTCCTTGTGCTCCTCGGTGGTGACGAAGGCGTTGATGAATGGTTTTGCAGCCTCTGCCTTCGGGTCATCCTGGACAATGGAGGACTTCGGGTCGATGTTGCCGCGCTCCAGGAAGGAGTTGTTGATGACGGCTGGGGTGCCGTCCTTGTAGGCGGTTACGGTCTGGGCGGCATCAACCGGGGTGACCTTGACCTTGGACTTGCTTTCATCAACATCGGCCGGAGTCGGGGAGAGAACCTTATCGTCCTTCAGCTTCACTAGACCGGCGGATGCCAGCACGTGGAGGGCACGACCCTGGTTGGTCGGGTCGTTCGGGATGGCGACCTCGCCGGCTTCCTCGATGTCCTTAACTTCGCTGTGATCCTGGTAGTACACGCCCAGCGGGATGATCTCGGTTGCGCCGATCGGTACCAGGTTGGAATCGTTGTTGACGTTGAAGTCAGCCAGGAACATCAGGTGCTGGAAGTTGTTGACGACGATTTCGCCGTCCTGCAGAGCACGGTTCGGCAGGCTGTAGTCGCCGAACGGAACTAGCTCGACATTCAGACCTTCTTCCTTAGCCTTCTGTTCGAAGACCTGCCACTGCTTTTGGCCCTGGTCGGTGGTGCCGATCTTGATCGTGTCATCGTCACCGCCGCAGGCGGAAAGGCTGAAAGCCATAGCTACCGCAGCTACTCCGGCTGCAACCTTTTGGCGAAGGGACATGGGAATCCTCCTGGATTGTCATGGGCCCGGATCTTTTTGGAACGTCCGGGCTGAACTGTGCGATTAAGGTAGCAGTCTAAACCAAAATGAACAACTTAGTCTAGTTTCAGTTTGAGCTTTTTCGGAAGTAGCTACACATTAGCCATTAATAGAATATGTGTTCTATAGTTGCAGTGTGTCTAATGAGTCGCGCAAGCCACAGTCCAGAAGTTTCTCCCTAGGCTCACCACTGAGTTGGAAACAGCTCGAAAGCGTGCTGTCTGGGCAAGGCCCTGGACTGCGGAACCTGCGGGCAGTAGGAATAGGGGAGGAGACGGGAGTAACTGGGGGCGAAGGGGCGTCAACAAGAAAAACCGGAATCGCCTTTGCCGAGCTTCATGCCTGCAACACCTACAACTTCCTGCGCGGCGCGAGCCAACCCGAGGAAATGGTTGCAGCGGCGCGCGAACTGGGGCTAAGTGCTCTTGCATGTGTAGATCGCGATGGCTTTTATGGGGCAGCGCGCTTCGCAACGGCGGTGACTGAGAGCACAGGGAGCTCCGATGCTGGCGAAACGAACCTCGCGACGGTGTTCGGCGCTGAGCTGAGCCTCGACGTGCCGCTCACAGTGCTGTGCAAAGGACGCGAAGGGTATGTGCGGCTAAGTCGCCTTATTACTGACGCCCGTATGGCCGACCCCGACAAAGATTCCGTACGGTACCCCGACCTCTCCCAGCTAGCAGAGGCAGCGGGCGGCCACTGGCTCGTGCTTCTCGACTGGCGGTGGGCAGAAAGCACGACAAGCGCATACACGGCAGCGCGGCTAATAAAGCTTTTTGGCACGGCCAATGTTGTGGTCGAGTTGCAGCACACAATGAATCCGGCAGATGCCGATCGCAACGAACGCCTCCACGCCCTAGCGATGCACTACGGACTGCGTGAGATCGTTAGCAGCGCCCCTACATGCGCCACACCGAAACACTCCCGGTTGGCCGGGGCGAAGGCGGCGCTGCGCGAACGCACAGACGTCGCTGCCGCAGAGCCGACCGTCCACCCGGTGGGCGGCTCGTGGCTGCGCTCGGGGGAGGAGATGCTGCAGCTCGCCGGCGATTGTGAGTGGCTAGCCCGTGCCGTCGAGACTTCCGTGCAGGTCGCCCGCGAATGCGCCTTCACCCTGGATCTTGTTGCGCCGAACCTGCCGCATTTCCCCGTACCGGAGGGATACACGGAAATGTCCTGGTTGCGCGCTATTACCGCCCGCGGCGGAGCTGAGCGCTATGGACGGCGCGGTTCTTCTGCAGCCGCCAACCAGGCGTGGGCCACCATTGACCGCGAACTGGAAACGATCGAACACTTAGGCTTTCCCGGTTACTTCCTCATCGTCCACGACATTGTCTCCTTCTGTCACGAGAGCAACATCTTTTGCCAGGGACGCGGGTCTGCGGCGAACTCTGCAGTGTGCTTTGCTCTGGGGATCACGACGGTGGACGCGGTGGCGTCGGGGCTGCTATTTGAGCGCTTCCTCTCCCCGGAACGCGACGGGCCGCCCGACATTGACCTCGACATCGAGTCGGGAAGACGCGAGGAGGTGATCCAATACGTGTACTCCCGCTATGGACGTGAGAATGCCGCGCAAGTGGCAAACGTGATTACCTATCGCCGCCGTGGCGCGATCCGCGATGCTGGCCGGGCTCTCGGCTACGCGCCGGGTCAGATCGACGCATGGAATCGTCACCCAGAACAAACCCCTGAGATTGTTTATGACCTCGCCGAACAGATGCGGGATCATCCCCGACACCTAGGAATCCACTCCGGGGGAATGGTGATCTGTGATCGTCCTATCGCACAGGTCGTACCTACAGAATGGGCGCGGATGGAGGGGCGCTCCGTGGTGCAGTGGGATAAGGACGACTGCGCCGCCGTGGGGTTGGTGAAGTTCGACCTGCTGGGGCTGGGCATGCTGGAAGCGCTTCACCATGCGGTGGATCAGGTGCGTGCGCACCGCGGACGGAACGTCGAGCTTTGGCGACTGGACCCTACCGAATCGGAGGTCTATGCAATGCTTGCCCGCGCCGATGCAGTGGGAGTGTTTCAGGTGGAATCCCGCGCACAGATGTCCACTCTGCCGCGTCTGAAGCCACGTACGTTCTATGACCTCGTAGTGGAAGTAGCGCTGATCCGCCCCGGCCCCATTCAAGGCGGCTCCGTGCACCCATATATTCGCCGCCGCAATGGCCTGGAGCCCGTCACTTTTGACCATCCATGCCTGGAGCCCGCGCTGACAAAAACTCTGGGCATTCCGCTATTTCAAGAGCAGCTGATGCAGATGGCCGTGGATGCGGCGGGGTTCACCGGCGCCGAGGCTGATTCCTTGCGTCGGGCGATGGGATCGAAACGTTCTCCGCAGAAGATGGAGCGATTGAAAAAGCGCTTCTACCAGGGTTTAAAGAATAAAAACGGCATTATGGGCGCTGTAGCGGATCGGCTCTGGGACAAGATCGTGGCCTTTGCCAGCTATGGCTTTCCCGAGTCGCACTCGCAGTCCTTCGCCTCCCTTGTTTACTACTCCGCGTGGTTCAAATATCACTACCCGGCGGAGTTCTGTGTGGCGCTGCTGCGGGCACAGCCGATGGGTTTCTATTCGCCACAATCCCTGTTGGCGGATGCTCGCCGCCATGGAGTGCAGGTTCTTCCCGTGGACGTGAACGCTTCTGCCGTGCAGGCCGATGCCGTCGTTCCCTTAGCGACGCCCCCACGTTCCAACCGACCAACGGGAGTTCATGGGCTAGGGCGCGGCACCGCTGAGCCGGTGGGGCAGATACGCCTGGGACTTAGTGGTGCCGGAGGAGTAAAGGGTATCTCCGCCGAAGTAGCGGGGCGCATTGTGGAAGCACGTGAAAGGCTCGGACGTTTCACCAGTGTGGAGGACCTATCACGAGAGGCTGGCCTGACCACGGCTCAAGTGGAGAAGTTGGCTCGCGCTGGAGCGCTGGGGAGTCTCGGACTGACCCGCCGCCAGGCGGTATGGGCTGCCGGGGTGGCTGCGACCGAACGCCCCGGAATGCTTCCGGGCACGTCCGGGGTACATGCGCCAGCTTTGCCGGGGATGAGTGCTTTTGAGATGGCGGCGTCAGAACTAGAAGCAACGGGCGTAACAACTGATGAGCATCCGGTGCAGTTACTCCGCTCGTATCTGAACCAGTGGCATCGACGCCCAAACGGTGCAAGTGGTGCAAGCAATGCAGGTGGTGCGGCAGTGGTGACCGCCGACAGTCTGTTGCACGTTCCCAATGGCACCCGCGTGCGCGTCGCTGGCGTGGTGACACATCGGCAGCGTCCCATGACCGCAGGTGGAGTGGTGTTCTTTGGGCTAGAAGACGAGACAGGGCTGGCGAATATTGTGGTCTCGCCAGGACTGTGGACGCGGCAGCGGGCAGTGGCATTGAATGCGAAGATCCTGGTCGTGCGAGGGATCGTACACAACGCAGAAGGAGCTGCTGCGGTGACGGCAGATCTATTGGAACAGGTGGAAACTCAGTTACGCCCGGCAGGCGAGATCGCAGGTGCACATGCGGGGGCGCGAGACTTCCGCTAAGCGATAGCGGACTTAGCGCACTGAACGGCTTAGTGATCTTGAACACGGGGTGCGGTGATTGACACAAGCGCAAGGGCAAAGAACAATCGTCCACGTGAACCGCCAACCTTTCGACTCCAGTAACCGCGACGCGCACCGTCGCGAGCGCGGAAACTCTGCTCGAAAGAAGCATCACCATCTGGCCGAGTTTTCTCAGGCGGGAAGCTACGGCGCGCACGCTGCGGAAAATTCTTGGCGGGGGAACAGACGGCGTCATAACCAGAACAATGAGGAAGCACCTGCTGGAAGGCACCGCAGGGAAGACGCCGCAGCGCATAGGCGGCCAACAGAACAGCAATTCCGCCGCCGCCGAATCGCGGCGACAACGTTTGCAGTATTCCTCCTGGTTTGTGCCGCTGGCGTGGGCGTGACAGTGCAGAAACTGACTCACGCTACCCATAAGGATCCACAGGCCCATAACACTGTGAAAGAACCCGCGGACTATGCCCCTACAGAGGCTGTGGCGATCCCGCCTACCAGTCAGAATGTGCAGGTCACGCCTGCGGTTGCGCGTATCCCGAAGAAGTTCCGCCCTATCCACGATGTCATGAAGCCAGGGCAGAATAAGACTCTGCTGGTCAATTCCAGCAACCGTGACCGCCGGTACATCATCAACGTGCCTAAGGGTGCAAAGCCGTACTCCAAGAAGGAAAAGTCCGCCAAACCCGGCAAGCCCATCCCTTTGATCTTTGCGTTTCATGGCTACCGTGAGCAGGCAGACCAGATGGCGCGCTACACGGGCCTGGCGGGCAAAGATGCGATCGTGGCATACCCACAGGGAGTGGGTAATGCATGGGAGGGCGCCCCGTACGCGCGCGTGAAAAAGGGAGAGGATGTGCGTTTTGTCCGTGACATCCTGGACGAAATCTCGTCTACCTACGAGATCGACGCCAACCGTATCTATGCCACTGGCATGTCCAACGGCGGCGGTTTCGTGGGCAAATTGGCCTGCGAAATGCCAGATGAATTCGCAGCATTCGCGGCTGTGTCCGCCGCGTACTACTCGGGAACGTGGAAAGCCTGCGCAGAGAAGGGCTCAGATCCGAAGCACCCAGAAACAGTGCGTTTCAAGCGGGGAGCGACAAGCCCTTTTCTGGATATCCATGGGCGCAAGGATCAGACGATCCACTACAGCGGTGGCCCGCGCTATGGCGACAAGTACTTGGGCGCATTTGAGTTTGCACAGCAGTATGCAAGTCGCTCTCGCTGTGTGGGTGCGCCGATCTCCACCCGCGTGACAGATGCTGTGCAACGCGTGCAGTGGCCGCATTGCGGACCAAACATGGAAGTCACTCACCTAGCCATCGGCGATGCTGGCCACACGTGGATGGGTGAGCGCACGGGCGAGGCAGGCGCGGCGGCCAGTGACCCTGAGAGTGAGAGAAAGTCGAATGCCGTGACGGCGACTGGGGAAGTCGCCGCGTTCTTTAAGGCGCACAGCCGATAAGGCCACGCGCGTTTTAGGTAGAAAGATCCACGTCGTCGTATGCGATTGCGGGGTCGGTGAGCCAGGCGATCGCGCGGTGGCGTTCTACCAGCGTGGAGTGATCCTGGGGCTGCAGAACGCTAGGGCCGGTTGACATAGAGCCGGTAGGCGCCTGGGTCTGTTGCTCCACGGATACCCAGCGCAGGGAATAGACATACTCAGAGGCATCGCAGAGCTCGGAGAGACTGCGTAGGTTGAGCTCGCTCGCGTCGCGTCCCTCACGATCGACGGCACGGAGGGCGCCCCGGAGGGCGGGAAGATCAACGGGGTTGAAGCCGAAAACATCAATGTCAAGGAGTCCTACTGCCCAGGCAAGGAACTCTGCGGCGGTGTACGCCCAGGCCAGCTGGTAGGCATCTTCCTGCAGATCCTGACTGTATGCAAGGTTTCCGTCCGCACCAGCCTGTGCAGCCTCTGCGCGGTCAAGGAAGGCCCGCTCCACGGGGGTGAGATGTTCGAATGAACGGCGGGAGCCAGCGCGGAGGGAGGCGAAGTCCACGGGCTCTCCATTGAGCACGTTTGCTGCGACCGTCGCCACTACGGCCAGGGTGACGGCTCGGTTGAAAACTTCCTCGGCCGGGCGGATCAACAGCTCGCCTTCGGATCGCACTGGCGGCAACGTCGGCGCCACCTGGAAACCCTGCTGCCAAAGGCCACTGCGTACGCGTCGCATACGCTCCTCAGAGTCCGGGTGACGGGGCACAGAGTTTTCCTGAGCCCCAGTAGAAGAAGAGCTGCCGACCAGGGCTGGATCCAGCAAATCTGCCCCGCCGGCGTTGCGCACAGTGCCATCAGAAAGGAAGAAGACTGCATTCGCCTCACGGGCCCAGTCGGCGAAGTCTCCCAGATGGGAAAAATCAAAGTCGTCTTTACGCTCGAAGACGTAGTGGCGGCGCACATTATGGATGTGCTGCATCACAGCGTGAATATACGAATTAAAGCTGCCAAAGCGCTGCAGACCTTGCTCGGCCGCGTATCCCTCGAAGCCCTCCAGATGTTCCAGCAGCTCACGGGTTTGCTGGTCATCATCCTCACTAGCGCCGTTGGCGGTGGTCTTCAAAAATGGTCGCTCGGTTTCCTCGAAGCACAGAGCGCGGGAGGCGATAGCGGGCTCGCCCGGCCCGTTGAAGGGCACGTCCGCTCGGACGGTGGAATAGGCGTTCACGTAGATGCTCATGTCTCCACAGCATAGAGTCTCTGCGCCAGATGTGCCGTGAACTTTCACCAGCCCACCAGCTGGGACCCACGTCACAGTGGCGGGGAAGCCTGCGCTAAAATACTAGAGTCATGCGCCATACGACTTCCCCCTCGCTTGCGCCCAACGGCACCGCCATTGCCTATATTGTTCGCGATGGTGGTTATCCTTACGCGGTCCAGGCGGCCCTCACCGAGGATGGAGTGGGGAAGGAACGACCCGTCCAACTGCCTACAGAAGGCCCCGTGACGCGCGTACTGCATTCCCCGGACGCACAGTGGATCGCCTGCGAAGTATCCCCTAAAGGTTCGGAAAAGCTCGAGACCTTTACGGTTTCTACAGACCCTGGGGTGCAGGGGGCGTCACCACTCAGGAACACCTTTGACGCCCGCACGCGCCTGGTGGAGTGGGACCGCGACAACCTGGCTATGGACGCGGTGGCCGCCGACGGTATGACTGAGGCGCGTCTGGTGAACCCCAACACATCCCGCTACCTGGTGATGGACCGGCGCATTGATGCGCTGCTGGTCGCCGCCGAAGCCGGATATTGCCTGATGCGCGTTGGCCCGCGCGGCAACCGAGAACTTCTGCTGGTCACCCCGCAGGGCAGGTGGATGCCGCTGCTGCCACCGGAACCAGGCGCGACGACGGAGGACGGGCGGATACTGCCGATTGCGGATAATCGCCTGGTGATTCTGGTTGTCACCGACCACGGGGCGGAGCGGCGGCGTCTGCTGCGGCTGGTCGTTGATATTGAGGGCGAGCGTCCGGTGTGCGTCGAATCGGAAGAGTTGATTAGCAATCCCGAGGCCGACGTAGACGAATTCGTCATCAGTGAGGATCTATCGACCGCCGCGGTCCTGTGGAACCAAGCGGGGATTTCCAATCTGGAGCTTTTAAGCCTGGGCGACGAACAGCGCGTCCAGGTACGCCGCACTGTAGAGCTGCCGGGCATGGTGGCCGCCGGGCTTTCCATCACCGACGATGGCCGATTGCTGGCTCTCACAGTCGAGGGGCCGAATCTGCCGCCGACGGTGGAGATCCTGCGACTCGAGTCCGGGCGCGTGGAACCATTGGACCCGAACCGAAGTGACCGCCTAGATGAGCGTGCTCGCCAAGGAGATGTGCCCGAGCTGGTTTATTACACTGCTCGCGACGGGCTGGAGCTTTCCGGATGGCTGTATCTGCCCGAGGAACCTGCGCCGGAGCGCCCCGTGTATGTGCACCTGCATGGCGGGCCGGAAGGGCAGTCGCGCCCCACGAACCACGATGTGCTCGCAGACATCGTTGCCGCTGGTTACACGGTATTTACTCCCAATATTCGAGGTAGCAAGGGCAATGGACGGGCATTCATCCACGCCGATGATCGCTATGGTCGCTTCGCTGCCATCGACGATGTGGCGGATACGGTTTCTTTCCTTTGTGACGCCAACTTGTGCACTCCCGGGCGAGTATTCCTCGGCGGTCGCAGTTATGGCGGGTTCTTGGCTGTGTTGGCGGCGGCTCGCTACCCCGACATGTTCCTGGGCGTGGTGGATGCCTGCGGTATGACGAGTTTCGAAACGTATTACGAATCGACGGAGCCGTGGCTGGCAAGCGCGGCGTCCCCCAAGTACGGGTATCCCATGCATGACGCGGAACTGCTGTGGGAGATCTCCCCACTGCACAAGGCCGAGCAGATCACCACCCCAGTACTGCTGATCCACGGGGCGAACGACTCGAATGTCCCACTGCAGGAATCCCAGCAGCTATATGACGCGCTGGTGTCGCACGGCCGCACGCCCCAGTTCTTGGAGGTACCGGGGGAGGGCCACCAATTTGTAAAGCCGAAGTCGCGGCAGCTGATCGGCGAGCGGATTTTGCAGTTCTTTGGAGAACTGAGTTAGCGCCTACCGAGCTAGATTCTTTAGCTATGGCGCACGAGGGTGTGCAGGAGCCCCACGGCAAAAGTCAGTAAAGCGTCCTATCGTGGAAAGCGTTGGATCCCTAGTTCCTCTAGAACGGGGACACAGCCCAAAAACACTTTGTTAGGAGAGCGAGCCTCGATGGCACACCAAAAGCGTCAGATTCCAAACCCCGTTGAGATTTTTGACCTTCTGAAGTTCAAGAAGCCGACCCTGGATTTTAAAGCCCGCCGCCTCAGCAATGCGCAGACGATTTGGGATCTGCGCGACATTGCGAAGCGTCGCACCCCGGCTGCAGCCTTCGATTACACCGATGGCGCTGCCGACAATGAGATTTCCATGAACCGCGCACGTAAGGCTTTCCGTGACGTGGAGTTCCACCCGTCAATTCTGAACGACGTCTCCCATGTGGACACGACTGCGGAGGTCTTCGGCGGTACGTCCTCTCTGCCTTTTGGTATTGCACCGACGGGCTTTACCCGCCTTATGCAGACCGAGGGCGAGCTGGCCGGTGCCGGTGCCGCCGGCCGTGCAGGCATTCCGTTCTGCCTGTCCACCCTGGGCACCACCAGCATCGAGGACGTGCAGAAGGCCAACCCGAATGGCCGCAACTGGTTCCAGCTATACGTCATGAAGGAACGTGAGATCTCTTACGGGCTGGTCGAGCGTGCTGCTCAGGCGGGCTTCGATACTCTGCTGTTCACCGTGGATACACCAGTGGCAGGCAACCGCCTACGCGATGCCCGCAACGGCTTTTCCATCCCACCGGAGATTTCTCTGGGAACGGTGCTCAACGCCATCCCGCGCCCCTGGTGGTGGTGGGACTTCCTAACCACGCCACCGCTGGAGTTCGCCTCCCTGACCAGCACCGGCGGCACCGTCGGTGAGCTGCTGGATTCCGCGATGGATCCCTCCATCAAGTTCGAGGACCTGAAGACCATCCGCGAGATGTGGCCGGGCAAGCTGGTCGTCAAGGGCGTGCAGAACCTGCCGGATTCTAAGAAGCTGGCCGACCTGGGTGTTGACGGCATCATCCTGTCGAACCACGGTGGCCGCCAGCTGGATCGCGCTCCGGTTCCTTTCCAGCTGCTGCCGGAGGTCGTCCGCGAGGTCGGCAAGGACGTGGACGTCGCAATGGATACCGGCATCATGAATGGTGCGGATATCGTTGCCGCCATCGCCAAGGGTGCGAAGTTCACCCTAATCGGTCGTGCCTACCTCTACGGCCTGATGGCCGGTGGCGAGGCCGGCGTGGATCGCGCCATCGAAATCCTGGCCAGTGAGGTGCGTCGCACCATGCGTCTGCTGCAGGTTTCCTCCCTCGACGAGCTGACCCCGGAGCACGTGACCCAGCTGAACTCCCTGGACATCAACCGGGTCAACGGAGTGGCAGCCGACGAGCAGAGCCTGTTCAGCTAGTCGCTGAACTTCATGCCCGCGTCGCTGAGGCGGCGCACGTAGGGCATCCCCAGGCCGGTGGCCGGAGTGAGCACTCCGCCGCCGGTTTTTCCTTGGTAGGCGGAGCCTGTCGGCAGTTCGGCGTCACAAAGAACAAGAGTGAGCGCAGCCTCGCTAAGCATCAGGGACGTGCCCTTGTACCCCGGGTCGGCGTCCAGGCTGATGGTGTTTGTGTACGTGCTGCCGCCGGCGCCGACGCCGTAGTGCTTAGCGTGGAAGAAACCGGCATCGCGTTCGGCCTCAGACGGCCCCTCGCCGGGCTCAGGTACCCAGCGAGAGAGGAACGTGCGCAGCTTGTCTTGGTTCAGCGCCGTCACTGCCGTGCCGAGCACTGCGCCCATGGTGAAGGCACGCATGCGCCCCTTCAGCCCCTTGCCGGTGTACTGATATTCGCTGTAGCGCATTTTATCGCCGTATTCGTAGCCGAGCAGCGCGTTCGAGCGGCGTACCACGCGCGTGTTGGAGCCCGCCATGATGAAAGGCCCGGCCCAGACGTCCTCGCTGCCGTCGCTAGCGCTAGCACCCCCGATGTCACTTTCCCGCACCACACCGAAGTCTGGCTGCTTGCCCAGCTCCGGCTCGTTGGCGCGGTCAGGGGAGAGGGTGTATGGGTCGGCCAGCAGCCGCTTCTTCTTCTGGCTGCCCTTGGCGGCGGCGAATTGTTCGCGCATCGAGTCGATCGTGCCGCCGGAGAGCCCACCCTTCATCTTCACGATCATGGTGGCGGACTTGAGGGTGTCTTTATTTTCGGCCGCCCTCTGTCCCAGCAGTAGCATTCCCAGGTCACTCGGAACGGAATCGAAGCCGCAGGCGTGGACGATGCGCGCTCCGCTGGCGGTGGCGCGGTCGTGGTAGGAATCAGCGGATTCGCGCATGAAGAGCGCCTCTCCGGCGAGGTCGACATAGTGCGTACCGTGGGTGGCGCATTCGCGAACCAGCGGGAAGCCGTGGCGGTAGTAGGGGCCGACGGTGGAGATGACCACGCGTGTATCGCGGACCAGCTTCTCTAGGGAGCGATTATCGCTGGAATCGGCGATAACCAGCGGGAAATCCTTGGCTCGCGGGTGCTTTGCAGCCAGCTGCTCGCGCAGGGCCTCCAGCTTGGTCTGGTTCCGGCCAGCCAGGGCGATGCGCACGTCGGCGGGGGCGTTGGCGGCCAGGTAGCCGGCGGTCAGCGCGCCGACGAAACCGGTGGCACCCATCAGGGTGATGTCGAAGCTGCGGGAGGGGGAGTTGCTCATGGCTACATTTGTACCGGTTAGATTGGGTGAATGACGTCTGAAAACCAGTTTGCGGGTGTGAACCCACCACTGCACGTAGTGTTCGACCGCCCGGAGATCCCCCCGAACACGGGCAACGCCATCCGCATGTGCGCGGGCACGGGGGCTTCGCTCCACCTGGCTGGGCCGCTCGCCTTCAAGTTCGACGACAAGCACGTGCGCCGGGCGGGGCTGGATTACCACGAACTGGCAGACGTGCACGTCCACGAGGGCATCGATGAGGCGCTGGCTCACGTGACTGACCCGGTACGTGGCTCGGGGCGGGTATTCGCCTTCACCGCGCAGACGGGCACGTGGTTCACGGAGGTGGACTACCGGCCGGGTGACGCGCTGCTCTTCGGCCCGGAGCCGACTGGCCTGGCCGACGATGTGTTGGCCGACCCGCGGGTGGCGGCGAAGGTACGCATCCCGATGCTGCCGGGGCGGCGCTCCATGAACCTATCGAACGCCGCGGCGGTGGCGGCCTACGAGGCGTGGCGCCAGTTGGGCTTCGCCGGCGGTGTGTAGCGGGGTGCCGGAAGGGGTGCCACTGCTGTCCGGTGAACTCAAGGTGTAGATTCTATTAAGAGTAGCCTAAATCACCTTTCGGAATATTGAGCGGAACCTGTGAAGCTTGTATTCTTGTTCGTGTAGGGTGCAAGCTTGAAGGCTTAACCTTCATCTCGCCAAGAAGGAGTGGGTATCCGTTTTTTAGGTAAACCTTAACAGGTGGGTCGAAGAACGGATCTAAGGCTGGAAAAGGATAATGGCTCGCGTATTAACCGGTGAAAACCTTAAGTTGGCCGAAGATCGCCAAGGGGCGGCGCTTAGTCGGGCATGTATTTGTCTTCTAACCGTTGCTGCCCTTCTGGGTGCACTCGTGACCATCGTGGGAGCCATTGGAGGAATTAATGTTCCTTCGGCGCAGGCGCAGACTCCAACGGGAAACTGTAAAGAAGAGAAACTGCTGGATACGCAGCTCTACACACCTCTTTCGGATGCGAGGAATGACGAAGATTTAAAGCAAGTTGCAAGTTCTACAAAGAGCAACGCCAAGAGGTTCCGCATTAACATCAAGAGTGGTACGCGGGGGGTGGATCTGCCGCTGACCCGGGTAGAAATTAGCACTACAAGATCCTTTAATGTGGATCTAGGCGGGTTTTTTGTCACTAAGAAAGAGACCAGCAACGGGGTTGAATACAACTCGTCTACCACGCCACCGCCCGGAGGCGGTCGGATCGGCACGAACGGTAAGGCTGTGCAAACCACCGGTATTACGGTGCAAAGTCGTAATAGCGCAGGGAAGGTAAATTCCGTCTCTTTTGACCTTGAAGGTACAGGGACGGGATTCAATACTTGGCCAGGAAATACCCTACAGGTGTTGACGAATGCGCCGTCGACACAAGGTAACGATTACTCGGTCAAGGTTTATGGCATGGTCTCGGTGCCGTGTAAGTGTGAGGAGGCGACAACCCGTAAAGGTCCCCGAGAGCTCACCCAAGACGAACTCAATAAGGGCACGGCTGTTTACGTGTCGGCCACGCCGAATGGTGGACAGGCGGGAAACACGAGCACACAGCTCAACCTGCAGATCGAGGGTAGCAGTACTTTTACCCCCATCGGCAAGCCCTCCAACTGGGTGTACAACGCGCTGTCCTACAACACGAAGGATCACTGGATCTACGCCATAAGCCAGGCGAACCACAATTCGAGCCTCCAGGAATGCCACCCCGCGGGCCATCTTCTGCAGATCGATCCGGTCACGGGTGAGGTGTACGACCTCGGGCTGGTCAAGAATGCTCAGGGGGCGACCCTTTTCCACAAGGCGACCAGCGGAAGGCCAAACGACCTGGATCTAATCAACACCGGCACCTTTGACCTACGTGGATCGAACGAAGTGATGTGGGTGGGCAACACCGCAACATCCGGTACCCGACAGCTGTATAAGATTCCCCTGCCAGCGGTAGGTGCGAAGGATCCACGTGGCGAGATTGCCCGTAATCAAAACAACGCGCCTTTCCAAGCTGGAGCTGAGGATCATGTTGTCCTCCCCAGTGCCCCACAGTACCTCTGGGGTCTGGTGAGTCCCGCCCGCATGCAGCAAGACGGGGCGAACCCAAGGACACACGTCATGTTTGAGCGCATCAACATGGATACAGGAGAACGGAAGACGTGGACTATCCCCGCGGATCAGCTTCAAGACCCGTCTGGTAATACAGCGATCCCGGAGAAGGTCTGGGGTAAGGCCTGGTTGTACGGCAACGGCAACCTCGGCTTTGGTACCGGCGGAAGTACTGCCGATCAGGTGGGCATGCAGATTAGGGTTTTCGACCCAACCGGAGAGCATCCGAGCTTTCAGCTGGTCTCTCGGCTGTCGGACCTTCCTGCTTCCTACAACACCGATGCAACGAGTAACCCCGGGGTGCAGATCCCCTCGGATCTTAAGGCAAAGAAAACTACTTTGGAGCCAGGAGACCCCCGACTGGAACAGGTCTATGCTGCCGGCTTGCCCAGGAACAAGAAGTATTGGGCGCTGGAGGTTGAGAACATCGGAAAAGGTGCTTCGTCAGGTTTCACCTTGTACGACATTCTGCCGGCAACCTACGAAGGCCTCGTGGAGTACAACCAGGTTGTTTACGAGGGGTACGACGGTGGGAATGTCCACACTCAACCTGCCACCGAGAACCCCCAAACCGGTGAGATAACAAAAACCTACTTCTTCGGACCCATGCCTGCCGGCGGTAAGGCGACCGTCATCATTGGCGCGACATTGAAGTCCGGTGCGGAATGTCGCCCTAACACGGCGTCTGTGATTAACCATGACAAAGACGAAGACCCGACGAACGATACTGCTTACGATTCCTGTCCAGGTGCATTGAGCAAGACTGCCATCGACACCAACGGTGACGGAAAGGTCGGCTTCGACGACATCACTTCCGATACGGATGGCCAAGGCAATGTTACGTACACTGCCGCCTATGACGTGACGGTTAAGAGCTTTGATGACCTTAACGAATACGTTTACCCGGCGCCCACCGATACCCCGAAGCTGCCCAAGGGGGCGAAGCTCACCGGTGCGGAGGTGTACTTCACTGACGAATACACGTCCAAGGACAAACAACCGGGAGACACACCTTCGTGCGTGGTAGAATCTGACGTGCTGCAAACGGGAAGCTTCCGGCTAGACAACTGTGACCGAGAAGGTTCCGAGGACTCCCCAGAAATGCGGGAAAAGCGCACCATCGATGCAGTTGGACGGCAGGATCCCAAGCATGGCGACGGCACTCATCGGTACCGAGTCAAACTGAAGTTCACCCTTGATAAGGAAGAATACGATAAAGCTCGAACTGAATCGGCCGGAGGCGGGGAAGGTGGCGTCACACCCGGTGACGGTGACGACGTACCAGAATGCAGTGCAGAGCGCGGCGGCTTCGCCAATAGCGTGAAGATGGGCGACCTCGAAGACGAGGGTTGCTATCCCGGACCCGATAAGACCCGTTTCTATCTATGGAAGGTCGATTCGGACTCCGCAGGAAACATCACGACTATCCCCGCGCGCGACGGCGACAAATACGGGGCGCAGTTCGCGATCTACGACCAAGACCCCACGGGACCGGCGGCGAACAAAATTGCGGACCTCAAGGTCACAGAGGATGGAAAGTACCTCTGGACTGAACTGGACTACGGAACCTACTTCTTGTTGGAGACGAAGTCGCCGGACGGCTATCAGCTCTTGCCTACCCCGGTGAAAATCAGCATCAAACGAGATGCCAGTGGCAAGACGATCGTGGAGTCGGCCCAGCGGAGCGCGCTGTTTGCTGCGTCTAAGCCGAGTGACCTGCCACAGGACTATCCAGACGGTGCATGGCTGCAGGTGGCCAATGTGCACCAGGGCGTGATGCCAAAGACCGGTGGCGACGGTGTGATACTCCCCATTCTCGCGGGGCTTCTCATCGCAGCCACAGGAGCCATGGGCATACGCCGACGACTGAACTAACCCTGACGTGCACAACTTCTAAAGAGGAGAACAATGTTTCAACACAGTACCCCAGGCCGGTGCCGAGATGGACCCGGGTGGGCACGATGACCTGAAGCCAAGAAACCACATTGCTCACACAAGGATCCGTTACGAAGGCGCGCAGTGTTCACCGCAAGTAGCTCGCCACGAGTATTGCCAACCATGTGCCCTCGACCACTCGGATCAACTTCCACTACTCATTCACTTGTAAGAAAGAAGGACGTTCATGTCTAACGCAACTGTCGGCAAGCGCGTAGGTGCGCTGTCCGCTGCATTCGCTATCGCACTGGCTGCCGGCACCGTCGGCGCCGAAGTAGTCTACGAGGCCCCGACCGCACAGGCGCAGGCCGTCAGCACCATCGACAACAACCAGCCACTTTCCCTTACCCTGCACAAGCTCATCGGCGCTGAGGGCGAGCAGGGCAACGGAACCGAGATTGACAATCCCTCTGGTGAGCCAGCCGAGGGCGTCAAGTACAAGATTGAGCTGGTTCAGCCACTGAACAACAGCGGCGACTGGGAAAAGGCACGCAAGATTACCGACCCTTCCAAGGCAACGGCTTGGAACGGCGACGGTGCATACTCCAACGAAGGCACCACCGGTGCAAATGGCACCCTGAAGTTCGAAAACTTGCCAAAGGGTCTCTACAAGGTCACCGAAACCCAAGTCCCGGCTGATTCGGGTCTGGTGCCCGGTGCTCCGTTCCTGGTATATGTGCCGATGACCAACTCGGACAACAAGAGCTGGATCTATGACGTTCACGCGTACCCGAAGAACTCCAAGGTGACAATCACCAAGGAAGTTGAGGACCAGAACGCACAGGCAGGCCAGGACTACAAGTACACGATCACCACGGGCGTTCCGGCTGTTGCTAAGAATTCCACGCTGAAGAAGTACATCGTCAAGGATGTACTTGATCCGAAACTGGACGCTGTAAACGCCACTGTCGAGGTGAAGTACGGAGAGTCCGCTGACAAGGCTCAAGCATTGGTGGCAGGCACCGACTACCAGTTGGTAAAGGACGGCCAGGAGATCAAGGTCGAATTCACCGAAGCTGGCCGCGATAAGCTGAAGTCCACCGACCTCGTGTTCACCACCATCAAGACCAAGACCAACGGCTTCATCGAGCACGTTCCCAACGACGCAACGCTGATCACCAATAACGGCTCTTCCGAACACGACACTGAGAAGAAGTCGGATAAGGTTCACACCTACTGGGGCAAGGTCACCATCAACAAGACCGACGGCAACGATGAGAACAAGAAGCTGCAGGGTGCAGAGTTTGAGTTGGTGCAGTGTGTCGATGACGGCAACGGGGCCTGGAAGAAGAAGGAAGGCACCGATCCGCTGAACGTCCAGGGCCAGGACAAGTGGACCACCAACGACCAGGGCACTGTCACCATCGAGGGCGTCCACGTTACCGACTTCGCCAACAACCAGGCCGACGAAGAGACCAACTACTGCTTGCACGAGACCAAGGCACCTGAAGGCTACGTGGCCAACGATGCGCTTGAGCACTTCGAGCTGAAGAAGGGCGAGGTGGACAAAAACGGTGCGCCGACCGCCGACATCAAGTACACCGCCAACATCAAGAACTACACCGACGAAAACCACCTGCCGAACACCGGTGGCGCAGGCTTCTGGGCCATTGTTCTGGCTGGTTTGGCGATTATCGGTGGCGGTTTCTACGCAGCTCGCCGAAGCACCCAGCAGTAGGGGCTAGGCAGCTCGAACGGGAAAGCAACGGACATGACAAGCACAATTGGTAAGCATCGAAAGAGCGCACCGCGATCGCTCTTTCGTCGCACCTTCCTCCCCATCCTTTTAGTGGTGGTGGGGTTGCTTGTCATGCTTTATCCCGTTTACGCCACGCAGTGGAACAACCACCAGCAACAAAAGATCGCGGAAAAATACGAACAAGACTTGAAGGAAACGGATCCTCAAGTCCTTAGCCGAGCGGTAGAGGAAGCCCGCAGGTATAACACGACGCACAAGGACGGACCGATCCTGGATCCGTGGCTGGCTCGCGTCAGCGAGGATAACCCCGCATACGAAGAGTATCTTTCCCAGCTCTCTGGGCAGAGCGCCATGAGCCAGGTGGTTATCCCGTCCATCGAATCGCGCCTACCCGTTTACCACGGGACCTCCGACGAGGTTCTGCAAAAAGGTCTTGGGCACCTCTATGGATCCTCCTTACCTGTAGGTGGGAAGGGAACTCACGCGGTTATTACAGGCCATACAGGCCTGTCCAACGCCACACTGTGGGATGACCTCGTGGACGTGCGGAAGGGCGATGCGGTCTACGTGTCGACCTTCGGCGAGAAGATGAAGTACGAGGTGTACGACACAGAGGTTGTCTTGCCGGACGAGGTCGACAGCCTCAAAACCCGACCAGACGAGGACCTACTGACCCTCATCACTTGCACCCCCTACGGTGTGAATACCCACCGGCTCCTGGTGCACGCCCACCGCGTTCCAATGGATGAGGACGAAGGCAACGTGTTCGATGATCGCGGCAAGCTGATGCAGTGGTGGATGTGGCTACTGCTCGCCGCCGCAGTGTTGATCATCGCACTGATTACTTGGTGGTTCCTTCGCGAGCGGAAGAAGCAGAAAGCCAGACGATCCGAACAGGTAGTAGGCGAAGAAGAAATGGAAGAGGAATAAGCCGTGAACCTCATGAATACCGCGTCACAGGTGCAGCGGGCGCCGGTGCACCGTGCCGGGCTGCGCCGCTCCGTGTTCGGTTTGGGCGCAGTCGTGGCTCTGGTCGGCACTCCGCTCGTTGCCCCCGCTCCTGGTGTGCCGCAGGCTATCGCGAAGCAGCACACCATCACAGGCCAGGTCGAAGGCCTGGATGTGAAATTTATTGATGCCACCCGTCTCGGTACTCTCACTGTGGTGAAAAGCGAACCAAATTGGTGGGACGACCGAGGGGGCAAGAAACCCTTTGGGCCTATCGACAACATTCGCTTCACAGCGCAGCGTGTCCAGGGGATTGACCTCACTACCGAGAAGGGGATGAAACAGGCGAAGCGGCTCTCGGTAGCTGATGCTCGTCGGCGGGGATTCGATAGGACCTTTGAGGCGTACACAGATAGTTCCGGTAAGGCAGTGTTCACCGGTCTCCCGGTCGGCTTGTACTTGGTCACAGAATACGAGGGCGCGGATCCCACTAAGGAATACCGCCAGTCCAGTCCTTTCCTCATCACGATCCCTATCGGAGAAACCGGCAGCTGGAACTACAACGTGACGGTGAATACGAAGCCGAAGCCGGAGGACGATCCCGGAACGCCTCCGGATAAGCCCGGGACGCCGCCGGACGATCCCGGAACGCCTCCGGATAAGCCCGGGACGCCGCCCGATAAACCAAGCACTCCAGGTACCCCGCCGCCGGAGCACCCGGATACTCCAGCACCGCCAAATAGCCCAGGCGGTGGCCATGAAGGCGGCGAGTCTTCAAGCATCATCGATCGACTGGCACAAACCGGAGCGCATCTGTGGTGGGTGGCGCTCATCGGAGCCATGCTCGTTGTTTTGGGTGCATTTACCTTGCTTCGCCGCCGACGTGATCTGGCTGAATCGCAGGCGAATTAAAGTAGCTGTGGGAACATTCCCACAGTGCAGAAACTTCTATAAGTATGGAAGAAAAACCTCATCCTACCCCGCGGCATATTCTCAACGTGCCGCGGTTTTTCATGCTCTTGGCCGTGTTCACCTTAATGCCCAGAATGCGCAGCCAAAGCGCCCGCCGTCTGACAGGATCGGTGGCATGACGTACCCTCACTACGGCTCGCCTGCCCCTATGCCCGCCTACGGGTATGCCCCGCCGCCTCAGACCGGCCAGGACTCTCGCTTCATGCCCCTGCTCATCGGTTGGCTCGCTGCTTTCCTCATGCCGATTGTGTATTGCATCCTGCGCTTCGTGTTTTATGGCAAGGACTGGGTGGGGATACTTCTAATCGCCGGCGCGGTCGGCCCGCTCTTCTTCGGCATTCAGTGCCTCCTCAATTTCTTGGCGCTCGCGATCCCGAAGTGGTGCAATGATTCCCTCGCCATTTTTTGGAGCGGCATGCTCGTCTGGTGGGGTGGCGGGGCGGCTTTCGCGGTGGTGCCAGGGTGGGATTTTCGCGAGGAAATCCGGGAGTACGGAGAGAAAGCTTGGCCCACCGGGGGACCTAATGGCCGGGATGTAATGACTGCGGAAGATGGGCAGCGCTACATCGAAATCCTCGATACCTGGCTGGATACCGAAACGACTTTGCAGCATACTCTCACAATCCCCACCTTGGTCGCGCTGGCTGGAATCGCCATCGTCGTCATTGGCGTGGTCGTGGCCGCCATGAAACCTGCTCGTCCAACTGTCGCCTATGCGCCGCACTGGCCGGGTAGGCCCTACTAGCTTCTTGTGCTAGTTGCTCTTTTAGCCATGACGCCACCTCGATCCCAGCGAGCCCGCGTGGAATAATGGGGCTCATGGCAGCTACTAAATTGGATGGAAAACTCTACCGCGACGAGATCTTCGCCGACCTGGAACAGCGCGTCGCCGCGCTGAAGGAAAAGGGCGTGACTCCCGGCCTGGCCACCGTGCTGGTGGGCGACGACCCGGCCAGCCACTCCTATGTGCGCATGAAGCACAAGGACTGCGAGCAGATCGGCGTGAACTCCATCCGCAAGGACCTCCCGGCGGACGTTTCCCAGGAAGAGCTCAACGCAGTCATTGACGAGCTGAACGCTGACGATGCCTGCACCGGCTACATCGTGCAGCTGCCGCTGCCGAAGCACCTGGATGAAAACGCTGTGCTGGAGCGCATCGATCCGGACAAGGATGCCGATGGCCTGCACCCGGTGAACCTCGGCAAGCTGGTGCTCAACGAGCCCGCTCCATTGCCCTGTACTCCCAATGGCGCGATCCACCTGCTCAGCCGCTTCGGTGTGGAGTTGAACGGCGCGAAAGTTGTAGTCATCGGCCGCGGAGTGACGGTCGGCCGCCCGATCGGCCTGATGCTCACCCGCCGCAGCGAGAACTCCACTGTCACCCTGTGCCACACCGGCACGAAAGACCTGGCGGCGGAGACGAAGGCTGCGGACGTTATCGTGGCCGCCGCTGGTGTGCCGCACATGCTGACCGCAGATATGGTCAAGCCCGGTGCTGCCATCCTGGACGTGGGAGTGTCCCGCGGCGAGGACGGCAAGCTGAAGGGCGATGTGCACCCGGACGTGTGGGAAATCGCCGGCGCTGTTTCGCCCAACCCTGGGGGAGTGGGGCCACTGACCCGTGCCTTCCTCGTGCGCAATGTCGTCGAGCGTGCGGAGAATCTGCTGCGTGACTAATCGCTCCCGCCCCGCCCGCATTGGGGATGCGCGCCTGCGCTTACTCGATAACCCCCACGACCGGAATAACCCGCCATCCAGGCTCTCCCGTAATGTGCAGATGGCGCTTCTGGGGCTGTTCGTGTTGATGCTGCTGGCTGTCATCGCCCTTTTGCTGGTGGACAGGTGGCGTCGCGCCAGCGTGATGCTGGGCAGCGCTATGCTCTACCTGGCCGTCCTGCGCCTACTTCTGGATTCCCGCGTGCTGGGAATCCTGGCGGTGCGTTCACGCCGCTTCGATACGGCCTTCACCGCGGCAATCGGATTCGGCATTCTGTGGATTGCCGTGAGCGTCGACCCGCTGGTGAGTTAATTCAGCGTAGCTGCGGGGACAGAACTTCCCTCGGCAATGATCTCCGCCTTAGCCAGGAATTTCGTTAACACCTGACCCATCTGCCGCGACTCGATCAGAAACCCGTCGTGACCAGTGGGGGAGGTGATTTTCGACATGCCAATGAAGTCGCCCAGGTTGCGTGAAAGGTGTTCCTGCTGGTGCAGCGGGTACAGAATATCGGTATCCACGCCCACCACCATCGTCGGTACTTTGCACGACCCTAGAGCTGCATTCATGCCACCCCGACCCCGACCTACATCATGCCTGTTCAGGGCATCCGTCAGTACCACATAGCTGCCTGCATCGAAGCGTGCGACCAATTTCTCTGCTTGGCGGTCTAGATAGCTCTCTACCGCGAAGCGCTGCTGTGGGTCGCGGTAGGGGCCGTAGGGGTTCTCATTCCGCTGCGGATCCACCCCGAAGCGTTCGTCTACTTCCAGCTCTCCGCGATAAGTCAGGTGCGCAATCCGACGTGCCTGCCCCAGGCCGTGTGATGGCACCTCGCCCGTGGAGTAGTAATCGCCGCCATGCCAGGCCGGGTCCGCTTCAATAAAGCGAATCTGGCTGGACTGCAAGCCGATCTGCCAGGCCGACGCGCGTGCGCTTACCGCGATGGGTAATGCTGCGTTGATCATGTGCGGGTACATGAGCGACCACTCAAGCACCCGCGCCCCGCCCATCGAAGCGCCGATAAGGGCATGGATCCTTGTGACGCCGATACGCTCCAGCAACTGCCGTTCTGCCACAACCATGTCGCGGATCGATAGACCGGGGAATCGCGAACCCCATGCCTTGCCATCGGGATGTGGTGAGCTAGGCCCAGTGGACCCCTGGCATCCGCCCAGCACATTGGCGCACAGCACCAAATAGCGGGTGGTATCGATCGGCTTATTCGGGCCGACCATGTCCGCCCACCAGTCAGCGGCATTGCCGTCGCCAGTCAGGGCATGTTCGATCAGTACAACAGGTCGTTCCTCCGGGGATAGTCCCGGCTCGGGACCTGCGGAGAACTCGGCATAGTCCGCGTCGCCCTCCGAAGAGTCGTAGAACGCGAAGAAACGGAGTTCGGCGTCAACAATAGTCACACCCGCCTCCGTGACAACGTCGCCGATAGGCACCGTGCGCGACGTACCAGAAGCGGGGAGGAACTCGGGGTTCATGAGGTATCAGCCCAGTAAATTGTGTGTTCTAGATAGCCTCGAAGCCGCGCTTGAGGTCATCGATGATGTCGGTGATGTCCTCGATGCCAACGGACAGGCGGACGGTCGCATGGGAGACACCAGCACGAGCCAGGCCGGTCGCGTCGGACTGGGAATGCGTAGTGGTGGCTGGGTGCACCACCAGGGAACGTACATCGCCGACATTCGCTAGGTCGGAGTGCAGCTGCAGGGCATCAATAAAAGCCCAGGCCTTCTCCTTAGCTTCCTCCGAGTTCGGGTCATCTACCTTGAGGCCGAAACTCAGGACGGAGCCCGTGTACTCCAGCCCCAACTCTTCCTTGACCTTGAACCAGGGGGAGGTAGGCAGACCCGCGTAGTTCACTGTGGCAACCTGCGGCTGGTCAGCCAGGAACTCGGCTACGGCCTTTGCGTTTTCATTGTGCTTGGCGATGCGCAAGGTCAGCGTATCTAGACCTTGAGCCACGACCCAGGCGTTAAAGGCGGAGAGAGTGGCGCCCGTATCGCGGATAATGCCGGCGCGGAGCTTCATGCCGAAGGCAGCCGGGGCCAGGTCTACGTACTTCAGGCCGTGGTAAGCGGGATCCGGGTTGACGAAGCCAGGGAAGACTGGCTGGCCATCGCGCTCGACGGACCAGTCGAAGGAGCCGCCGTCGACGATGATGCCGCCCAGGCCGGAGCCGTTACCCGTGTAGAACTTCGTCAGGGATGCGACTACGACGTCGGCGCCGAGCTCCAACGGACGGACCAGCGCAGCGGTGGCCAGGGTGTTATCCACGATTAGCGGAACGCTGTTGTTGTGCGCAACCTCCGCCACAGCCGGGATGTTCAACACATCGGCCTGCGGGTTTGCGAAGGTCTCGGCGAAGAAGGCCTTGGTGTTCGGGCGGACGGCGGCCTGCCAGGATTCCGGGTCGTCCGGGTTGTCCACAAAAGTCGTTTCGATTCCCAGCTTTGGCAAGGTGTGCTGCAGCAGCGTCTCGGTGCCGCCGTACAGACGCGGGGAGGCGACGATGTGGTCGCCGGTGCCAGCGAGGTTGAGGATCGCGGCGGTCTCGGCAGCCATGCCCGAGGCGAATGCCACTGCGTGCACGCCGCCTTCTAGGGAGTTCAAGCGGTTCTCCAGCGCTTCTACCGTGGGGTTGGTCAGGCGCGAGTAAATCGGTCCGAGGTCTTCTAAGTGGAAGCGCTGCTTGGCGTGCTCGGCATCGTTGAAGACGTAGCTGGAGGTGAAGTGGATCGGCAGGTTACGGGCGCCGGTATCGCCGACAGGTTGGCCAGCGTGGATCTGGCGGGTGGCGAAACCCCACTTCTCTGCGTTTTCGTTGTTGTACTTGGGCATTGGGTGCGATCCTTTGGGGTCTGTCGTTTTGCTTGTTATTTGGGCTTGTTGCTTTACGACGATAGACCGGCATGCCATAAAAGTAAACCGCTCTGTCTACTTTTTTCTTCTCGACGCCATAAAATGCCAGGTAGTGGCGTGTTTAGCGCCTAGAAGTTATCCGTACTGCTTAGTCTATATTTGTATGGTTTGGTTGCGGGGGATAGCTCCGGGGGTTGCGGGGGAATGTCGCTAAAACGGGAATCTGTTATTAGAAGCCGTTGTCAAAACTCTAAAAGGCCTGGTCAGGAAGCTGCAACAAATTGTGTTTTGTGTAGACGCGTTACAGATTCCCGATCTAGCGACATTCGCAGCGTGAACGGGGAGGAGAGGGAGGAAACTGTGCATGAAGAAACCCCGGCGCCGGCATCCTAATGCCAGCTCCGGGGTAAAACTCGCAGCAATACTACTTGTTGGAGTTTAGGCCGTCGATGATCTCGTTGAAGGTCGCGGACGGACGCATCACTGCGAACGTCTTCTCGTCATCTGGCCAGTAGTAGCCGCCCAGATCCACCTCGTGCCCCTGAACATCCAGCAGCTCCTGGGAAATCTTCTCCTCGTTGGCCTCGAGGGCGTCAGCAACAGGCTTGAAGATCTCTGCCAGCTCCGCGTCGCGAGTCTGGTCAGCTAGCTCACGTGCCCAGAATTTCGCCAGGTAGAAGTGAGAGCCGCGGTTGTCGATCTCGCCGACCTTGCGGGACGGGGACTTCGACTCGTTCAACAGCGCCTCGGTAGCGGCATCCAGAGCATCGCCCAGAATAGGGGTGCGTGGATTGTTATCCGTCTCCTGCAGTTTGCGCAAGGACTCCGCCAGAGCCAGGAACTCGCCCAGAGAATCCCAGCGCAGGTGGTTCTCCTCGGTCAGCTGAGCCACGTGCTTCGGAGCGGAACCGCCGGCACCCGTCTCAAACAGGCCACCACCGGCGATCAGCGGAACCACGGACAGCATCTTTGCGGACGTGCCCAGCTCCATGATCGGGAACAGGTCAGTCAGATAATCGCGCAGCACGTTACCCGTGACCGAAATAGTATCCTCACCAGCACGGATGCGGTCGATGGACAGCTGCATTGCCTCCTCCGGAGACAGGATGCGGATGTCCAGATCCGCGGTGTCGTGATCCTTCAGGTAGGTCTCTACCTGCTTCTTCACGTTCATGTCGTGCTCACGCTTTGGATCCAGCCAGAACACTGCCGGGGCGCCGGTAGCGCTAGCGCGCGTCACAGCCAGCTTCACCCAATCCTGCAGCGGAATGTCCTTGGTCTGGCATGCGCGCCAAATATCGCCCTCGGAGACCTCGTGCTCCATCAGTACGTCGCCGGCCTCGTTCAGAACCTGCACGCGCCCCTCGGCCGGAATGCGGAAAGTCTTGTCGTGCGAACCGTACTCCTCGGCCTTCTGCGCCATCAGGCCGACATTCGGGACGGTGCCCATCGTCGTCGGGTCGAAGGCGCCGTTCTTGCGGCAGTCATCGATAACTACCTGGTAGATGCCTGCGTAGGAGGAATCAGGCAGAACCGCTAGCGTATCCTGCGTCTCATTGTTCTTGTTCCACATCTGGCCAGAGGTGCGGATCATAGCCGGCATGGAAGCATCCACGATCACGTCGGAAGGAACGTGCAGGTTAGTGATGCCCTTGTCGGAGTTCACCATCGCCAGATCCGGGCCATCAGCCAGAGCCTTGTCAAAGGCCTCGCGGATCTCTGCGGCACCTTCGACCTCGCCAGCGTCCAGCGAATCCAGGATTGCGCCCAGGCCGTTCTCGCCATTCAGGCCAGCCGGCAGCAGCTGGTCACCGTACTGCTCGAAGACATCGCTGAAGTAAGCACGCACGGCGTGGCCGAACATGATCGGGTCGGAGACCTTCATCATCGTGGCCTTCAGATGCACGGAGAACAGCACGTCCTCCGCCTTCGCGCGTGCCACCTGAGCCCTGAAGAAAGTGCTGAGAGCATCGGCACGCATAACGGTGGCGTCAATAATTTCCTTGTCCAAAACCGGCAAGGATTCCTTGAGCACCTGCGTCTCACCGTTCGGCTTGACCAGCTGGATGCGCAGGGTGTCATCACCATCGATGATGACGGACTTCTCGTTGTGGCGGAAGTCATCTGCCTCCATCGTCGCGACGTTCGTCTTCGACTCTGGCGACCACTTACCCATGGAGTGCGGGTGCTTGCGGGCAAAGTTCTTCACGGCCTTCGGCGCGCGACGGTCGGAGTTACCCTCACGCAGCACCGGGTTCACAGCAGAGCCCTTCACTGAATCGTAGCGAGCCTGTGCATCGCGTTCCTCGTCCGTCTTTGGCTCAGCCGGGTAGTCCGGCAAGTCGTATCCGGCCTTCTGCAGCTCCGCGATGGCGGCCTTCAGCTGCGGGATCGACGCGGAGATATTCGGCAGCTTGATGATGTTCGCATCCGGGGTCTTGGCTAGTTCGCCGAGCTCAGCCAGAGCGTCGTCAACCTTCTGCTCCTCGGGCAGCACATCGGAGAACGCGGCAAGGATACGGGCGGCCAGTGAGATATCGCGGGTCTCCACCTCCACTCCAGAGGTAGAAGCAAAAGCCTCCACGATTGGCTTCAAAGAATAAGTCGCCAAGAGTGGGGCTTCGTCGGTGCGGGTGTAGATGATCTTTGCCATGTGGCGTTCGTCTCCCAGCCTCTAGTTAGTTAGTTGATCTTTTCGTGGTTTACGATCCAAGAATACGGCAAATAGCAAACCCGTGAATGATACGGGGTTACCGCCCACCGCGCGGCCAGTTTGTGGTTAAAGAGCAAAAATATTTTTTGTTACACCCACCCGCCGCCCAACCTACCCATGAAAGCAAGCGATGCCTGTGAATCGAATCCGCCAAAATAGCTCTAAATCTCGCCTAACCAAGCTGCCATCGCGCCGCCCTATACCGCGCCAAACGGAGATTTCCACCCGCCACCGTTATATAGCCATGATTGCGATGGCTCTGGGTGGTTTCGGTATCGGTACGACTGAGTTCGTGGCAATGGGGCTGCTGAACCTCATCGCGGATGACTTTTCCATCACCGAGGGGGAGGCCGGCCACGTAATCTCTGCCTATGCGCTGGGAGTGGTCATTGGCGCTCCGCTGATTACGACGCTTACGGGTTCAATTCCGCGCCGACGCCTGGCATTGATCCTTATGGGGGCTTTCGTTATCGGCAACGGCCTCAGCG
Source organism: Corynebacterium sp. p3-SID1761 (assembly GCF_055862885.1). NCBI lineage: Bacteria > Bacillati > Actinomycetota > Actinomycetes > Mycobacteriales > Corynebacteriaceae > Corynebacterium > Corynebacterium sp. p3-SID1761. The sequence continues at coordinate 101,968 of NZ_JBSQBJ010000004.1, read as the reverse complement.
TCTTTGCACATTCCTATTGGGTGCTGATGATTTCGCGCTTCATCGCAGGTTTCCCGCATGGTGCCTACTTCTCCGTTACCGCGCTGATCGCGGCGTCGATGGCCCCGAATGGCAAGCGTGGTAAGGCAGTGGCGTTGACGGGCATGGGACTTTCAATCGCCACGGTTATTGGCGTGCCAGTTGCGCAGGGCTTGGGTTCTGCCCTTGGGTGGAACGCGGCTTTCGCGATGGTTGCGGTCATCGGCATCATTACCTTCATTGCGCTGTGGTTCACGGTTCCGCACATGACGTTGATGCCCCGCACAAAGCCGATCACCGAGCTTGGCGCACTGGTTAATTCGCAGGTTCTTATGACGTTGGCTATCGGCACTGTTGGCTTCGGCGGTATGTTCGCGGTCTACACCTATATCTCGTGGACGCTGACGGAGAACGCGGGCTTCAACGCTGACCTGATCTGGATTCCGCTGATGGTCTATGGCATTGGCATGGTCATCGGTACGTACATCGGTGGCGTGTTGGCTGACCGGAACCTGGAGTATGCGATCCTTGGCACTCTGCTGACCTTGATCGTGGTGCTGTCCGCTTTCTACTTCCTGTCGCACAACGCAGTGCTGGGAATCATAAACTTCGGAGTAATCGGACTTTTGGGTTCCACCCTGGTGCCGAACCTGCAAACCCGCCTGATGGATGTGGCGGGCGATGCTCAAACCCTCGCTGCGGCGCTGAACCACTCCGCGCTGAATATGGCCAATGCGGCCGGTGCAGCGGTGGGCGGCGCCGTCATCTCCGCTGGTTATGGATATTCCACCCCGGCCCTAGCCGGTGCTGTGATGGCTGCCTGCGGCGCACTGCTGTGGGTTCCTGCCTACTTCTTACGACGCCGTCAGCTTGCGGCTGCTCGCGGGTAGATTCTTCGCGCTGCGCTACTGGCGCACTCGTCGGGGTGGTTGTCTGACCTACTTAGTAGGGTAGGGCGCATGAAGTCTTTGACTATTGCGACGGTGAACGTCAACGGTATCCGTGCCGCGGCGAAGGTGCGTCACGAGGATAATCAGGGGATCCTGCCGTGGCTGGAAAATACTCCGGCCGACGTGGTGTTGATGCAAGAGGTGCGCGCGGATGAAAAGCAGACGCGCGCTGCGCTGGAATCTGTCTTGGACGAGTGGCATCTGGAACAGGCGCCTGCAGCCGCAAAGGGACGTGCCGGGGTGGCCATCCTGTCCCGTCTGCCACTGCGAGAAGTGCAGGTTGGCTTTGGGGACGAGGAGTTCGCTGACTCTGGCCGCTATATAGAGGCCACGGTGGATGCCGGCGACCTGCCGGTGCGCGTGGCTTCCCTGTACTTGCCCAGCGGTGCGGCGGGGACGGCAAAGCAGGATGAAAAGTACCGTTTCTTGGATTCTTTCGGCGAGTACCTCAACAACCGCGCTGGGCAGGGGGAGCTGGTTATCGGCGGCGATTGGAATATTTGCCACCGCCGCGAAGACCTAAAGAATTGGAAGACCAACCGTAAGAAGTCGGGCTATCTGCCGGATGAGCGAGCCTTTATGGATTCCGTCCTGGGCACCTTCCCAGATGAAGCAACTCAGGTTGCGGACGCAGAGGACGCGGGCCGCAATGGCAACCCCGCTGGCGTGGCCGGGGACTTCTTCGGTGCGGTTGATTACGCGCCGGGCGAGATTGCTGCAGCTCGCCTGGCAGCCGGCGCAGCAAAGGATCCGCAGTACTTCGATGTCATGCGTCGGGTTCTGCCGGAGCAGGCCGGCCCGTACTCCTGGTGGACTTACCGCGGTCAGGCTTTCGACACCGACGCGGGCTGGCGCATCGATCTGCAGGTGGCCACCCGCGGCATGCTGGAGCGCGCACTCAGCGCGAACAATGTGTGGGTTGACAAAGCCGCAGCCTACGACCAGCGCTGGTCGGATCACTCACCGGTGTTGGTGGAGTACACATGCTAACCGTCCTCTACGTCCTGGGGCTTACCGCCGAGTCGATGACGGCGGCGTTGGCTGCGGGACGGCAGCGGATGGACATGTTCGGCGTCATGCTCATCGCCGCCGTGACCGCCTTCGGTGGCGGCACGGTGCGTGACATGCTGTTCGGCCACTACCCATTGCGCTGGGTGGACGAGCCAATCTTCCTGGCGATCGTGCTCGTTGCAGCGTTGGTAACGGTGCTGGCGAGCTTCCTGATGGACTACTTCCGCACCATCTTCCTGGTGCTGGATGCAGTGGGTCTATCCACCTTTGCCCTGCTCGGCGCGCAGGTGGCGTTGGAGATGGGGCACAGCCCTCTGATCGTTGTGGTGTCCTCCGTGGTGACGGGCGTTTTCGGCGGTGTGCTACGCGACATCCTCTGCGATCGAGTGCCGCTGGTGTTTAACGAGGAGCTCTATGCCTCTATCGCCATCCTCGTGGCCGTGATGTACATGAGCATGCTGCACTTTGACCTGGATCAGACGATCGGCAGCCAATTCGTCATCGTCATCTGCCTGTTCTTTGCCTTTGGCCTACGTCTGTTGGCGATTTTCTACCGCATTTCCTTGCCCGTGTTTGAGTACCAAGAACGGGAATATGTACGCGACCCCGCTGGCCGATTGACTATGTGGGCACTCAACAAGGCCGGTGTACGTCGCCGAGAGATGCGCCGGCGCAGCCTGGGGGCTCCGCGCGCCCCGAAGGACAAAAAGGGGCAGAAGAAGCGACGAAACGAAAACCGGTTTGAACTGGTCGATCGGGGGGAGTTTGAGTACGAGGACGACGGGGCGTCACCAAACCCGCCCACAGAACCCGACAACCGTGACGAGTAAGGTTACCTACTATGAACCAACCTGCGAAGAAACAGCGCGTCGTCTCCGGCCTGCAGCCGACCAGCGATTCCTACCATCTGGGCAACTACCTGGGTGCCGTAAAGCAGTTCATTAAGCTGCAGGAAGATTACGAGACCTTTTACTTCATCCCCGACCAGCACGCCATCACCGTGCCGGGCTACAACCCGAAGGACCTGCGCAAGCGCACCCTCGCGGGCGTGGCACAGCTGCTGGCGCTGGGCATCGACCCGGAGCGCTCCACCCTGTACGTCCAGTCCCACGTGCCAGAGCACACTCAGCTGGCATGGGTGCTGATGTGCATCACCGGCGACGGTGAAGCGCGCCGCATGACGCAGTTCAAGGACAAGTCGGCAAAGCAGGGCGGCGACAATACGACCTCCGGCCTGTATGCCTACCCGATGCTGATGGCTGCGGATATCCTGCTGTACCGCCCGCACCTGGTTCCGGTGGGCGAGGACCAGCGGCAGCACCTGGAGCTTACGCGCAACCTCGCGGAGCGTTTTAACTCCCGCTACAAGAAGACCTTCGTGGTGCCAGAAGGCTTCATCCCCGAAGGCGCGGCCAAGATCTACGACCTGCAGAACCCCACGGCCAAGATGTCGAAGTCCACGGACAACCCCAAGGGTCTGATTAACCTGCTGGATGACCCGAAGGTCTCCGCCAAGCGCATCCGCTCTGCTGTGACCGACAACGACGGTGAGATCCGCTACGACAAGGAAAACAAGCCGGGCGTATCGAATCTGCTGGTCATCCAGTCCGCACTGGGAGACAAGAGTATCGACGAGCTGGTGGAGGGCTACCAGAAGGCCGGCTCTGGATATGGTGATCTGAAGAAGGACACCGCTGAGGTACTGGAGGCATTCTGTTCCCCGCTGCGACAGCGCTACGACGAGTACATGGCGGACCCCGCGGAGCTGCACCGCATCCTCGCTAGTGGTGCAGAGCGAGCCCGCGAGATCGCGTCGAAGACCATCGAGCAGGTCTACGAGCGCGTGGGCTTCTTGGCAGAACAGTAAGGCAACAGTAAAGCGCGCCCGCGCCCGCCGTGCTTTACTAATGTGAGAATCTTCGAGACGAGACGACCGGAAGGAAGGGCCGTCCCCTTGGCGACCACCGATCCTGATAAGAAAAACCTGGATAACTACGGCGTGGAGCGATCCCGCAAAGACGATCCAGATCCGCTGGATAAGTACCGCGAGAAGTGGCCGTGGCTAGACCACGTGCTGCGGATGCAGGATCGGTACACCGAACAGGGCGGCAACCAGTATGCCGCGGGCATCACCTACTTCTCCGTGATGACCATCTTCCCGCTGATGATGCTGGTGCTGGCCGTCATGGCCATGATTCTGGCCGGCAACGAAAAGCTGCTGAACGAGGTCATGGACAAGGTCGCCACCATGGGCGACGGCAACATGGGCGAGGTTCTGCAGACTATTATCGAGCAGTCCATCGAGCAGCGTAAGTCCGTCTTCTCCATCGGTCTGCTGCTGGCGCTGTGGACCGGACTGGGCTGGATTGCGCACCTGCGCATGGGCGTATCCGAGATGTGGAAGGTACCAGGCCAGGCGGACAGCTTCCTCTCCGGCAAGATCAAGGATCTGATCGGTCTAATTGGTCTGCTGGTTTCCCTGATTCTTGCCTTCGCGGTAACCACTATCGGTAATTCCGGCCTGACCGCTCAGCTGCTAGACAGCGTGGGGCTGGCAGACGTCCCTGGCATTCGCTACATCACCTTTGCTGTGGCCCTGGTAGTGGCGTTGATCGCCAACTTCTTAGTTTTCTTCTGGATGATCCTCTACTTGCCACGCACGAAGGTGCCGCGCAAGTCCGCGGTGAAGGCAGCAATCATCGGCGCGGTACTGTTTGAGATCTTCAAACAATTCGCCACCATGTTCTTCTCCAAAGCACTTTCCAACCCGGCGGGCGCGGCCTTCGGCCCGATCATCGGTCTGATGGTGCTTATGTATTTCGTTTGGCGAATCCTGCTGTACTGCTCCGCATGGGCTGCCACCACACCCGAGTCCCTGGCGAACCTGCGCCCCGAAGCACCCCCGGCAGCCGTTATTCGCGTGCGCCAGGAGGTGCGTACAGGAAGCACGGATGCGAACCGCGCTGGCCTTCTCGGCGTCGGCGCTGCCGCAGGTGTAGTAGCGGGTGGACTGGTTTCTAAGCTCTTCCGTCGCTAGTTAGCTCCAACCAGCAACTCTCCCGGGACGCGGATGTCGCTAGGATCGTTAGACATGATCGACTCTGACATCATCGCGTCCCTTCCCAAGGTAGAACTCCACGACCACCTCGACGGCGGGGTGCGTCCCGCCACCCTGGTCGAGCTCGCCGAGAAAATCGGCTACGAACTGCCCACCACCGACCCCGCAGAGCTGGAGCAGTGGTTCTACGAGGCAGCGAACTCCGGCGACCTGCCCACGTACCTTACGACCTTCGACCACACCACCGCCGTGATGCAGACCGCCGAGGGGCTGGTGCGCATCACTCGCGAGGCAGTTGAGGATCTGGCTGCCGATAACGTGTGCTACGCCGAACTGCGCTACGCCCCCGAACAGCACCAGGCCGATGGCCTTACCTTGCAACAGGTCGTTGAAGCCACCGTGCAAGGCGTTAAGGAAGGTGAGCGGATCGTAGCTGAAAAGGGCGGCCGCATTCACGTGCGTCTCATCCTGTGCGCTATGCGCCACGCCGATCGCTCCGAGGAAATCGCGCAGCTCACGGTCGATAACTACGGTGAGCACACTCCGGGTGAAGGCTATGTCGTCGGTTTCGACATTGCCGGCGCCGAGGATGGTTTCCCGCCGTCGAAGCATGCTGCCGCTTTTGAGTTGCTGCGCCAAAATCTTGTTCCTTTCACCATTCACGCTGGTGAGGCCGCAGGTGTGGATTCTCTTCGTGACGCCCTAGCGCAGGGTGCCCGACGTATCGGTCACGGCGTACGCGTGTACGAAGACTTTAATGCCACCATGAGCGGTATTGAGCTGGGGCAGGTAGCCCGCTTTATGCGCGACCAGCGCATCGCCTTGGAGATCTGCCCGACCTCCAACACACAGACGGGCATCTGCGACGATGTGGCGGAACATCCTTTCGGCCTGCTGTACGAGATGGGCTTCCTGTGCACCGTGAACACGGACAACCGCCTGGTCTCTGGAACCACGATGTCCCGCGAATTCGAGTTGCTGGCCGAACACTGTGACCTGGAGCTGTGGCAACTGTTGGAGCTGACCAGCAATGCGCTGCAGGTGGCCTACTGCGATGAAACTCTGCGCGAAGACCTGGAACGTAACGTGATTTACCCCGCCTACGCCGAGGTCGGCAATAGCCTGCCCGACGATGCTTTGGATGCCGAGGATGGCGAGTTGTCCAGCGGTATGCAGCGGCTGCACGGTCACGGACAGCCACACGCTGCGGGTGCAGGGGCTGGGCAGCAGGACATTGAATTGTCGATGGAGAACCTCAAGGCCGAGCTGGAAGAGCTGGGGCTTAGCTTGGACGATGACGAGGGTGAAGGTACTGACGATCCTGACGGTTCCGATGGCTCAGAAACCCGCAGCTAGAAGCCTCTGAATGCTTTAAGTTATCTCGCTAGCAGTTGGGCTTTGCCCTTGTGACCTGGCAAGATGCTCTGCATGGCGAATTCTCGGGGAAAGTTGTTCAACCTCCGCCGCACTGCGGCATTGCTGCTCACGATCTGCACTGGCCTGGCTTTGACCGCATGCTCGGAAACCGGTGGCCGTCCGCGGGGAGGATCCTCCGGCGATGGTGGCGGGGGAGTGGATACTCCGCGCTACACCGTGGCGATGGTAAGCCACGGCGCACCGGGCGATACCTTCTGGGATCTTGTCCGTGCCGGCGCCGAGGATGCCGCCAAGAAGAACAACCTTGAGCTGCGTTATAGCTCGTCCCCGCAGGCGCCGGATCAGGCAAACCTGGTACAGAACGCCATCGATTCCCATGTCGATGGTCTGGCTTTGACCATGCCCACCCCGGAAGCATTGGGGCCGGTGGCTAAGCGCGCATCGCAAGCCGACATCCCCGTGGTCGGTCTGAACTCCGGCATGGAGCATTACAAGAAATACAACCTCAGCGCCTTTTTTGGTCAGGACGAGTCCGTCGCCGGTGAACGCGCCGGTCAGCGCTTGGCTAAGGACGGGGCCAAGAAGGTGCTGTGCGTGATCCACGAACAGGGTAACCCCAGCCAGGAATCCCGTTGCGCAGGCATCAAGAAGGGGCTGAACGGTGGCTCCGTTGAGAACCTCTATGTCAATGGCATGGATCTCACCAGTGTGCAGTCCACGGTGCAGGCCAAGCTGGCACAGCAGAAGGACATCGACTGGGTCATGGGGCTTGTCGCGCCCGTCGCATTGACTGCGGTGCAGGCCAAAGAACAGGCCGGCTCGGATGCGAAGATCTCCACCTTTGATACGAATGCGGAGCTCGTCGCCGCTATCAAGAAGGGCACCGTTCAGTGGGCTGTTGATCAGCAGCCCTATCTACAGGGCTACATGGCCATCGACGCGCTCTGGTTGGCTAAGCGCAATGGTTCGACCGTGGGCGGCGGGCAGCCAGTACTCACCGGGCCGTCGTTCGTGGATAAGTCGAACGTAGATACGATCGCAGATGCCGCCAAGGAAGGCCTACGATGAAGGCTGTGAAACTGCTCAAGCGCCCCGAGTTCACCTCCGTGCTAGGCGCGGTGTTGATCTTCGCGCTGTTCATGTTCGTAGCCCCGTCTTTTCGCTCTTTAGACGCTCTTTCGACGGTGCTCTACTCCAGCTCCACCATGGGTATTATCGCCCTGGCTGTCGGACTGCTGATGATCGGCGACGAGTTCGACCTCTCCTCTGGTGTGGCCGTGACCACTGCCGCCCTGGCCGCCACAATGCTGAACTACAATTTCTGGCTAAACTCCTGGGTCGGCGTGTTCCTGTCGCTCCTGATCGCCTTGGCTATCGGCGCGTTTAACGGGTTTATGGTGATGCGCACTGGCATTCCCTCATTCCTTATTACTCTCGCCGCATTCTTGATGCTGCAGGGCATCAACCTTGCGGTGACGAAAATGGTCACCGGCCAGGTCGCCACACCGTCGATCGCCGATATGGAGGGCTTCGACTCCGCCAAAGCAGTTTTTGCCTCCTCGGTGGATATCCATGGCGTGGAAATTAAAACCATTGTTTTCTGGTGGCTGTTCTTTGTTGCACTGGCCAGCGTGCTGTTGTTCAAGACGCGCTTCGGTAACTGGATCTTCGCCGTCGGCGGTGATGCCGAGGCTGCCCGTGCCACCGGAGTTCCCGTCCGTCGCGTGAAGGTCATCCTTTTCATGTTCGTTGCCTTCGCCGCTTGGTTCGTGGGTATGCACAACCTGTTTGCTTTCGACTCCATTCAGGCCGGACAGGGTGTGGGCAACGAGTTCCTCTACATCATCGCCGCGGTTATCGGCGGCTGTGCGCTCACAGGCGGGCGCGGCACTGCCATCGGTACTGCTATTGGTGCATTGATCTTCGGTATGACGAACCAAGGCATTGTTTATGCAGGCTGGACACCAGATTGGTTCAAATTCTTCCTCGGCGCGATGCTCCTGTTCGCAGTGCTCACCAATAACTCTGTCGCCAAGTTCACTTCTGGGGGTCGTAGCTAAATGTCTTCTTCTATTGACGCCACCCCAGTCATCAGCCTCCGCGATATCACCAAGGACTATGGTGATGTCCACGTGCTGAAGGGCATCAACCTGGATATTTACCCTGGCAAAGTGACCTGCATCCTGGGTGACAACGGCGCAGGCAAGTCCACACTGATCAAGATTCTGGCTGGCCGTCACAAGCACACCAGTGGCGAGTTACTGGTCGATGGGGAGGAGGTTCAGTTCTCTGGCCCGAAGGACGCACTGGAAAAGGGCATTGCCACCGTTTACCAGGATCTAGCGGTCGTGGGGCAGATGTCCGTGTGGCGGAACTTCTTCTTGGGCCAGGAGCTCACCGGTCGCTTCGGTATGCTCCGCGCTGATGAAATGCGTCGCATCACTGCCGAAGAGTTGGAGAAAATGGGCGTGCACCTGGATGATGTCGAGGTGCCCATCGCCAACCTCTCCGGTGGTCAGCGCCAGGTCGTGGCGATTGCACGGGCTGTGTATTTCGGCGCGCGAGTGATCATTCTCGACGAACCCACCGCAGCGCTGGGCGTCAAACAATCCGGCATGGTACTGCGCTTCGTTAAGGCCGCGGCGGAACGTGGGGTGGGAGTGGTGCTGATTACGCACAATCCTCACCATGCATATCTCGTCGGTAGCCACTTTGTGCTGCTGAATATGGGCGAGCAGTCCCTGGACGCGGATTACTCTGAGGTCACGTTGGAACAGTTGACGTTGGAGATGGCCGGTGGTGGCGAGCTGGATACCCTAAATCACGAGCTCCGGCGCTAAGTGGGTTGGGGTGTTAATCTACGGCGTAGGTAACGATCGTTTGGCCTATTAGAGGCAAGACGCCCGAGTAAGCAAATGGTTTTCTGATGAACAACGAGAACTGGAACAATTGGAATAATTACCATCCGCCGGCACCAGAACCACAGCGTGCGAAGGAAACCTCGCCATGGGTTTATGCCAGTGTCGCAATTGCCGTGATTGCGCTCTTAGTCGGCGGTAGTGTGGCCGCCTTTGCCATCTTGGGCGACAGAAACGACGACGGTGACAGTGAAGCGCCCGTCGCGGCCAGTGAGTCCTCTGCCTCTGCTCCGAGTGGGGCTTCAGAAACAAATGGAGAATCCACCGCTCCCCCGAAGAAGCCGACGCCCGATGCTCCCGAGGATGAAACGGAGAGCCAGGAAAGTAACCGCAGTACTGGCAGCGCCCAGTACTCCTTGAGTCGACATGGATGGGAAGGGAGCTCCGCCCACTGCAACTCAGATGACGAATGGCTCTACGCAGCATACGGAGACGGTGACTATGTGGTTGTCTGCAAGGTCGGACAGAAAGGCGATTACTACTACCGCGGTGATGTCGGTGGGTATGAGCTAGAGAAGGATGTCGATATGGCTTACGCCGATCCAGGTCGGGGGAGCTACCGCGTCCCAGTTGGTGGGGGAACGAGAATCGAGATCAACCAGAAGAGCTTGAAAGTTTTCGAGCATGGCGAGATGGCCAGCAACGTTCAGTTTGACGAGTACTTCGTAGAGAACCCCTAAACGTCCCATTCTGTAGGGAGGATTCCCCAATTGGAGTCGCCGGAAGGGGAGCTGAATGTAATAATTAGTCGGCTAGTAAACCACGATTTTTCGCAGAAAGATTGAGAGCATCCTTTATGAGTAACCCGAACCCTTACGGTCAGCCGGGGCAGAATTTTGGTGGCCCAAGCCAACCGAATCAACCTAACCAGGCATTCCCAGCGCAGCAGCCGAACCAAATGCAGCAGCCACAACAGCCGCAGCAGTTCGGCCCGCAGAGCCAGTTCAATCCGCAGGGGCCGAAGGGGCAGTCTCTGCAGTGGAACCAGATGGGTGCGATTGCCGCCGGAGTCTCTGCTCTATTGGTGCTGATCGTCAGCTTCCTTCCCTGGTTTGGCGTGGAAGCTAGGTATGAAGATACTAAGAATTCCGCGTCGATGAACGGCTGGGGTCGAGTTTCTGCCTCCTACGCAGATGCATCCGACGCTGAAAGGTACAGCGAGAGCCTAGGCATCCTGTTCATGATCTTGGTTCTGGGGTTGCTGATCGGCGCGGCGGTAATGCTATGGCTGAAAGCGCAGCCTCGCATTGCTGTCTTCATGACGATTGGTTCCGGAGCACTACTGTTGATCTGGAATATTGTCGCATATGTCCAGTTCAATGGCGACTTCAAGGAGGCGAAGGAGGAAGTTGATAAGTTGACGCAGTCAGTTCCATCAGGCTACTCGGAATATATGCCAACTCCTAAGGTTGACGTCTCCTTCGATGGTGGCCCTAAGTTCTGGTTGTTTGTCGCAATTCTCCTTGCTTTGGCGATCATCACCCTCGGCGTGATTGCGATCGTCAAGTATGGCCACCTTCTGCAGGGGCCGGGTAACAACAATCCGAACCAGTTCGGCCAGCTACAGAATCAGCCGGGCAACCAGTTCGGCCAGCCGCAGAATCAGCCGGGTAACCAGTTTGGCCAACCGCAGGGTCAGCCACAGAATCAGCCGGGCCAGCCGGGGAACCAGAACCCCTTTAACCAGCCAGGGCAGTAGCTAACCCTGGGCATTAAAAAAGAGCTCACCAGTACATACTGGTAGAGCTCTTTTTGGTTGTTTGGCGATATTCCGGCTAGAAGCGCGTAAAGCGCTTGGTCAGGTCTTCTTCCAGTGCCTTCCAGCCCTTGGCCTCCTCGTCAAAGGGGGCGGAGGGCTGCGAATCGGACGGGGAGCCGAGCATGTAAGCCAAGTAGTTCTGCAGCTTGGGGTAGCTCAGCAGAACCTTGTTCACGCTGTCATCACCTGCCCAGTCAGCGGCGTCTGCCAGCAGCTCGTAGGCGCGACCCAACTGGTCGGTATCCACCGCGTCGATGGATTCCGCGATGTCATCGTGCAGGCCGGCGAAGGAATACTGGTTCGAGTCGTGCACCGTGACCTCTAGTTCACCAGCATTGGCGGCGCTGACAATATCGCCCCACGTCTCCAGCTCCTCGAGGTCGTGATCGTGGGCGTCGATAAGCCACCGCACCAAAGCGCGAGAGTTCGGGAAGGTATTGATCTCTCCGTGACGACCTAGGAAGCGCGGCTTGTCACCGACGTAACAACGCAAAGTGTAGACGTACTGGCCCCCCAGGCTGATCCGGATCGGATCAATGCCGGCGTCCGCCCAAATGGTCTTGTCGTAAGGGTCGGCATCGGCACTGTCTTCCTTCTTGGCTGCGGCAGCTGCCTCCGCTTCCTTTTCCTGTAGACGCTTCTCGCGAGCCTCCTGTGCCTCGTCAATCCTCTTCTGAGCGTCTTCGACCTTGGCCTCGTCGACCTCGGGCTCTGTCAGGTGCTCCTCAACGTCGTTGAGCATGCCCTTCCAGCGATCTAGCACGGTACGTCCGACGCCCGACCACTCTTCCAGGCCGTTCTGCGACTGGTAGTGGTCCGGGCCACGGCGCACATTGTCCAGGATGGAATAAGAGTGGAACCAATTGTTCACGCTCTTTAGCCCCAGGACGTTACCCATGGAGCGTAGAAGGTCGAAGCCGCGGGATACAGCGGAGGTGGATTCATAACCCGGACGGAGGGACAGTTTCCGAGGAATCTCGATTAGGCTGATCTTGCCCGTGCGCGTGGGCACCACATTCGTCACCAAGTCGGTTTTAAACTTCGCCCACTTGGGGTGTTCGGCCAGCTCATTACGGCCACCGTTTTCCAGGAAAGCCAGCAGCTTGGCGGGGGAATCAAAGACGAAAAGATCGTCATCGTCACCTAGGAACCCCTGCCAGCGTTCGCCCTTGACCAGCCAATTGGGTGCCCACAGGGTGTACCAAGTACCGCTAGTGATCTCTAACTCGACGGCGACGATGCCGTTACCGAATGTCCTCAAGCCATTATCTGCTGCCATGGAAAGGCATTCTACTAGGTTGGCATGCCGAAGTTGGTGTTAGTCCTGTGACTGATCTGGGCGCCGTGTGCGGAGCTCCGCAGTGAGCACCGCTGGTACCGTCTCGGGCATCTCGCCTAAGAATTGAGCTGCCAGATACTCACGTGGAGGGGGAGTGCTGACGATGCGTGCCAGACCACTGCTGTGTGAACGTCCGTTGATAAGTGCCATGTCCTACTCCTTTTGATTCCAGCCTGTAGCCTAGGCCGCCGTCGGTCGGTAGAAGCCCTTGAAGGGCATTCCGCTGTTCTCTTGCCGGATCGGGCTGATTTGCACCGGATTGCCTGCTTCGATCATGTGGTTATTATCGACGACCATTGCCACGTGGCCATTCCACACCGCGAGGTCTCCTGCTTGCACCGCCGACCTGGCGATCTGTGGTCCGATTGCCTGTTCGCTCGACGTTCTGGGCAGTTCCACCCCAGCCTGTTTGTAGGCCCACTGAACCAGCCCACTGCAATCCAAACCTTTGCCGGGCACCGTGCCGCCCCATTGGTAGGGGGTGCCCAAGGCAGTCTTCGCTGCGGCAACCGCCTGCGATGCTTGCGAGGAAGGCGCCCCTTGCGTTCCGGGTGCCTCGTATGCAGCTGGTTCCAGCGCCGGGGACGCGTCCGGGTTGCGCGCGGGAAGCCGCTCCGGCAGCTGTTCCTTGTGCACCTTGTGCACGTCGTTCGTAAGCCCGTGAAGTTCAGTCTCCAGCGTGTGTACGCGATCCTTCGCCCGTTCCACGTGCCGCAGCACCACCGGCATCGCCGCACCGAGGCCATTTATCCACCCCAACGGTCCGGCCATTCCACTTCCCGCCACGGCCTGGCCGACCTCCCGCACGCAGTCGCGCAGGATCACACCCAAGTCCCCGATTGTGCGTTCCACCGCCAGGGCAGCCTGGTTAGCCAACCCGTCCAGGGCTCCACCAGCCTTCACCACGGAAGCTACCGCTCGCGCCACCGTGTCTAAAGATCCGTGGACACTTTTCCCCGCATTACCCTGTAGTGCCGCAGTCGCCATATCTCCCAATCCCTCCAGCCCGCGCACCGCTGGCACACTCGCACTCAGGCCCGGGCTAAAAGGCGAGGGGATAGCTGCAATCAACGGGGTCACAAGACCCGCTATATCGAGCACTTCACACCTCCGTCAGCCCATTGAAGGCCCTGGAAAACTCGCCTTCGTGTCCCTCAAGGTCGCGGTTAATGCTGGCCAGGGCAAACGTGGCGTCATTAAAGTAACCATCCGCATCCCGCAGCAACCCGTCGTGCGCGTCCCGTGCAGCCGACAACGCCCGCAGGAAATCACTCAACGCAAGCGGCGCTACGGCCCCCGTTTCCCCGTGAATCGGCGAAGCTCGCCCCTGCAATGCTGCGCCCACGTCCGTGGTACGGCTCTTAAGCTGCGCAACTAGCTCCGGATCAGCGTGAATCTTATCCCCATAGAGCAAAAGAAACCCTCCCCAAACAAATGCTCAGAACCGTTAGACCGCGTTGTGAGGCAAAAGGTTCCGCGCGCCATCAACTACAGTGGGGAACCATGGATATTCAGGTGGTAAAACATCCGCTCGTCGCAGCGCGCCTCAGCATTATGCGCGACAAAAACAGCGATAACGCACAGTTCCGTGCTGCCCTGGCCGACCTGGGCGCGATGCTGATCTACGAAGCCTCGGCAGATCTGGTAGCCGAAAAATTTGAACTAGAAACCCCGGTAGCCACCACCACGGGCACGCGATTGGAAAAGCCCCCGATTATCGTTCCCGTCATTCGCGCAGGTCTGGGCATGATCGATCCGGCATTATCCATGATCCCCGACGCGCAGGTCGGGTTCATCGGCATGGCTCGCGACGAAACCACCCACGAGCCCGTGCCTTATCTCGAGGCTCTGCCAAATGACCTCCGTGATCAGCCGGTGTTCCTCGTCGACCCGATGCTGGCTACCGGTGGCTCGCTGCTGCACGCCATTCGCCTACTGGAGGGCCGCGGCGCCAACGACATCACCTGCGTGTGCATGGTCTCTGCCCAGCCCGGCGTTGATGCGCTCGTTGAGGCACAGGTGAGCGTTCGCAAGTTGGTCACCGCCACAATTGATCCGAGCCTGAACGAAGATGCGTATATCGTCCCCGGCCTAGGCGATGCCGGCGATCGCCTATACGGCCCCCGAAACATCGACCTTTAGGCGCTCCAGCAGTGCCTCCACGGCCTGTGCGTCTGCTCCCGCCTCGGCGCTGACCTCCAGGTAGAACTTTGCCTTCGGCTCCGTGCCGGAGGCTCGGGCGACCACGCGCAGCGCCAGATCATCCACATGACCCACGAGGCGCACTCCGTCGGTGCGGTTGCCCTCTGAGTCCTTGATCGGCCCGGCCTGCACCGTCGCGCCCGCAAGTGTTGCCGGTGGGTTTTTCGTCCAACGTTCGATCAGTTCGTGTGCCTGAGCCACGTCCTCGAATCGGCTGCTTACCTGCGCAGTTCTAAACACGCCATAGGTGGCCTCGATGTTGTCCAACTCGGCGGCCAGGTCCGTCTCGGCTGCCCATGCCGCAGCGATCAGCGCCGTGGCAATACCGTCCTTGTCCGCCACGATGTGCGGAGCAGGAGCAGTGCCGATCGCCTCCTCATAAGCGAAAGCCAACTCCCCAGGGCGTCCTCCCGCAGCACGCGCGAGATTCTTAAAGCCCGTCAGCGTCTCTACATAATCCCAGCCTTCGGCGCGTGCCATGCGTCCGAGCAGCTGTGAACTGACAACCGTGGTTGCTACGACAGGTTTGTTTCCTGGTGACGCCCCCACACCTGCCAATACCCTGCGTGCCAGCAAGGGCCCGGTCTCGTCCCCGCGCAGCATGTGGTACTCCCCGTCGGCCCGCTTCAACCCCAGCATGCAACGGTCGGCGTCCGGGTCCAGAGCGATCAACAGATCCGCGTCGATCTCTCGCGCTTCGGCCAATAGGGCGTCCGTCGCACCGGGTTCCTCCGGGTTCGGGAAGGCCACTGTGGGGAAGTTGGGATCCGGCCAGCGTTGCGAAGCAACGGTGTGGACATTGCCAAAGCCGTTTTCGCGTAGAGCCCACTCCAGGGCGTTACCGCCCACGCCGTGCATTGGGGTGTACAGGATCTTCAGTTTGCGCCGTGGTGCCAGTTCGGATTGGCGTCCTGTGGCTACAAGGGTGCCCAAGTCAGTGACGTAGCCGGAGACCGCCGACAAATCGACCGACTTCGCCTCGGAGCGGGGGATGTCGGCTGCATCGGCGGGCTGAGCAGCAATGTGTTCTTCGATTTGGCGATCAGCGGGGGAGACCAGCTGTGAACCGCCATCGAGGTAAAGCTTGTAGCCATTATCCTGCGCCGGGTTATGCGAGGCGGTGATCTGCACGCCCACGTCCATCCGGCGGGACTTAACCAGCCACGCCAGCACTGGCGTAGGAGCTGGCTCCGCAATGAGGGTGACATCAAACCCCGCGCCGGCGAAAGTCTCCGCCGTTGCGCGGGCTAGGGCGTGGGAGCCGTAGCGGGCGTCATATCCAACAGCCGCACGAAAAACCCCGTCGGCGCGCAAGGGCCGTTTGCGTTCCTGCAGCCAGGCGGCCACGCCGGCGGTGGCTCGGGTGGCGGTGCCCACATTCATCTCATCAGGGCCGGGTCCTACTTTGGCGCGCAGACCGGCGGTGCCGAACTTCAGTTCGCTCATAGGTTGTTCACCAGCTCGCGGAGCAGCCCACCCATGTCGTTGGCTGCATCCTTACCCGCTTGCAAGACTTCTTCGTGGTTCAGTGGTTCGCCGGTAATACCCGCGGCCAGGTTGGTGACCAGGGAGATTCCCAGCACATCTACGCCTGCCTCGCGTGCGGCGATGGTTTCATAGACCGTGGACATACCCACCAGGCCCGCGCCCAGGGTGCGCAGCATGTGGATCTCTGCGGGGGTTTCGTACTGCGGCCCAGGCATCATGGCGTAGACGGCCTCGCGCATGCCAGGACGCATCTCCTGCACCTTGGCGCGCAGGGTAGGGCTATAGGCATCCACCAGGTTGACGAAGTTCGCGCCGGACAGGGGAGTCTTCGCCGTGAAGTTGATGTGATCGGCAATCAGCACTGGCTCGCCTACACTCATGCCCTCGGTGAGACCGCCAGCAGCATTCGTCAGCACGACCGTCTGTACCCCCGCGGCTGCGGCGGTCCGTACGGCATGAGTGGTGCGCCACAGCTCGTGGCCTTCGTAGGCATGGGTGCGACCCAACAGCACCAGCACATTGCGGCCACCAATTCTTCCGCTACGCACCGTGCCGCCGTGCCCTTGGGCGGTGGGGGCGAGGAATCCCGGAAGCTCCGACATCGGGAACTCCACCAGGTCTTCCGCGCCTTCACACAGCATGTCCGCTGCAGGGCGCCAACCGGAGCCGAGTACGACAGCACAGTCGTAAGAGTCGAGACCCGTGCGATCTTTCAAAGCCGCCGCAGCGTCGTCGGCCAGCTGATAGGGATTTGGGGAAGCAGTCATGTCAACCAAGGGTACCGCAGGCGTTAGACTAGATAGGTCAATCGAAGTGAGAGGAATGTGAGTAGTCAAGTGCAAGACGGCACACAGCAGCGCACACAGGAGGACAGCGCACACTCCATTGCCGAGTTCGTGCGGGACTGGGTGCGGGATAATTCCCAGCGGATCGTCGACTGGCGCCGTCACCTGCACCGCAATCCCGAGCTTTCGCACATGGAGACGGAGACGACTCGCTTCCTCACCCAGGAACTCGAGCGCGCCGGGCTGCGTCCGGTGGCTTTGCCCTCTACGGGACTCATTGCGGATATTGGCCCGATCGGTACACCTCGTATCGCCTTCCGCGGTGACATCGACGCTTTGCCATTGCAGGAGGTCACAGGCCTGGACTTTGCCTCTGAAATTCCCGGCATCATGCATGCATGCGGCCACGATATTCACACCACCGTTGTGCTCGGTCTAGCTGTCGCCCTCGCCGAGTTTGTGGACGCCCACGGGGAGGATGCGCTGGGAATCCAGGTTCGCTTTATCTTCCAGCCGGCTGAGGAAGTCATGGATGGAGGCGCAGTCGACGTGATCGAGGCCGGGGCTCTCAATGGCGTGTCCCGTATTTTCGCATTGCACTGCGAGCCAAAGCTCAGGACGGGGGAGATCGGCGTGCGCACTGGCGCCATCACCTCGGCTAGTGATGTTGTGGAGGTCATCTTGCGCGGTAGCGGTGGCCACACCTCCCGGCCACACCTGGCGGCGGATCTGGTGTACACAGCAGGGCTTATTGCGTCGCAACTGCCCGGCCTACTGTCCCGCACGGTGGATCCGCGAACCGGCACGGTACTGACTTTCGGCGCGATTAATGGCGGGTCGACGTTCAACGCAATGCCCCAGGAGGTTCGCCTGCTCGGTACGTTCCGCACGGCGGAGGTTGGAGTGTGGCGTCGTGGCGAAGAAACCCTGCGCGAACTGCTGGAGCACCTGGTCGCACCGACCGGAGCTCAGCTTGAATTGCGCTACACCAAGGGCGTGCCGCCGGTGATGAACGACGACGTCTCCACCGCCGCCTTGGCGCAGGCCGTGAACGACGTCGATCCGAATGCCTTGAAGGAAGCCCCGCAATCCACCGGTGGTGAAGACTTCAGCTGGTATCTGGAGCATGTGCCTGGCTCGATGGCGCGCCTGGGCGCATGGATCGGCAAGGGGGAGCGCCCCGACCTGCACCAGCCCGATATTGTCTTCGATGAACGGGCGCTGGGGATCGGTATTCGCCTCTTCGCCGGGGTTATCGACCAGTTCCGTTAAAGCGCTTCTGGGCGAAATTCATCGCACTGCTGGTGAGCTCGTGAGTGCGCTGTTTGCGCTCGAACTTCCACTGCGCCTGTTGTACGCGCTGCTGTAGTTTGAGCTCCTGGAAGCGCTGTCGATCTAGCTGGCGAGGGCTGGGCTCGTACCACTGCTTCGGGCCGGCTTTCATAACGTAGAGCATGACGAAAACCATTGGGATGAGCAGCAATAGCACTGGAGAAGAGGCCCATACGCTATTGAGAACAATGGCCAGGCCTGTGCTGCCAATGACGGTACTGAGCAACAACCCGAGGCGGATATTCCGGCCACTTCGGTAATGGCGATCAACCTCGTTGGCAGAGTAATAAGGAACCACTTCGCGGGTAGGGGACAGCGGCGGAAGATCTGCGAAGAGTTGCTCTAGTTCTCTTTCAGAGACAGCTTCGGTGGCCAGCTGCACGCGCTCCTCGTATTCGGACATGGCGAGCCGGCCATCGGCGAAATGGGCACCGAGGACGCTGATTGCGTCGCTGCGGTCGATGTCAGAAACTCGAATCTCTCTGTGGGAGGGGTCGCTCATGCTTCTAAGCGTAGCATTGCGTCTTAGTCGGACTTCCAATCAAAAGTGCGCTCCACCGCGCGCTTCCACTTCGCAAAAGTGACCTCGCGCTCTTGGGGATCACCCTGGGGGAAATAGGTCTTTTCCTCCTGCCACAGCGACACGAGCTCGTCAAGATCCTGGAAAAAGCCCACTGCCAGACCGGCGGCGTAGGCTGCGCCAAGGGCGGTGGTTTCCGACACCTCCGGAACGGTTACTGGAACCTCAAGTTGATCCGCCTGGAACTGCATCAGCAGTGAGTTCACAACCATGCCGCCGTCGACGCGTAGGTTTTTTAAGTCCACCTTGGAGTCCGCGTTCATGGCTTCGACGACCTCGCGGGTTTGGAAGGCGGTGGCCTCCAGCGCAGCGCGAGCGATGTGTGCTTTTGTTACGTAGCGAGTAAGGCCGGCGATGATGCCGCGCGCCTCGGGGCGCCAGTGAGGAGCCAGCAATCCACTAAAAGCCGGCACGATGTAGCAGCCACCATTGTCGTCCACGCTCCGAGCCAGTGGCTCAATATCATCGGCGGTGTCAAAGAAGCCCAGGTTGTCACGGAGCCACTGCACTAGGGAACCCGTGACGGCGATGGAGCCTTCCAGGGCATACACCGCGGGCTGATTACCCAGCCGGTAGGCGACGGTGGTGATTAGCCCATGTTCCGACCACTGCGGTTCGGTACCGGTGTTTAACAGCAGGAAGTTCCCCGTGCCGTAGGTGTTCTTCGCTTCGCCTTGGTTGAAGCATACCTGCCCGAAAGCAGCGGCTTGTTGGTCGCCCAAAATACCGGCGATGGGTACACCGTTGACCGGGCCGCTGCGTCGCACCTTGCCGACGATCTCGGAGGAGCTCACGATCTCCGGCAGCATAGATTCAGGGATGTCAAAGAGCTTGCACAGTTCCGGATCCCATGTTTGCGTGCGCAAATCCATGAGCATCGTGCGGGAAGCATTGGTGACATCCGTGACATGCCGGGCGCTACCTGCCCGTCCCGCCTTGGACTTCTTCCGTGAGCGGCGCGTGAGTTCCCAAATCAGCCACGAATCAATGGTTCCAAAGGCCAGCTCCCCGCGCTCTGCTTTCTCGCGGGCGCCGTCAACGTTATCCAGAATCCATCGAATCTTCGGCCCGGCGAAGTAGGTAGAGGCATTGAGCCCTGTGCGCTCGAAGATCATTGACTTCTGCTCTTCGCTTAAGCTCTTGATGATCTCGTCAGTGCGGGTATCTTGCCAGACGATCGCGTTGTAAATCGGTTTGCCGGTCTCGCGATCCCATACGACGGTGGTTTCACGCTGGTTGGTAATGCCTACTGCGGCGAACTCTTCCACGGGAATATCGTGGGAGGCTGCGGCGTCGGCCATGACGCGTCGGCTATTGCGCCGAATTTCCTCCGGGTCGTGTTCCACCCAGCCGGGCTGGGGGAAGATCTGCCGGTGTTCCATCTGGCTGGAGCTCACCATCTTCCCGCGGGCATCGAAAATGATGCAGCGGGTGGAGGTAGTTCCCTGGTCGAGCGCCAGTACGTAGCCCCGCTTGGAGCTCTTCCACTTTGCCAAAGTCCCGGTCAGCTGATTTGAGAGGGTTTCTGCCACTTAGTTTTCTTCGAGGTCGGCGTCGGATTCAGAAACAGTTTCGCTATCCTTCTTCCGCTGCTTCGCAAACGCGGCCAGGATCAGGATCGCCACGCCGGCTGCGCCACATAGCATCGTCACCCAGCGCAGTGCTTGCAGGGTGCCGGAAGAGAAGGTGGAGATGTAGATGGTTCCCTTGTCGCAGTTGTACTTAGCCTTTGCAACGTCCTCTTTGAACGTGATGGACGTGTACACGCCCTTGTTCTTGGTCAGCGGCAGAGAGACATCGGAGATCTCCAGATCGTCCTGGCTGAATTTCAGGTCAGCTTCGCGGATGCGATCGGCGAGATCCTTGTCATGCTCGTCGGTAAGGGTGCACTGGCGCGCGCTGAGAGCGTCCTCGTCGGCCAGCAGGTAGTATTCCTTGCCACCTGAAACGTCGTAACCCTTGCCGAAGTCCTTTACACCGACCAGCGAAACGATGGCAGTGATCACGGCAACGACCAGCAGGCCGAGCCCCAGAAAGATCATGCTCTTCGGCGTCTTGCCCTCCGTGGTGTCCTGGGGCGTTCCCTCAGTCGCGCTCTGATCTTCCTGCTCGGAAAAGTCTTCAGCTTTGTGGTGGGTCATGGGATACGTTTCCTGTCTCGTTAATTTATTCTGCGACATTATCAGCCGCAGGGTCATCCTTCAGTTCGAGCAGTGCTTGGTTCTTTGTGACGCCATCACCGCTTCCGACGCTCAGCGACTGCACCACACCGGACTTGTGCGCCTTGACGGCATTTTCCATCTTCATGGCTTCAAGAACCAGCAGTACGTCGCCCTCGGCCACTTCGTCGCCTTCGGAGACCTCTACCTTGATGACGGTGCCCTGCATCGGGGAGGCCACGGTGTCTCCAGTGATTGCGATGTCCGCGGCGTCGGCGCGGCGCTTCTTCGCCCGGCTCACCGAACCGCGACCCGCTAGGATCTCGCCTGGCACGAGCACCTCCACGCGGCGCCCGTCGACTTCCACGACCAGCTTCTCCTTCGGTAGTTCATCTTCCGCAGAAGCTGCGAGTGGCTCTTCGTAGGCGGGTAGCTGGTTATCCCATTCCTCCTCGATCCAGCGTGTGTACACGCGGTAATTACCGTCCTCAGCGACGAAAGCTGGATCGGTCAATGCAGCCTGGTGGAAGGGGATAACCGTCGGGATGCCCTCGATCTCGTATTCCTCCAGTGCGCGGAGCGAGCGCTGGATCGCCTCGGTGCGGTCGGTGCCGGTGACAATTAGCTTTGCCAGCATGGAGTCGAACTGGCCGCCGATAACCGCTCCGGTCTCGATACCCGAATCCATACGAACACCGGGGCCTGCTGGTTCCCGATAGGTCTGGATGCGTCCAGGTGCGGGCATGAAGTTATTGGCTGGATCTTCGCCGTTGATTCGAAATTCGATCGCGTGGCCGTGGATTTCCGGATCTTCAGTGCGGGAGAGCGTCTCGCCACGGGCGATGCGGAATTGTTCGCGCACCAAATCCCAGCCGGTGACCTCTTCCGTTACGGGGTGCTCCACCTGGAGGCGAGTGTTCACTTCCAGGAAGCTGATGAGTCCATCGGAGCCAACTAGATATTCCACCGTTCCCGCGCCGTAATAGCCAGCCTCGCGGCAAATGGCCTTGGCGGAAGAGTAAATGCGCTCATTCTGCTCGTCGCTCAAGAAAGGGGCCGGAGCTTCCTCAATCAGCTTCTGAAAGCGGCGTTGGGCAGAGCAGTCGCGAGTGGACGCTACAACCACATTGTCGTGCTTATCGGCAACAACTTGCGCTTCCACGTGGCGGGCGCGATCCAAGTAGCGTTCCACGAAACATTCGCCGCGGCCAAAGGCGGTGATGGCCTCGCGGGTAGCGGAGTCGAAGAGATCAGGGATCTCATCCATCGTGTAGGCAACCTTCATGCCGCGCCCACCACCGCCAAAGGCGGCCTTGATGGCGATCGGTAGACCATGACGTTCTGCAAAGGCAGTCACCTCTGCGGCGTCCGCGACAGGCTCCTTAGTGCCCGGAGTCATAGGGGCGTCAACAGTAAGGGCGATATTGCGGGCCGTCACCTTATCGCCGAGCTTGCGAATCGCCTCAGGCGACGGGCCAATCCAGTTCAGACCAGCATCAATGACCGCCTGTGCGAAGTCCGCGTTCTCCGACAGAAAGCCGTACCCGGGGTGGACTGCATCGGCGCCCGATTTGCGAGCGGCGGCAAGGATCTTGTCGATATCCAGGTACGTCTCTGCAGAGGTCTGGCCGCTCAAAGCCAGGGCTTCATCAGCCATGCGTACAAATGGCGCGTCGGCGTCCGGATCCGCATAGACGGCAACGGTGGCGATGCCTTCGTCGCGCGCAGCCCGGATGACGCGCACTGCAATTTCACCGCGGTTGGCGATCAGTACCTTCGTCAAGGGGGCGGCGGTGCTGGAAGTCACGGGCAATCCTTTCGGGTAAATAATTAAAGGCTAGTTAATGAGGCTACACTGCGCGCTTAGCTGCGTTCGATGGGCACGCGCATCATATTTCCCCATTCGATCCACGAGCCATCGTAAACGCGCACATCGTCCCATCCCAAGAGGAAACGCAAAACGAACCATTCGAGAGCTGCCCGGGCGCCGTTATTGCAATAGACAACGGTGGGGCGGCTGCGGTCGAGTGCAGCGTGATTGGCTTCGATGTCCTTAACCGAGCAGAAACGCGAGTTCGCCAGTAGCGAGGAATCCGCACGCAGGTTTACTGCTCCCGGTACGTGGCCATTGCGGCGAATGGGGTAGCCCGGCAGCGTCACTTCGCCGGTGTACTCTTCTGCGTTTCGCAGGTCGATTACTTGGGAGCCTTCGAACTTCGTGCGTAGCTCGTCGACGAAGATGCGGTTTGTGTGATCGTTGCGACGGGAAGCCACGGCGTAGCCGGGCGGGTGGGGGACATCATCCACGGCGTAGGAGATTTCCCGTTCCTCCTGCATCCAAGCGTCGCGTCCGCCGTCCAGGATGCGCACGTCGGGGTGGCCGAAGAGCTCGAAGACCCATAGCGCATAGATAGCCCACAGGTTGGCGTGGTCGCCGTAGAAGACCACGGTGTCGTCCCGGCTGATGCCCAGACGGTCCATGAGCTTTTCGAATTCCCGGGATCCAATAAGGTCACGCCACACCGGGTCGGAAAGATCTTCGTACCACTTCAAGCGCACTGCGGTGGGAATGTGACCAATATCGTAGAGCAGTGAATCCGCGTCTACTTCTACGACCTTCAGGCCGGGGGTGCCTAGCTTCGCTCCTAGCCACGCGTTCGTGACCAGCTTGTTTGGGTGGGCATATTGCTTCAGCTGAGGGCTGGGGTCGAACTCGATTCCCATGAATTACCTGCCTTTCGATCGAATGAAAGTCTAGCGCTTTAGATCACACTTATCTTCCACTGCCGTGCGGGCCAAGTGATCGTAGAATTATGTTGTTGGCTAAACACGGCCATACGCACTGCATTTTTACTTCTAGAGCTAGGGGAAACCGTGCACAAGAACATTGTTGTCTTTGAGGTTCAGGGCGGAAACGACAAGGGTGAGGACGGCCACCGCCGCGACACCATGCCGATCGTTGAGGCTATCCGCGAGAAGGGTTGGGGGGCCGAAGTTGTCTACTTCGACCCGGAGAAAGCCGACGAGATTTACGACGAGGTTGCTGCGACCTACGATGCCTACATTTCCCGCGTTAACCCGGGCCACATTCCCGGCGGCGAAAAGGGCTACTTCGACATGCTGACCAAACTGACGGAGCAATCTGGCCTGGTTGGTATGTCCACCCCGGCTGAGATGATGGCATATGGCGCAAAGGATGCGCTGGTGAAGTTGAACGACACCGACCTGGTGCCGGACGATACCGCCGCTTACTACGATGTCGATTCCTTCCACAAGACCTTCCCCACCTCTTTGTCTTATGGCGAGCGCGTGCTGAAGCAGAACCGTGGCTCCACTGGCTCTGGTATCTGGCGCGTGCAGCTGGAGGATAAGCAGCTGGCCGAGTCCATCGAGCCGGGTACCGCCCTGCCTATGGACACCAAGCTGAAATGCACCGAGGCTGTAGACAACCACACCGAGGTTCGCGAGCTCGGTGACTTCATGGATTTCTGTGACCAGTACATCGTTGGCGACAACGGCATGCTGGTGGACATGCGCTTCATGCCGCGCATCGTCGAGGGTGAGATCCGCATTCTGCTGGTTGGTCCGCACCCTGTGTTTGTGGTTCACAAGAAGCCGGCCGAGGGCGGCGACGCGTTCTCTGCAACTCTGTTCTCTGGTGCCAAGTACACCTACCAGAAGCCGGAGGAGTGGCAGGAGCTGGTGGACATGTTCGCCGAGGCTCGCCCGGTTATCGCTGAGAAACTGGGGGGCGACAACATCCCGCTGATCTGGACTGCCGACTTCATGCTTGCCGATGACGATGAGACGGGTGAGGACACCTACGTTCTGGGCGAGATTAACTGCTCCTGCGTGGGCTTCACCTCTGAGCTGGACATGGGTATCCAGCAGCTGGTTGCCGAAGAGGCCATCAAGCGCGTCGAGGAAAAGCACGCCTAAATACCAACTGACGTTTTGGCGTCAAAAAATGTTTGTTTAGCAACATAGATCGTCGCGAGGCGTTAGGGTGAGGTGCATCACAGCACCTCCATCCCTGAAAGGACCTAACCCCCGCGATGATTAACCACGACGTTCGCGTCCACCCCTCGGCGGACGACTTTCCGCAGGAAGAACACCTCGCCTGGAAGGTTGCGCAGGTCGCCGCCGACCCGGTCGAGTTGCCGCAAGACACCGCGGACATGGTGGTCAACCGCATCATCGATAATGCGGCCGTCGCTGCCGCATCCATTCTGCGTCGTCCCGTCTCGTCGGCGCGCAGTCAGGCGCTGTGCCACTCCGGTCCCAGCGCCGTTTTTGGTACTGACGCCACAGTTTCCCCCGAATGGGCTGCCTGGGCCAACGGCGTGGCGGTGCGTGAGCTAGATTTTCACGATACTTTCCTAGCCGCCGAGTATTCCCACCCCGGCGATAACATTCCGCCGATCCTGGCTGTTGCACAAGCGCGTGGCCTGGGAGGGCGCGATCTGATCCGCGGGATCGCAACGGGCTATGAGATCCAGGTGGATCTGGTCAAGGGAATTTCCCTCCATAAGCACAAGATCGATCACGTGGCTCACCTGGGGCCGTCTGCGGCTGCAGGTATCGGCACCTCGTTGCGGCTGGACCCGCAAGTGATTTACCAAGCCGTCGGGCAGGCGCTGCACACCACCACGGCTACTCGCCAGTCACGCAAGGGACTAATCAGTTCGTGGAAGGCTCACGCGCCGGCCTTCGCCGGGAAAATGGCCGTGGAGGCTGTCGACCGCGCCATGCGTGGCGAGGGTGCGCCAGCGCCGATTTGGGAAGGCGAAGACGGTGTTATCGCTTGGCTGCTGGACGGCCCGGATGCGCACTACGTCGTGCCCCTGCCGGAACCGGGAGAGCCGAAGCGGGCGATCCTTGATACCTACACCAAGGAGCACTCTGCGGAGTATCAGTCTCAGGCGCCGATCGACTTGGCCCGCCGGATGCGCGACAGGATCGGCGACCTCAGCCAGGTGGAGAGCATTGTCCTGCACACCAGCCATCACACCCACTACGTGATCGGTACCGGCTCGGGCGACCCGCAGAAGTTCGACCCCACTGCGTCGCGCGAGACGTTGGATCACTCCGTGATGTACATCTTCGCCGTCGCCTTGGAGGACGGCGAGTGGCATCACGAACGCTCCTATGCGCCAGAACGCGCTCAGCGTCCGGAGACCGTCGAGCTGTGGCGCAAGATTTCCACCGTGGAAGATCCGGAGTGGACCCGCCGCTATCACTCCACCGACCCGGCGGAGAAGGCCTTCGGCTGCAAAGCAGTGGTCACTCTGCGCGATGGCACCGAGATCGTTGACGAGCTGGCGGTGGCGGATGCGCATCCGCTGGGAGCCCGCCCCTTCGGTCGCGCCGACTACATAGCCAAGTTCCGCACCTTGGCTGAGGGAGTGGTGGACGAGGTGGAGCAGGATCGCTTCCTGGCCGTCGCTGAAGCCACTGCCGACCTGGCACCTGGCGAGCTCGGCCAGCTGAACCTAGTGGTCAGCGACGACGTGCTCGCACGCGCCCCGCAGATTCCCGGCGGCATTTTCTAACTCGAAAGGACACCTCACCATGACTAAGCCCATCAAGGTTTCTAACGCACCCTTCGACCGCGGACGCACCAACTTCACCACGCCCCGCGCCCAATCTAACAAGACGTCCAACGCCACAGGCACTGAAAAGAACATCAACAAGGGCCTTAACGGTGTGGTCGTGGATACCTCTGGTATCTCAAAGGTAAACCCGGAGACCAATTCACTGACTTACCGTGGCTATCCCGTGGAAGAATTGGCAGAGCACTGCACCTTTGAGGACGTTGCCTATCTTTTGTGGAACGGTGAACTTCCGGACTTCCGCGAGTTAGAACAGTTCCGCCAGCGCGAGCGCGCCCTGCGTCCGATCGACCGCAGCATGCTGGACCTCATCAATTCCCTGCCCAAGACTGCGCACCCCATGGATGTGCTGCGCACAGCGGTGAGTGTGTTCGGCACCGAGGATCTCAACGCGGACGACCGCGCCCCGGACACAGTACGCCGCACAGGGCTGACTCTGTTGGCGAAGCTGCCAACGATTGTCGCCTACGACCTGCGTCGCCGGAAGAACCTGGAGTACATTCCGCCATCCCGCGACCGCGATATCGCCGAAAACTTCCTCTACATGTGCTTCGGAGACGAAGAGGGGAGCCCGGCCAATAACCGCGATGACGTGGAAGCATTTGATCAGTCACTTACTCTGTACGCGGAGCATGGCTTTAATGCTTCCACGTTCACCGGGCGCGTCATCAGCTCCACTATGAGCGATGTGTACTCCGCAGTCACTGGAGCCATCGGTGCCCTCAAGGGGCCGCTGCATGGCGGTGCGAACGAGGCTGTGATGCACAACTTCCTTGCTGTCGACGACCCAGCCACCGCTGAACAGTGGGTACTCGATCAGTGCGATGCGAAGAATAAGATCATGGGCTTCGGCCACCGCGTGTATAAGAAGGGCGATTCGCGCGTGCCGACCATGGAGGCCGCTATGCGTCGCACCGCCGCCAACCACGATGGCCAACGCTGGGTCGACATGTACGACAACATGCAAAAGGCAATGGATCAGCGCACCGGTATTCAGCCCAACTTGGACTTCCCAGCTGGGCCGACTTACTACATGCTGGGCATCGATATTCCGTTCTTCACCCCGATCTTCGTGCTGGCCCGCGTCGTTGGCTGGACCGCCCACATCGTGGAGCAGAATGCGGATAATGCCCTCATCCGCCCTCTATCTAGCTATGTCGGCCCAGAGCAGCGCTCCGTCAAGGCCGACTAGTCCCACAGGTCGGAGAAGTCATAGCCGAAGCTTGCCAACCCGCGGCGTAGCGCGGGTAGTGAAAGCCCAATCACGGCGGACGGGTGGCCGTCGATACTCTCGATAAACCACCCGCCGAGCGCTTCCAGAGTGAAAGCGCCCGCGCACTCCAATGGCTCTCCCGTGGCAGCATAAGCCTCGATGGCACGATCGGATACGTCGGCGAATTGGATCGTAGTGGCAACTACTTCCTCATAAAGCTGACCCGTAGCGGCGTCAATTAGCGCATGCCCTGTAATAAGCTCCGCGCGCTTCCCGCGCTGCTGGCGCCACCGCCGCACCGTCTCTTCGTGCGTGTGCGGTTTGCCCTGGAGCTCCCCGTCGATGAGCAGCATGCTATCGCCGCCCAAGACCAGCTCTCCCTCGACCGCTTGCGCCTTGGCGGTGGCCAGATGCTGTACGTACTCAGCAGGGGAGGGGTTCACCAGTTTTGCTACCGCAGCCTCCTCGTCCACGCCCGGTGCGACCTTGCGCGGGTAGACCCCGGCGGCGTTCAGTACCTTCTCGCGGGCGGGCGAGGTGCTGGCCAGAGTGAGTTTCATATTTCTCGCCCTGCCACTAGCCTCGCGGCATCCGCGGATTGCGGAAAGCCCCCGGGTTACCGTGTGGCATCTCGCGCCCATAGTGCCCGCGGGTGTCGGGCTTAGCGTCGCGCAGTGCTGCGGCTTCGGCCGCTAGGTCGTCCACGATAAGTTGCAGCGCCCGGGTCTCTACCTCGTTCGGATTGCCCTTGATCACCTGAAAGTCTGTCACGCGCTTACTCCTAGAACGGCAGGTTGTCGTGCTTGCGCGGATAGCCATCCTCGGCCTTGCGCTCCACCAGGCGCAGCCCGTCGATAATGCGGACGCGGGTCTCCGACGGGGGAATCACGGCGTCGACCAAGCCCCGTTCGGCGGCGGAGTAGGGCTCCGCTTGGTAGCTATCGTCCTGTGCAATTTGTGCCGTGGGCCATGCGTAGACCAGGTCGGTACCCAGGCGCTTGGCCCCTAGCGAGAGGTACGCATCCCCGAAAGCCTTGCGGGTAATCACCGCGATCTTGCCGACGGATGCCGTTGCGGTCACTCCGATAAGTTTCGCGGTGCGGCGGAAGAGCGCGTCGGGTGCGTAGCCAACGGAGTCTACGAAGGTCACCAGGGGTACGTTGAATGCGTCGCAGAAGCGGATGAAACGCGCGGCCTTCTCGGCTGCCGTGGCATCGATCGCTCCTGCTTGTTGCTCAGGTTGGTTCGCAATGACGCCCACATTCCGGCCGCCGACCCGCGCCAGCGCCGTAATCAGGTTCGGTGCGTGGAATTTCTGCAGCTCTACTACGGTGTTAGCGTCTACCACCCGGTTGAGAACCGCGTGCATGCCATAGGCCTGTGAGTCGGAGTCCGGGATGAGGTTGTCCAGCTCGCCGGCCTCTGCCTCGCCATCTTCGCCGCGCAGGGGGAGTGCACGGTTATTGCTGGGCAGGTAACCCAGAATGTCCGCGACGAGTCCCAGTGCGGAGGCATCGTCCTCGGCGTAGAGGTGGGCGGTGCCGTCTGTGGCGTCAGCAACGAGACCGCCTGCGTTCTTGACGGCAACGACGATGTCGGACAGAACTACCGAGTGCACCAGCGCGCCACTGGTGGGGCCGGCGACGAGAGCGATCTGCGGAACCACGCCGGAGAGCTTGGCCTGCAGGCTGTGGATGCGGGAGAAGTACTCCAGCGCGGTAATGCCCTCGTGCGGGCGGGCGCCGGTGCCCTCGTAGATGCCGATCAGCGGGGTGCCGGACTTCACTGCCAGTTCCATGACTTTCAGGATCTTCTCGCCGGCGGTCTCACCAATCTGGCCGTCGAAGAGGGTTGCGTCCTGTGAAAATACGCAGACGGGGCGGCCGTCGATGGTGCCGTAGCCGGCGACGATTCCATCGGTAACGGGGCGGAACTTATCGGCCTTAAATGCGGTCGCGCGGTGGCGGGCGAGTGCGTCGGTCTCCACGAAGCTACCGGCGTCCAATAGTGCGTCCACGCGGCGACGAGCGCGCGGGATCTCGTCTCCCTGCGGCTTGTGGGTCTCCGCCAGGCGATCGCGGAGGTCGGCGATCTTCCCGGCGGTGGTCGATGTGTCGGTGGTAGAGCTCATGGTGGCCATAATACGGTGTAAAAACTCCCATGCCGTTATTGGTGGGGCTAGAGTGTCTTGGGAAAGGCATGTGAAAAGAAAGGACGGCACGGTTCATGCGCACTCCGCTGGATCCCCGCCATCTGGCCGAGCGCCTGGCACCACTGGGCTATCGGCATGTCGAAATAGTGGAATCCACCGGCTCCACCAGCACTGACCTAGCCGACCGTGTGCGCAGTGGCGAGGATCTGCCCGACATGAGCCTGCTGATGGCCGAGGAGCAGACCGCCGGGCGCGGCCGCAAAGGACGTTCCTTCGAAGCCCCAGCGCGCAGCCAGTTGATTTGCTCCGTCCTGCTGCGCCTGCCCGACGTGCCAACCGACCGAATTGGACTTCTGCCGCTGCTTACCGGATTGTCGATCGCATCCGGAATCCGCTCTTCCGCTGATATTCCGCTGCAGCTGAAATGGCCCAACGACTGCGTCCTGGATAGTCGTAAGCTCGTTGGGATCCTGGTAGAGGCCGTACATCTGAATCCGCACCCGGCCATCATCCTGGGATTTGGCATTAACTACGACCTGCAGGTCGAAGAATTGCCCGTCGCCCACGCCAGCTCCATTGATTTGGAGTGCGCCCGGTTGGGCGTTCCCTGCCCGAAACGCGAGGATATTGCGGTGGCAGTGTTCGCGGAATTGGCCGCGAATCTGGAGAGGTGGCGTCGATTGGGAGGAGCAGCACAGACCGTGCTGCCGCGATACCGCCAGCTATCCGCAACCATCGGTACCTCTGTGCGCGCCTTTCTACCCGGCGACGAGGTAGTGGAAGGACAGGCCGCTGACATTGATAACGATGGTGAGCTGCTCATTCGCACCGATACCGGCACGCGGGTAATCCGCGCCGGGGAGATCGTGCACCTGCGCGCCGACGGTAGCGGTGATTACGGGGGCCGATACGCATGAGCAAGATCACTTTTGACCCTGACGAACAAATTCTCGCCGAGCTCAGTCCCGCCCGTCGTTCCATGTTCTTCCCGGTACTGCGCCTACTGGTGTGGACGGGCTTGTTCTGGATGGGAATCGGTGCACTGGATCAGTACATGGCGACCCATGCTTTGGACGCCCCCACGGTGGAGTCTTTTACCTGGCTCCGTCGGGGCTTGTTGCTCCTATGGTTGATAGTTTGCTGGAGGCGCTGCGTTCGGCACCTGGTTTTCCGCGCGCGCTCCCGAATGCTGTTGACTGACAGGCGACTGATTACCGCCAGTGGACATGTGCGCAGCCGAATCGGCCAGATCCCTCTGGCCAATATCGTTGATTGCCGCGCATACCGAGGGGATGTTGCGGTGTACGTGGCCGGGGCGCGTGTGCCGCTGGTGCTCCATTCGGTGCCTTATACCCGCAAGTTCGAAAGGTTGATGAAGAGCCAGATTAAGAGTGTCGGGGCAGAGAACTATAGTTGGGGGTTGTGAGTGAAAGCAATGGGAAGAATACTGCCGACTGGTCACTAGCCCGGGAGACTGCACACGCGCCGGGTGCGCCGCTGGTGACGATCATCGGCGACGGTCAGCTGGCGCGAATGACACAGCAAGCAGCCATCGAGCTGGGCTTGAGTTGCCGGGTGCTGGCCGGCGCCTCGGACTCTTCGGCTGCGCAAGTCACCGCCGATGTGGTGTTGGGGGATTACGCGCTGGAGGAGCACGTCCGCGAGGTCTCCCGCGACTCCGACGCGGTGACCTTCGACCACGAGCACGTGCCCAATCGTTTCCTGGATGATCTCATTGCCCAGGGGGTGAACGTGCAGCCACAGCCGGCGGCGCTGATCCATGCTCAGGACAAGTTGGTGATGCGTAAGAAGCTGCGCGAGATGGGGGCACCGGTGCCTGCCTTCGCCGCCATCGAATCTGCCGATGATATCGCCGGGTTCTTTGACGCCGTAGGAGGCCAGGTCTGTCTAAAGGCGCGCCGTGGTGGCTACGACGGCAAGGGTGTGTGGTTCCCCGCCACGGTGGACGAGGCCCGCGAGTTGGTGGAGAAGCTGCTGGACAAGGAGATCCCCCTGATGGCGGAGAAGAAGGTCGCGCTGGTGCGCGAGCTGTCCGCCATGGTGGCGCGTACTCCCTCCGGCCAGGTGCAGGCGTGGCCAGCGGTGGAATCGCTACAGGAAGATGGCATCTGTGTGGAGGCCGTGGCGCCCGCCCCAAACTCCACCCCAGAGATTCTCGCTGCCGCAGAACAGCTGTCCCGCGACGTCGCCACCGAGTTGGGCGTCACGGGTGTGCTGGCGGTGGAGTTGTTCGAGACAACCGACGAGAACGGCCAGCCGGAAATCATCGTTAACGAGCTGGCGATGCGTCCGCACAATACCGGCCACTGGACGCAGGATGGCTGTGTCACCAGCCAGTTCGAACAGCATCTCCGCGCCGTGTTGGATCGTCCGCTGGGTTCCACAGAACCCACCGCGCCGGTAGTGGTCATGGCAAATGTGCTCGGAGCGCCCGAGGATCCGGCGATGCCGATGCACGAGCGTATGGATGCGGTGTGGCGTCGATTCCCGAATGCAAAGATCCACATGTACGGCAAGGATTGGCGCCCGCGCCGTAAGATCGGCCACGTCAATATGCTGGGCGAGGATCCGGAACTCACCCGTGCACAGGCGCGCTTGGCCGCAAAGTTCCTGGAAACCGCCGAATGGGAGGACTAACCGATGACTGAGAACGCACGCACCCCGCTGGTCGGCCTGGTGATGGGGTCCGACTCCGACTGGCCCACCGTCGAACCGGCCGCTGAGGTGCTGGCCGAGTTCGGCATCCCCTTCGAGGTCGGCGTGGTCTCCGCGCACCGCACCCCGGAGCGCATGCTTGACTACGCCCGCACCGCCCACTCCCGCGGCGTGAAGGTGATCATCGCCTGCGCCGGCGGTGCCGCCCACCTGCCGGGCATGGTCGCCGCAGCTACTCCGCTGCCGGTGATTGGCATTCCGCGTGCCCTGGGCAACCTGGATGGCCTGGATTCCCTGCTCTCTATCGTGCAGATGCCGGGCGGAGTGCCGACTGCCACCGTCTCCATCGACGGCGCGAAGAACGCTGGCCTGCTGGCTGTGCGCACCCTCGCGGTGGCGGATGCAGCGCTGATGGACAAGATGGTCGAGTACCAGGAGAAGATGCGTGACGCGGTGCTGGAAAAGGACCGCGCCTTGCAGCAGAAGTTGATGGGGTGAAGCGTTCTAACTGGGTAGGGTTCGTCGGGGCTGCCTACTCATCGACTTTGTGGAGAACGGGGAAAACTCCTTGAGGCCTGTCGGTAGCAGAAAAACTATCTTGCAAAGTTCTTATAAAACCATCTTCGCAGAGAATTAAACTATCTGGTTTCGTGTCGTCTAGTTTCGCGGCCTGAACTCGGTATTTATCCCCTAAATGTGCCAGGGTTACATCATCTATACGGTCAATGCTGCCAATTTTGTGAAGTCGAGTTCCTTTCTTGACGCTTATCTCTTGAATATTTGTGGAGTAGGATGATTTATCCTTGCTTCCTTGGTAGAGGTCGACAATTCCGGGAAGAAAATCAACTTCATAGTCCCCGTCGGGCGTGGTTATTCTTAGGAAGCTGACGGTAAGAACCTGCCCTGTGTCTGGATTGGATACAACATCTCCATCATTCGGGCGACTTAATGGGTTCCCGGATGGGTCGATGATTAAATAGGCCATAATTTACCTCATCTCGCAATTTGTGTAGCCCAAGAGACCGACTCATCCCCGGTAGGTGTGAATCGTATCGTCTGGATGGCTGGTTTCAAACCAGGTAACAAAGAAAATCAAGATCCTCGATCGATAAGATTCTTATCGAACTCGGTAGAAGTATTCCTTGGGGGGATTAATGGCTCAAGAATCTCATTTAGGATTGCGCAAACAAGGGCAGCAATTAGGCAGGCATAGAAAGGCGTAAGGATAATGTAAAAAACAGCAGCCAAGAGAAAGGTGCCACCAATTGTGGACGCCCAGTACTCTGACGGGCAGATTCCGAGCATAATGAAAGCTCTAGCAACAATCGCAACTGAGATGTCCAATATTGGCGACAGGATGAGGATGGTTAAGCTCCACAGTGGCACAGCCCAAACGCCGCCGACGCTGAATCGCCAGTGCGCGTTTGGGATGATCCATTGCGTCGCAATGACAGTCAATACTATCGGGAGACATATGGCCACAAGGGTGAGGGTTAATGCAATGAGTGAGCCAAGTTCGCCGATTTGCTTCTTCATCAGTTTTCGAAGCCTAACATGATCTCCAGCCAATCTGCCATGTCTCGGGCTAGGCCTGGCGACGTCCTCTGGTTGTTCAGATAGCGTTCGAACGCCATTTGTTGCCGAGCAGAAGTTGTTTCGTTAATGGCCTGCTCGTTTACGGCGATAGGGTGCGCCTGTAACTAGACTCTTCATACATGTCTTATGAAGCAGTTCTTCGCCCGGTGTGGTGGCGGGATGCCTCCTGGTGGGTGTTCGTATCCATCGCGGGCTTCCTGTACCTCTTCCTCGGTGCCGGCGCGACATTCGGCAGCGGGATCGTTAGCTCGACCTGGCAGGTCGTGCTTGCAGTCGTTGGGCTGATCACTAGCTTCATCGGTCTGCTTCTGCAGAGGTTTCGGCCCGAGCCGGGCGTGGCAGTCGTGGCGCTCGGCATGTTTATTTTCGCTGCGTCTGCGATGCTGGTCTGGCCTCTCGGCTACCTGGTCGTGGCCTACGAGGCTTACTTCATCTCCGCGAAGCTGACGCTGCGCCGCAAGCTGTGGCTGACTTTGCTGCTGCTCGGCTCTTTCTTCGCGATGGTGTGGGCGACTTGCTACAACGCGGGCACCACTGGGGTCGGCGTAGACTTTCGGACCGCCGAGTTCTGGCTATTCTGGGGGCTAATTGTCCTGCTCACCGTCTTGACCGTCGCCCTGATGTGGCTGACGGGCCGCTATTCGCTGCGTCGTGACCAGGCCGTTGAGGCGTTGGCCGCCCGCGCCGAGCTCGCCACCGTCAGCGAGCGCAACCGCATCGCCCGCGAGCTTCACGACATCGTCGCGCATTCCCTCACCGTCGTCATCGCGCAGGCGGACGGCGGGCGCTACGCGGGCCGCAAGGATCCCGACAAGGCCATCGAAGCCCTCGACACTATCGCCGCGCGCGGTCGCTCGGCCCTGACTCAGATGCGGGAGCTGCTCTCTGTTCTTCATGAGGACGCCCCCCCGCCGCGTTCTACCACCGTCACCCCTGGGGTGGCCGGCGTTCCCGACCTGGTGGCGGATGCAAAGCGCAGCGGGGTGCAGGTGGAGCTGCACGTCACGGGCGAACCGCACCAGTTGGACGAGGTCCGCGACCTCAGTGTGTACCGCATCGTGCAGGAATCCCTGACCAACGTGCTGAAGCACGCGGGTTCTGTGCCCGCGCAGGTGCGGCTGGAGTGGGAGCCTGCCCGGGTGTTCATTAGCGTGGATAACGCGCCTGGCGACGAGCAGATCGAGGGCTCCGGGCGCGGCCTGACCGGCATTCGCCAGCGTGTGGCCATTCACGGCGGCACGGCCAAGTGGGGAGCCTCGGCGGTTTACCCCGGAGGGTGGAACGTTACTGCTACGGTGCCTTATGCGAAGGAGGATTAAGTGATACGCGTAGGTTTGGCCGACGATCAGCAGCTGGTGCGCGCCGGGTTTGGCTTGGTATTGGATTCGCAGGACGACATCGCTGTCCAGTGGCAGGCTGCCGACGGGCAGGAGGCCTGCGAGCTGGCCGAGTCGCAGCCCGTCGACATCATCCTCATGGATGTGCAGATGCCCCGCTTGGACGGCATCGAGGCGACCCGCCGGGTGGTTGCCGGCGCCACCGGCGCCCGCGTGATCGTGCTGACCACCTTTGATAACGACAACTACGTCCTCGGCGCCGTGGAGGCCGGGGCCAGCGGTTTCCTCCTCAAAGACACCGACCCCGAGGACCTTATTTCCGCCGTCCGCACCGTTGGCGATTCGGCTGCCGTGATCAGCCCGAAGGCCACCGCGCGCCTGCTGCGCAGTATCCGCATGGAGCAGACTCCGCAGCGCCGCGAGCCCGTGGAGCTGGATCTTCCCGATCCGCTGACCCCGCGCGAGCTGGAGATCCTCAAGCTCATTGCGCTGGGTTTCAGCAACCAGGAGATCGCCGACAAGCTTTACATTTCGCTGCCCACTGTGAAGACGCACGTCGGCCGAGTACTCATGAAAACCCAGTCGCGGGATCGGGTGCATGCGGTGCTGTTTGCCTTTAAGTACCACCTCGTCAATTCCGAGGATTTACTCGAACAGACTTTCTAAAACCTCTACCTTAGCTTTACGGACATTTTCGCTGTTCGGGCTGGTAGTGTCAATAAAAAGAAAAAAGTTTCGGTGGGGGTATTGACTTTGTTTGATGGTGTGTTCTATTGTTTAGCTAGGAAGTTTGGCGGGGGCACCACAACCTCGCCGCTGGATTAGGGGAACTCCATGACTACCTCACCACCATCGTTTCGAATAGCCAGTTCGCAGGATCCGCTGACCGTGGCGGCCCGGCAGCTCAATCAACAACAATTCCAACTGATAATGGCATGCGCCCCGGACGGGGAGAATCTGGTGCCCGATTTTTGCAGCCGCCTCGCCGTGCGTCTGGGTGTTTCCGCCGGGGTCGCGGAGGCCTGGGCCGAGGCCGCTTTCGTATTGCGCGACTTTCCGCGGCTCGTCGAGCTGTTTGATCAGGGGTGCTACACCGCCCGCCACGTTCTGCGGGTGGCGCAGGATCTGCTGCCGGTGTCGCCCGACGATCGGGAGAGGGTTGAAGGCAAGGTTCTTGAGGTATTGACGCCCTCACGTCCCGACCAGCACGTGTTTTCACCACGGACTATCCACAACCGGATCTCGAAGATTTTGCGGGAGGTCGATCGGAACGTCGTACCTAAGGATGAGTCCACCGTGGCCGAGCCGAGTTTCAACGTCGATTGCCGCGACCCTGAGTACACCACCTTCACGCTGCGGGTCCCGCGGATGGAGGGCATCGAGATCGACAAGATCGTGCGCGCTACCGCCAAGAAGTATGACTGTTCGCAGCCGGAGGCAATGGTGCGGCTGATCACCGACAAGGCCGAAGTTTCGGTGACTCTGAACCTGTACCACGATCCGGCGAATGACGGCGCGGTGCTGGGGGAGGACCACTGGCTGAACCGCTCCGCTTCCAAGACCTGGTTGCAGCGGGTGACTCACCTGTCCGCGCCGGGCTACGCGGAATGCGAGGGTTACGTGCCGACGGAGAGCATCAAGGCAGCTGTTGCGGGGCGCGACCTGCACTGTCGCTTCCCGGGCTGCGAGGTTCCCGCCTACAAGTGCCAATACGACCACGTGCGGCGCTACGGCAGCGGACCGACGTCCACGGCGAATATGGTTGGTGAATTGGTGTAAAACTTTATTCATGGCTCACATACCCACCAAAACCACCTTGCCCGCCGGTATCTACGTGCGCATTTCCCTAGACAAGCACGACGGCGCGGGCGTTGAACGACAAGAACAGGCGTGCCGGACATTGGCCGCCGAGCTCGGCCTTGAGGTGTCCCGCGTGTACTCGGATAACTCAATTTCGGCCTACTCGGGGAAAGTGCGCCCCGGCTTTATTGACCTTGTAGCCGACGTGAAAGCACGCAAGATTGGGGCGGTGCTATCGTTCGCCCCCGACCGCATTAGCCGCAATGTGAGCGAGTACGGACTATTCAAAGCCACCCTCAAGAACATGCATTGCCGCCTTGTCTACGTCAACGGTGGCGAGCAAGCCCTAGACGACCCTAACGCCGACCTGATTAGCACCATGCTTTCGGGCGTGAGCCAATGGGAAAGCGCGATTAAATCCACCCGTATAGCCGCCGCCAAGGCACAGCAACGCGCCCGTGGTGAGTACCCGAGGAACCCGAACCGACTATTTGGGTACACGCACGACGGTGAGCACCACCCGACCGAGGCGCCGCTTGTTCGTGAGGCGGCCACCCGCATTTTGGCCGGGGAATCACTCAAACGACTTAGCCGTGAATGGCAAGACGACAGGATAACCACCACCGGCGGCAACCGACCTATCCCGGAATACATACGCAAGGTTCTTTTGACCCCTACCACGGGCGGGTTTACGCACTTCAAGCTCAAGAAAAAGGACTACACCGCGAGCGAGTGGGAACAGCTTAGCGAGTGGGACAAGCTCGGGGTTATTGGCCGTGGAAAATGGGAGCCGGTGCTTGACCCCGAGGTGTGGCAAGCCGTGTGGGCGCACCTAACGAACCCGGCACGCAAAACCAACCTTGTGGGTAGTACGCCGCGGCACTTGCTTAGCGGTATCGCGCGGTGTGGAAAATGCGGTGAACCACTGTATTGCCGTAGAAAGCCCTATAAGAAAAAGGCCGACAAAGAACGCAAGCGTGTGTACTACTGCAAGGAAAGTGGCGGCGGGCACCCTACCCGCATTGCCGAGCCGCTGGAGCGATACATTGCCGACCTTGTGCTTAGCCGACTATCGGCAAGTGACATTGTTGGCGAGCTTGCAAGCGGGGTGGATAGTGACCGCCGCGGCGAGCTCACCACGACCCGTGACATGTTGCGCGGACGTATGGCCGACCTTGAGCAACAGGCCACGCTAGGCAATGTGAGCATGGAACAGTTCGGGCGAATGAACCGCACGTTAGCCGACCAGCTTGAGGCTATCGACGCCGAGCTTGTTGAGTTGGCCGGTGCCGGTGGTGTTCTAGCCGAGTTAGCCGGGGTTGCCGACGTTCGCGCGTGGTGGGCGACCGCCACGCTTGAGCTTAAGCGTGAGCTCATACGGGCGTTAATGACTATCACCGTGGAAGTGACCCCGCGGGCGCAAAACAAGTTCAACCCCGAGTACGTCACCGTGGAATGGAAAGTGTAGGCATGGCTACTCACGTGTTGAAAATCAAGTGCAAGTGCCGACCAACACCGCAAGGTGAGCCGAGACCGGTATCTAATCTGTTGTGGCTCAAGCAATCCGCACACGCTAATCGCTGGCTTGCACCTCCCTTTGACCGGCAAGTTCGTAACGCGGTGGTGACGGAATCGGGGCAACCCGGCGAGCCTATAGGTGAACACGTTTTTACCGTGGAATGTACCAAGTGCCGCCGCGTACACACGGTGAGGTTTGCACAGCTCGTACGTTGGTGGGGCGATTTTCTCAATGGTGGCGCCCCCTCAATTGAACTGTAAACGCCCATGCCCTATAATGGAGGGGCAACTTTATCGGCGTGGTTACCAAACGAGCCTTTACCAGCGTCAACGCTAGGTAAATGGTATTCACCACATTAAGCCGCGGGGAGCCCCATACCCTGCCTAAACGGTGGCCTTTAAAGCCTTTCTTCCGGGAAAGGCCTGAAAGGTATGCCCTTATGGCTCCCAAGGAATCGCAAGCGGTACAACGCCGAATTGGCCGCCTCAATGCGCAAAAGCGTTGGCACCCCGGCACCGACACCACCGAGCTAGAGCAAGACCTAGCCGCGTGCCGAATCAGTGAGTACGCCCGCAAAATCATGGCCGAGGCGCCCGCCCTCACTCAATCGCACATCGACGCGGTGGCCGCCATTCTCGCTAAGGGCGGTGAATAAGCCGTGACCAACCGAGCAATGACCCCCGAACAGCGCGCCGAATACATGCGTCTATCGTTCGCCACGCTAGACACGCTCAAGGCATACGACACGACCCGCCGGGCGCCGACCTTGAGCCCCGAGCGGCGCGACCGGTTGGTTTCCATCTACCGGGCCAACAAGGCGGTGGTGTAGGTGACCCGTTCCAAGCTCACACCCGCCCAAGCTCACACCGCCCGGCAACTCGCCCGTGACGGTGTAAGCCTCATGCGAATTTCTACCGTGCTGAACAAGCCCTATGTTGAGGTGTTCGCCGCCGTGCGAGGCGTGGACTACCCCCACCCCGTCATGGGAGAGCACCCGGTACCGAACAAGAACAAGGGCGGTGACCTATGGCCGTAAACGAACCAATCTGTCTACGCCCCGGCACCGTCGTGGACGTATGGGTACAAACAGGCGCGCACGTGTTGATGGACACGTTCACTATTGAGTGCCCGCCCAATGCCTACTACACCCCGCCCACACCGCCGCCGCGGTTCACACTTCACGCCGCCCGCGTGCTCACGATCAACGAGCGCCGCCAACTACGCCGACTTCTTGGCAACCTCGGCGAACCACGAGGGGTGGAACTTCCACCGTCGCCCGTTCATCGCACGCGGCCTACGCCCGCACAAGCGGGAACGTGGGTTAAGACCGGCACCGTTGCCCCGTGGTATTCCGCCCGGTCGTCTGACAAAGGAAAAGCCCCCCGCCGAAAGGACTCACAGCGAGGGACTTCAAGCCACCACCACCAACAAGGAAAGTGACACCTACCATGGTAACCCATAATCAAGAGTCCACCATTCCGCGCGGGAAATTCCCATTTTGCGAACCGGCGGGTGCCGTCGACCGCCAAGAGCCGACGCGCGCGCACAAGCTCACCCGGCTACTCAACAACGCGCCGCGGGTGGATAAAGCTACCCGTGCCGAGGTGCTTGACTACGTACATGCGCTACAGGCCGAGGCCGTGGCGGTGTTGCCAATCCGAGCAGGGGAAAAGCTACCAGCGACACCGAACGGTGTACATGGCGCTACGACAGACCCGGCGGCGTTCGACGCCATGTATTCCACCGGGTGCAACCTTGGTGTCAATCTCGGTGCAAGCGGCCTTATCGTGGTCGACGCCGACACCCCGGCCGAGGTCGAATCATGGCAGACGTGGCAGCGTGAGCACCACGCCTACATGCCGACAGCAACGGTGTCGACGCCCGGCACCGCCGCGGCGCACAACGATGGCGGGCATTGGTGGATTGACGCCACCGGTGCCGGTGAGCTCAAGACGACCAAGCTCGGAACCGCTACAGCTATGACCGGTGACCGCTACGTCCTATTACCCGGCAGCGTGCGCACCGACGTGGCCGACCCCAACCAGCCTGCCTACGTTGCACAGGGCACCGTCTTTAACAGTTCTGTAGGCAGTGCCGTCATTGAGGCTGCACGCCGGGTGGACAAGCCCGAGACTAAGACCACGCGAGAGCCCAACCCCACCCCGGATAACAGCATTGGCCAATGGGCAGCGGCGACCGAGTGGGACGAACTTCTAACCGCCGACGGTTGGATTAACACCGGCGATAGCGATAGTTGCGGTTGCGACACCTACACAGCGCCGGGAACTCACGCTAACCCCAAATCCGCAACGGCACACACCGGACTTTGTGAGCTGTCCAATAACGGCGGGGCACTTACAGTGTGGACTGATAATCCACCGGACGAACTCACCGACGTTATAGAAGCCAAGGGCAAAAGAATTAGCAAGTTCGACTATGTAGCCCACATGCACCACGACGGCGACACCTCGGCCACCTTTGAGGCTTTAGGTCTTGAATACTCCGCCGGAGGGCAAGCACTAAGCGCCGCCGAGTTACGAGGCAGCGACAGCAGTCAAGAGGTCGCACAGCCGCGGGGCAAAGTAGACCTAAGCGTCATTTTGGCCGACGACTACACCCCGCCCACACCAACCTTGTGGACGCGCACCGACGGGGCGAACTTGCTATACCCCGGCAAGTCTCACAGCGTTCACGGTGAGAGCGAATCGGGAAAGTCATTGCTCATGCAAGCCTTGACCGCCGAACTCATTAGCACCGGTGAACGAGTCCTATATCTGGACTATGAGGACACCGCCCTTAGCGTCGTCGGCCGTCTACGCGCCATGGGAACCCCCAAGGACGCCATTGTGTCCATGCTGGACTATTGGAACCCCGAACCAGCAGGAACCAACGCGGTGGAACCCGAGGGGCTAGGCCTCATGGACACCGCTACCTACTCCCTAGTAGTCATCGACGGTGTGACAAGCGCACTATCTGACGCCGGTCTGAACTCAAACGACGGTGACGACGTAGTGCAGTGGTTTAGCCGTGTTCCTAACCACCTCGCAACCACCACCGGCGCGGCTGTGGTTGTTGTTGACCACGTGGTCAAGAACGGAACCGGTGGAC
Source organism: Corynebacterium sp. p3-SID1761 (assembly GCF_055862885.1). NCBI lineage: Bacteria > Bacillati > Actinomycetota > Actinomycetes > Mycobacteriales > Corynebacteriaceae > Corynebacterium > Corynebacterium sp. p3-SID1761. Next base: position 59,979 of record NZ_JBSQBJ010000004.1, on the reverse strand, counting down.
GGTTCGCCGTCGGCTCCAACCAGAAAATGGGTCAACTTACCGGCGCCGCGTACACCGTGGACGTGCTCACCCCGCCCGCCCAAGGCAAGGTAGGAACCCTTGAGCTATCAGTCGGCAAAGACCGCCCCGGCGGTGTACGAAAGTTCGCAGACAGCCCCAATCAACACCGCCAAGGGCGCGTGGCAACAGTGACCGTGGACGGTACAGGCGGCGGCCTATCGGTGACCGTCGAACCCCCACATGAGAGCGCCAAGCGCGCCACGCAGGCCACAGCCGCGGACGGCGCCATTGGTGCCCTGGACGTCTACCTAAATGGGCTAGATGAAAAGGTTAAGCCGAGCCGCCCAGATGTGCTGTATGCCATTGTGCGCGTTTATGACGAGGGCAACGGAGTAACCGCGAAGGAAATTAAGGACATGTGGAAAGAGCTTTCACCACAGGACGGCACCCTAGCGGTGACCCGCTTTAAGGAAGTGGTCAGGCGCGCCAAGGAAACCGGTCTAGTCAAAACTCCGAGGGGTAAGCGTTCCTACGTGTGCGCCCCCAGTGCCATGCCGTCACCGCGTGCGCTCGCCCTTGTTGAGTTCCTAGAGGGATACGCCGAGAGGGACGTAAACGCGGGACTTTAGGCGCCCAAAGACGGTACCCTTTAGTACCTTTACGTGCGTAATGGTGCAATTCTTTTACGCACGTAAGTTACGCACACCATCGGCTACACCGCCGCGCGCACCATTACGCACGAACTAGAGCACGTTAACGCAGCTCATAGCACATATTCTAGGCCTAGTGGTGTGCGTAAAGATGTGCGTGAGATTACGAGTAAAGATGCGTAGATGTCCGTGCGTAACTCTCTCTATAGGGAGTTACGCACACCACGGACACCACAAAGGTGAGACACCAAAGAAAGAAATAAACGGATTGAAAGAGCTGTGTTGAGGTAGACGACAACCAACGACACATGAGTTGAGCTTTGCAGCAATCGACAAGCAACAAGAACAAATGAATATTCACCAACAACGTGCATAATTCCGCCCGCTATGCCCCGCGTGGTCTAGCGTGGGGTGGGGGGTGCCTCCCTTGGCCTTGGCCGGTCTACCCTCCCGGTATACCGACAAATGTATCGCGGAAACCAAACGCTCGGAACTGGAACATATAAACACCCGCCGCGGGCATGAATAAACCGTGCATAAAATGTGGTGAGACCTCCGAGCGAAAAGGACTACAGCCGTGACCGACCTACACGCCCCGCACAAGAAAGACGACCGCGCCGCCCGGCCGTGGGCATTCTCCGCCGCGTGGAAGAAGAAAGTGCGCACATGGCGCCGCAAGCTAGAAAACGACCCCGCCCTTGCCGTGTGCTGGATATGCGGCGGCACAATCGACATGAACTTACCGCCGACCCACGGCCGAGCGTTCACCCTTGACCACCTTGTGCCCTTGAGCCAAGGCGGTGAGCTCATGGGAGACGTCAAGCCCGCCCACCGCTCATGCAACTCGGCCAGAGGAAACGGCCGCCGTTCCCGCCGAGGCTCCAACCCACCCACCTTGCTTGACTGGTAACGCGACACACGACGATAACCCGGCCAAATCAACGCCCCGCGTGGCCGTGGACGGCCTCAAGCCCCGGCGGTGGGTAAAGAGTCCACCCCGCGCCCTAAAAGCCGTGAGAGAGCCTTACAGCGCCGCGCCGAGCGAACAGAACGCCGCCGGTCTATATTGAGGTTGCACCCCGCCCGCGGCGCGTGTCCCTCAATCCCCCAAAATCCCCCGAGGTGACCCCGTGGACGGGGTGCTTCCTATCGCACGCACCGACGCCGAGGGCAACGCCTTTTGGTCGGCGCGCGACCTCATGCCGCTCATGGGGTACCGCAATGTCAACGCTTGGCAACCGTTCCGTGCAAACGTAATCAACCGTGCCGAGAAGTCGGCCGAAAACACCGGTATGACCTGCCAATTCATGCACGTGCATGAGGTCATCGACCGCCACCAAGGCGGCACCACCGAACGCGCCGACGTCCACCTTGACCGCATGGCCGCCTACTTGGTTGCCATGAACGGTGACCCTAACAAGCCCGAGGTGGCCGTCGCTACCCCCACTAACTACCCCCGTTCAGTAAGCGCCCTAACTTACAGCCGTGTAGTCCCTACCTCGCACAACGCGCCAATATTACACATTATCGCCGTGACCAGCGCAAACAGTACCCTTTTAGAGACTTGCCAACGCCTACCACACGCACGACAATAGGCGGTAGTGGCGCGCCCCGATCCCAACCCGACCCGAGCCCAAAAGTGCCATGACCACCAACCAGCTTTCTAGCTTTCAAGGACGTGACACTTATGGCTACCGAGCCAATTACTTACTTTTCCGACCGTGCCGCCGCGGTATCTTCCGCGCTACGTATGACGGGCGTTGTTCCTACCGCCGCTAAGGCCATGCGTGAGGTAGACGACAAAATCACCGGCGCGTTGGACATGTTCGACGCCCGCACCGCCGCCCGTCCCCTCAGCGAGTTCACCGAGGCCGGGCGTAAGTGGGCGAAGAACCCAACCAAGGGCGGGCTTGAGCGCCTCGTTGAGACCTTGGACGCCCCCGTTGGCAGCGCCGCCACCACGGTGCCCGTGCGCGTCAAGGAACCGTGGGGTGAAGAGTGGCAGCGCGTCACCGCCTCAACCCCTCATGCACGCCGCATTGCCGCCGCGCGCAAGGGTGCACTCGATGGGCTCATCGCCAAGTTCGACAAGCCCGCCTATTCCACGGCCACGCTCATTGAATCGTGCAAGGCCGAGGTGCGCGCGTGGTTCGACAATCTGGCTACCGAGGCCGCCGAGGCGTTGGCAGCACTTGACGACGTAGCGACAGACAAGGCCGCGGCTACCGGGCGGGTGGACTCAATTCTTGAGTTGATTGACCCGGCTACCACGCCCGAGGCCACTATTACGGCCTACCGCCGGGCGGCGCGAGCATGGGCGCACGTTGACGGTGACCTTGACGACTACGCCCCGCTTGCCCGCGCTATGGCGTTCAACGACGTGAGTGAGACGCCTAACCCCGAGCGTGACGTGTTCGCCCGCATGGAAGAAAAGACCAGCAACCGGGCACGTTTCAGAGCCCTCATGTTTGACGCCGAGGTGTGCGTGCTGGACGTGTTCGGCATGAACAAGGTTAAGGCCGTGGCCGCCGGTCTTGGACATGTTGCGCCACTTGCCGACCCGCTCGGTGACGACCTACCCGAGCTTGAGCGCCGACTTGGGGCAATCAACGCCGCGGTGGGTTGGCTCGACCACCGCAAGCGCACTGTTGGCGACCGTCTCCGCGGCGCCAAGGGGCTGTACAGCGCGCACGACCGCTACGGCATGGCCACCGCCGAGGAATCACTAGCGGCGCTCAAGGCCGAGCGCCCCGAGGTGTTTACCGACAACGCCGCCGACTACGACCTTGACCCGGTGGCCGACGTCTACGCCGAGTAATCCACATGGACGGGCTAGACCTCACGGTGTGGCCGTGTCACCCTCACGGCACGTGGCAACGGGCGCTACTTCACCAAAGTCTTGGGTTACCGGTGGACGACGCCGACGCGGCCGCCCTAGCCAAGTGGGATAGGCACATGACCATGAGAACTGAGGGCGGCGTGAGGCGGTGGCAATCGCATGGCCGCGCCGACCTGCCTACCAAGCGGGAATTGTTACGGCAGCTTGCCGCCGAGCGGGAAGCGGTCATAGGCGCCGCCCACGCAGCAATTGAGCCGGGGGAGGTTGTCGGGTGTTGGGAACTAGCCCGCCGCGTTGCCGCCCAGCCCGGCACGCCGAGTAGGGAAACGTCACGGGACATTCTCAAGTCCTTGCCGCCGTCTTCCGGCAAGGGAAGATACCTATGCAAGCGCTATATCGACAATCTAAGCGGGCACCCCGGTCATTTCTTTGCACGCCGCCCAAGCGACTTTGACCGGTTCATTGCCGAGAGCAAGGCCAACCGTCGGGCAATCGGCACCCGCATGAGGGACAATTTGCAGTTTGGCCGACCACGGAAGAAAGAGAGCGTAAACCAATGACAACCAACAACAACCTTGACCAGCTCGGTGCACGAGTCTATGGACGTGACGAGGCCGCCGAGGCCAACACCCGCGGCGCGCGGGTCTATGGACGAAACGACGACTTGGACGCCCTCGGTGCACGGGTGTACGGGCTCGGTGACCGGGGCGCGGTGAGTCACGAGCAGGCCACCGAGGCCGACACGGCCACGCCCGAGCGGTGGCGCCTGAATGAGGTACGACAGGTAGCCGCCGTGGCCTCATACGACGACCTTGACGCTATCGGGGCACGCATGGCCGCCCGGCGCCATTCCGGTGGCGTGGTCACCGCCGATAACCGGAATGGCCGAGGTGACACGCCCGGCTTGCCCGGTTTTGACTACTAGCGTTGGCCACTAGCTAGGCAACTAGCCACTTGGGATAAGACCACCACCGCCTAGTTCACCGGCGGTGGTGGTCTTTGTCGTTGCCGTTCAACGCCTTAAAAAGCGTTTCCCACCTGCATGTTTGTGCCCTATGGCGGTGGGAACGTCACCGTGTCGGCTACCCCCTAAAGTGTTTACACCAATTCACCAACTAGCAACTTGCACCTACTCTGCTCGAAGCACCACAACCTCAAGACCGCCGGCAGCTGGGATGTCGCCCTGCACCCCGACGGGCACGAGGTGTGGACCTCCCATGGCGACGGGCACAGCGTGATCACCGAGGCCGAGGGGCCACTGGGGCGCGAGACCTTCGCCCAGCGCAACGTCCGCAAAACTAAGGCGCTGGCCGAGTACCACCAGGCGATCGAAGAGCAGGAGGGCGGGCCGTCATACTGAGGTAGGACACGCAAGATCAACCCCTCGTCCGATGTGGGAGTACCACCCCGGGCGGCAGCATGGGAACCATGATCATCGTGGAAAACCTCACCAAGAGGTACGGCAAGAAAACAGTAGTCAACGACCTTTCATTCACCGTCCCGGACGGGCAGGTGACCGGCTTCCTCGGGCCCAACGGCGCGGGCAAGTCCACCACCATGCGCTGCATGCTCGGCCTCGATAAGCCGAGCGTCGGCAAGGTGACCTTCAGCGGCAAGGGGTACGCCGGCGATTTCGCAGGCCTGGATAACAAGTCCAGCATCGCCGGCGCGGTCCTGGACGCCACCTGGTTCACCCCGGCCCGCAGCGGCCGCAACCACCTGCGCGTCATCGCGAAGGGCGCCGGCATCTCCGACAAGCGCGTGGACGAATGCCTCGACATGGTCGGCCTCACCAGCGCTGGCAAGAAGAAAGTTGGCGGATACTCGTTGGGCATGAAGCAGCGCCTCGGCCTGGCCGCCGCCCTCCTTGGCAACCCGCAGCACCTGATCCTCGACGAGCCGGTCAACGGCCTCGACCCGGAGGGTGTGTCTTGGATGCGTCGCACCATCCGCCATCTCGCCGACGACGGCCGCGGCCTGCTGGTCAGCTCCCACCTGCTCAGCGAGATGCAGCAAACTGCCGACCGCCTCGTACTAATTGGCCAGGGCAAGCTCATCGGCGAGCAAACCCTAGACGAGTTCCTCGCCGGCGGCGCCCACGTGGAGGTCGAGTGCAAGGAAGCGGTCCTGCTAGCAGACAGCCTGCGCAGCCGCGGTTTCCAGGTCGATCTGGATCGCGAGCGGACGCTGCGTGTGGGCGTCGACAACATACCAGAGCACGAGGTGCGCGCAGCGATCGCGGCCACGGCGCTAGAGGAAAAGTTTGCGGTGACCAAGCTCGCGACTACCGCAGACAACCTGGAACAGCGCTTCCTCGCCGCGACCGCCAGCCAACAGGAATACCGCAGCAACTAGCCCCCCACCGCACAGAAAAGAGACAAACCATGCTCAAAGCAATTTCCTCCGAAACTACGAAGCTGCTAAGCCTCCGCAGCACCTGGATCTACGTGATCCTGTTCACGGGTTCGATCTACGGCCCGACGACGCTCTACATGCTTTTCAACGACTCCTCGCGATTGGATGGCGGCTGGCCCGAGCTTCTATTCGGCGGAATGATCTTCCTGATGATCGCCATCATTTTCGGCGCTTCGACGACGGGCGGCGATATCAGTAACCACATGACGGCCCACGCTTTCCTTACTCAGAAGAGTAGGAGTTCCTGGCTGCTGGCCCGCGCGCTGGTGGCGGCGGTGTTTGTGGAGCTGAACTACATCCTCGGCGTGGCGCTCAGCTGGGCAGTGTTCAATGTATTCCCGGCCGGGCACTTCACCGGCGAAGGCCAGCTGCTGGTGTGGGGATACGCGGTGGGCGCCCCCGCCTTCGCCGTGATGGCCGTCGGCATCGCCGCACTGCTGCGTAATCGAGTGGGTGCCATCGCACTGCCGCTGGTGTGGATGCTCGTAATTGAAGGTCTGCTGGCTATGGGTGGCCAGAAGATCCCGTTCCTCAAGACCCTCTACCACCTCTCCCCGGGCAGCCGCGTCCAAGACATGCAGTCGTGGGTCGTTTCGACGGACCATGCCGGAATGGCTTCTCCTACCTCCGGATTCATTGTGCTTATCGCCTGGATGGTCGTCCTGCTGGCACTGGGGCTGTACAGCAACAAGGTGCGAGATGTGAAATAAGATTTGATAGCCTGACGGCATGATCGCAGTCAAAGAATTAACTAAAAAGTATGGGTCCACGGAGGTTCTCCATGGGCTCACTTTTTCTGTCCCAGATGGCCAGGTCACAGGCTTTCTGGGGCCGAATGGTTCCGGAAAGTCCTCAACGATGCGCTGCATTCTGGGGCTGGATACGATTGGCAGGGGAGAGGTCACTTTCGACGGCCAACCTCTGCATGCCTACCGCGCCCAGCGACCTCACATCGCTGGCGCTCTTCTCGAACCCACCTGGTACATGCCGGGCCATTCCGCCCGGACGCACATCCGCTCCATTGCTCAGGCGGCGGGGATCTCGCAGTCCCGCGCCGACGAGTGCCTGGAGCAAGTCGGCCTGACAGGGGTACAGAAGCGCAAGATCAAGAAGTTCTCCCTCGGTATGAAGCAGCGCCTCGGCCTGGCAGTGGCTTTGCTGGGTAACCCGAAGCATCTCATCCTCGACGAACCGGTCAACGGACTCGACCCCGAGGGCGTGCACTGGATGCGCGAGCTCATTCGTCGCAACGCGTCCGAGGGGCGCGCCGTGCTGGTCAGCTCACACCTCCTGCACGAAATGGAGCTCACTGCCGACCGCTTGGTCGTCATCGGCAAGGGCTCCCTCATCGGCGAATACACAATGGACGAGTTCCTCCGTTCGGGTACCCAGCCCACCATCCGGATGCGCGTCGCCGATTCCAATGCTTTTATCGACGCCGCCTCGCGCTTGGATGGCATCAACCTCACCCAGCAGCCCGACGGCTCGCTGGAGTTCGCCTCCGAAGCTCCCGACCTGGACCGACGGCTCGGCGAACTGGCACGCGATACCGGTGCTGTGGTTCTGGAGATGGCACCCCAGCGCGCCGGCTTGGAGCAGAAGTTCCTGGACGCGACCGGGCAGGCAGTGGAGTACAAGACCCAGGGGAGGAGAAGCTAAGAATGCTAGGAGTTATCCGCAGCGAATGGACGCGCTCGCGCGCGATGTGGGGCACCTGGATCATGTTGGGCTTCGTCCTGCTGTTCTACGTGGGCGCCAACATCTTGACCCTGAGCTACTACAGATCCGAGTACGGGGCCAACGAGCCCGAGGTGAACTTGGGGGAGCTGGGCGTGGGCCTGCTACCGGCCTACCTGATGATCCTGTCGCTCTCCGCGGTGAGGGTCAGCGGCACCCGAGGGCACAATCTGCACGCGCAATCCTTCCTGGTGATCCCCGCGCGTTGGCAGCAGCTGTTCGCCCAGATGTTCGTCAACGCCGCCCTGGCGATGGTGACCATGGCTGTGGCAGTAGGAGTATCGGTGGCGATGGTGGCCACCCTGCCGCAGAAAATGAACACCGACCAGCTGCCGCTGCTGGGCTACACGATCCTTTTCGCCGGTTTGGTTAGCCTCATGGCCTCGGCGATCGGCGTGTTGATTCCCTCCCCGGCCGGCGCGGTGGCGCTGCCGCTGGTGTGGGCCACTGCGGTGGAGCTGATCTCTCAACAGCTCAGCGAATGGATTGCCGACAACATCGCGCCCTACCTGCCGTTCAACAACATTTGGATGGTCCTGGGAGGCAACGTTTCCGTGGGCGGGCACGATACCCCAGTCAGTATTGCTATCGTGGCTGCCTGGACAGTGGTTCTAGTGGCCTGGGCTTTCCTCGTCCACCAGCGCAGAGACGTTAAATAATCGCGTTCTCAGCCGCTGCGATCTCGGCTGTCGGCTCGGTGGCCATCACTACCGACCCGCCGTCTCGCAGCGGCTTTAGTGTATCCAGCATCGACTGGGTATCGGTCCATGCCGGAACTAGCACTCGTGGACCCGCCGGGGCGGGGGCGGCCACCGGGCCGGGGTAAGCATCGGGCTGCACGCGCAACTCGGGGGAGAAATCATTTACGCCGAAGGGCAATTCGCCGCCGGACTCTTCTACGCCACGGCCAAAAGGATCGTCGGAGAGCAAGAAAACCTCGCCCGAGTGGGCCTCCGCTAGGCTGAGGTCGTCGGTGAAAAGCACGTCGCAAGAGTCGGCGTCAATAATAGGAACGTCGGTTCGCCAACATCCCAGAACAACCATGAGTGGCTGCCAGCCCGGGGCGCAGGCAATACCGACGGAACTTGGGGCGAGAGAATCCAGCAGGTTGGCGGCTTTTGACTGCCAATTGTGCAGGGTCTGCGCGGATAGCTCCATGCGGCCTGAAGGGGTGTAAGTGGTCAGGCGCGGGGAGGCGGGATCCTGGGCTACGAGGGGAGCAATAATATCCATTAGTTCACGCACATCGGACCGTCGCCGCTGGCGTCGATCGGATCCTTTCGGTCGGTACCCTCGCCGGAGCCCGGGGTGCCGACGGTGGAGGATTTCTTAGCGGAGGAGCCTGTACTGTCAGTGCCGGTCGAGGACGTGCTCTCGTCATCGGGAATGCCGTCGCCATCGAGGTCCTTGATGCCTTCGGTCAAGGTGCCGACTGTGGGGTCATCCGGCTTGGTCAGAGGAGCGGATTGCTCCAGTATGCCCGGGCCGGCATAGGTGCCGGATAGGGTGACGGAGAGCTCGTGCTCATCCAGCGAGGAATCCTTCACCACATGCAGCCCACCGAGCTGCTTGGCCAGCGCGCGGGCTGCAGGATCATCGGGATTCTTGGCGTTTACCTGCGACTCGGATACGCCAGTCTCCGGGTGATTTCCCACCTTGCCGGACTTGTAGCCGTACTGCTTAGTCAGATCCGCCACGCGGCCGGCCAGTCCCGTCTGCTCGGAGGCGTTGAAAACGTTGACCTTGTAATCCTTGGCCTTGTAGTCGGTGATATCAGCTGGCTTATCGGAGGTGGTCTTGTCCTCGCCAGGCTTGTCGCCCAACAGCTCTTCAAAGAAGCCGTGAACCTGCTCGGTATCGACCGTAACGACTGATTCGCCATAGTCTCCCGTGCCGTCGATACTGGTCACGGGGATGGTTTGGAAGCTAACGTCGCCGCCAGCCATGTTTTGCATCTGGGTGGCCAGACCCATGACATCCCAGCCACTATCCAGCACGACGGAACGCTGCACCGCATCGTTGAGCTTGGACATGCTGCCCGGATCCGTCAGCGTCTTAGAGGAAAGTACCTTGCTGGCCAGGCTGGCCATATAGGCCTGCTGGCGGGTGATGCGGTCCAAGTCGCCGCGTGGCAACTCGTGGCGTTGACGGACAAAGCTGAGCGCATTCTGTCCGTTGAGGGTCTGGCGCCCGGCCTTGAACTTCGCGCCAGAAAGTGGCTCGTCGACCTTATTTTTAAGGCAAACATCCACCCCGCCGACTGCGTCTGTCAGGAGCACGAAGCCCAACAGGCCAACCTCGGCGTAGCGATCCACAGTAATGCCGGTGAGATCCGCAACCGAACTGATCAAAGCCTGACGTCCGGCTTCGGTTGATTTCTTCTCGATTTCGGGCTTCTTGCTATCGGCATCCTTGTCGGAGCTGTCCTTGGTGAGCTCTTGAGTCTTTTCGAACTTCGCCGTGCCGTAGACACCATTGAGTTTCATGTTGCCGTAATCGCGGGTGCTCACGTACGTATCTCGCGGCAACGAGACCGCGGTGGCTGAGGAACCGTCATTCGGGATGCGAATCAGGATCATGGTGTCGGTATTCGTGACATCTTCCTCACCCGCGCGCAGCATGTCGATCTCCTTCTGGGAGAGCGGGTTACCCTTAGCGTCCGTGCGGGAGTCCACACCGACCAGCAAAATATCGGTCGCACCGTCCGCCTGGTTGCCGAGGTTAAGGTTATCTGCCTGAGCCAGCCCATCGTTCAGGTTGCCGACGGTCATGTAACCAATGCCCATTACGGCCAGCGCGAGCGCCGAGACCGCAGCCAGCACGCCACGGGAGATTCCGGAGCCAATCTGCTTGGCTTCCGCCTCGCCGGGAGCTGCCTGGATGCGCCGGGAGTGCCGGCTTCTCTCATGCTCTGTCATTGTTCACACTTTAGCGGCTAATTAGCCACTGGTGTAGTACTGATTTTATGAGTGTTTTGGTTTTCGGAGCTTCCGGACAAGTAGGTCGCGCCCTGCTGCGCCTCCGCCCCGACTTCGTGCCGGTCGGTCGCACACAGGCGGATCTAGCGGTGGCAGGGTCTGTGGATTCTTTCCTTTTGACGCCACCATCTCCGGTGCAAGCCATCGTCAATCTCGCTGCATTCACAGCGGTTGATGCGGCTGAAAAGCCCGAAAATGCGGAACAGGTGCGCCGAATCAATGCAGTGGCTCCGGGGCGAATCGCCTCGTGGGCGCAGGTACACGGGGTGCCGATGTGGCATGTCTCCACCGATTATGTGTTTGCGGGAGACCTTCCGGTGGGCTGGGAGAATCCCGTCGATGGTCAACCCGGTCCGCTGAACGCCTATGGTCGCAGCAAATTGGAAGGGGAGCGGCGTGTGCTAAACCTTGGCGGGCATGTAGTGCGCACGGGCTGGGTGTATGACGCGCAGAGCCCAAACTTCTTCACTACGATGGTTCGCCTCGCGCGCTCCGGAGTGAATCCGTCGGTTGTTGATGATCAATATGGCAGGCCCACCCATGCCGATGTGTTAGCGGCCGAGCTCATTGCGATGGTGGAAGGGCGACAAACCCCGGCCATTAGCCATGTAACTGGCTCAGGTCCAGTGACCACCTGGTGTGGTTTCGCGCGCGAGATCTTCGCCACACTTGGCCACGACTCGCGCCGGGTCAAGGCCATTCCGAGCAGCGATTACCCGACTCCGGCCAGGCGCCCGCAGAATAGTACGCTGCAGATTCCAGCGAACGGACTGCCCGCGTGGCGGGACAGTTTGCGAGCCACCCTGGGGTAACCTCAACGGCCATGACAGAGGCACCCATCGCGATCATCACCGTGACTTATTCACCGGGGGAGTACCTGACCAAATTCCTCGATTCGGTACCAGCCAACTCTCGGGTAGTCATGGTCGACAATGGATCTACAGACGGGGCGCCCGAGGCTGCAGCGGAGGCTGGGAAAGCCGAGCTGCTCTACAGTGGCGGAAATATTGGATATGGGGCGGGTATGAATCTCGGCGCTCGACACCTCCGCGCCGCCCGCGAGGCTGGAAAGATCAACCCAGACTACCTTGTGATTTCCAACCCGGATGTGGTGTTTAGCGACGGTGCCATCGATGAGCTTTTGGAGGCGGCGCGGCGTCATCCTCGAGCAGGCTCTTTGGGACCCCGCATTGTAGAGGCAGACGGCAGTGCCTACCCATCAGCGCGTGCGGTGCCACAACTCGGTTCCGGTATCGGCCATGCACTCCTGGGCAAGGTGTGGCCGACAAACCCGTGGACGAAGCGCTACCTGGACGACGAAGACATGGAAAGTGAGAGAACCGCAGGTTGGCTGAGTGGTTCGTGCCTGCTGTTGCGTTGGGATGCATTTGAGGCGCTGGGAGGGTTCGACGAGCGCTACTTCATGTATATGGAAGACGTCGACTTGGGGGATCGACTCGGACGTGCTGGCTGGTTGAATGTCTTTGTCCCCAGCGCGGAGATTCGTCACGCCAAAGGACACGCAGCGGGCAAGCACCCAGATGTAGTGCTCAAGGCGCACCATGACAGTGCCTATCGATTTCAAGCCGACCGTCTGCCGGGGTGGCGCAATATGCCCGTGCGGTTAGTCCTTAAAGCGGGGCTGAAAATCCGCGAGAAGATTGCAATTGCGGCGGCGCACGGCGTGGGCTGACTTGCAGAGCGCAAACAGTGACTAGTGTGTGAAAACCAGTAGCAAAAAGCAGCAAGGAATAGAAAGGCCATAGAAGTGGTAGATCTCGCAGCCACCACCGACGCAGTGATCCTGGTCGGCGGCAAGGGGACCCGACTACGCCCCCTGACTAACTCCATCCCGAAGCCGATGCTGCCGGTGGCGGGCGCGCCGTTCCTGGAGCACCTGCTGGCCCGCATCAAGGAGGCCGGTATGACTCACGTCGTGCTGGGAACCTCCTTTAAAGCCGAGGTTTTTGAGGAGCACTTCGGCGACGGAAGCCACTTGGGACTCGAGATCGAATACGTAGTGGAGGAAGAACCGCTGGGAACCGGTGGCGGCATCCGCAACGTGCTGGATCACCTGCGCTACGACCGGGCAATGGTCTTTAATGGCGACGTTCTTGGAGGAACCGACCTGCAGGCCGTTTTGAAGACCCACGTGGAGCAGGAAGCTGATGTAACTCTGCATCTGTTGCGAGTGTCTGATCCCCGAGCCTTCGGATGTGTGCCAACCGACGCTGACGGCCGTGTCAGTGCTTTCCTGGAGAAGACAGAGGATCCGCCGACGGATCAGATCAACGCTGGTAGCTATGTCTTCAACCGCTCCGTGATCGAGAAGATCCCCGCTGGCCGCCCGGTGAGTGTGGAGCGTGAAGTATTCCCGGGCCTGTTGGAAGCTGGTGCCCGCGTATTTGGTCACGTTGACCAGGCCTACTGGCGCGACATGGGTACGCCCGCCGACTTCGTGCGCGGTTCCTCTGATCTCGTGCGCGGTATTGCCCCCTCGCCGCTGCTAGATGGACGCCACGGCGAAAGTCTAGTGGACGAGTCCAGCGCCATCGCTGGTGGTGCCCTGCTGCTGGGTGGAACCGTGATTGGCCGTGGCGTCGAGGTCGGAGGCGGCGCGCGTGTGGAGGAGTCCGTGATCTTCGATGGAGTACAGATCGAAGCGGGCGCGACGGTGGAGCGTTGTGTGATCGGTGCGGGCGTGCGCATTGGTGCGCGAGCTCACCTGGTGGACTGCGTGATCGGCGAAGGAGCCGTGATCGGTGCTCGTTGTGAGCTGCGTGATGGACTGCGCGTGTGGCCGGGAGTGACCCTGCCAGATGGCGGTGTGCGCTTTAGTTCTGACATCTAAAACACGATTTACGGGCGTTTTTGCGCCCAAAGAAAAAATTTAGAGAAAATTCACTACATCTAGTGCGTCCTGAACTAAAGGTTCAAGAAAATGTACACATGTTGTGGTTTTCACTGGTTGCCCGTGCATACATTGTGGTTGCGCACGGGCACCTTTTCTTAGGGGAACGGGATTATTGGGGGCGTTGTGACTGGTGGGGTTGGTGTGACTAGTGGGATTTCCCTAAAGCTTGACGCGATGTAATTACCAGTGTGTAATCTTCAGTAGACCGACAAAGAAGACGCCGCACTCAGGCGCACAGCAAATCCCACTAGAAGAGGAGAAACTCCGTGGACAAGTCAGTAGACATCGCCCTTCGTGGCCACTTTGCTGACGGCTCCTCGGCGGTAGAGCAGGAGGCGAACGTGGACAACGAAGCGCGCCAGAAGAACCTCTTCGATCTGACGCAGGACTTCGACCTGCTTTTCGATGCGGTGGAGCAGGACTGGCAGGAGCAGGCTCTGTGTGCCCAGACTGATCCGGAAGCTTTCTTTCCGGAAAAGGGTGGATCCACCCGCGAGGCTAAGCGTATTTGCCAGGCCTGCGGTGTGCGTGACGAATGCCTTGAATACGCTCTTGAACATGATGAGCGATTCGGTATCTGGGGTGGGCTCTCCGAGCGTGAGCGCCGTCGCTTGAAGAAGCGTATCGGCTAAGACATTACATTCGGGGATCGATCTGGTCGGGGGTTACATTGAGGTAGCACGCGACCAGGCGCACAATAATCATCCGTAGGAGATCCTGCAGGTCCTGTGCGGACGACGCCCGCGACTCCACGGGACGGCGGAATACAATGATCCGTGGACGGGTAGGAGTGCCTTTGTTATCCACTCCCGCAGCGACTAGCCGCCCCAGTGGAACCTGCCCGTCTGCGACGACATCCTCCGGCCACTGGCGGTAGCCCGTATTAAGACGCATGCGCGGTACGACATCGACGGCGATATCAAGGCTGGAAAGTTCGGCGTCGAAACGCTCAAGAATTGGCTCGAACGCATCGATGACCGCATCGTCGAAGCGCTGCGAACGGGACTTGTTGCGCGGCACCTCCGGTAGCAAGATCCCCCGAATTCCCCGTCCTCGGGGATCCTGCCTCATGCGCGCATCCTGCTTCATAGGAACACATCTTAACGACGCCACAGCGACATGCCACGAGGGCACGCTCGAAAGCGGAAGAAAAGGGGTTAGACTAATGCGCGTGACTCTTATCCGACAATGCTCTCGGCCCGGTTGCGGCAAGCCCGCCGTAGCCTCGCTGGAGTTCAACTATGCAGAGCAGCGAGCCATCGTAGGGCCGCTGAGCGTTTGCGGAAACCCTCACCGGTGGGATCTGTGTGAGAATCACGCCCGCCGAACAACCGTCCCGCAGGGCTGGACGCTAGAATTTGTCGATGAAGCGGTGGAAGACACCGCAGCCGAGGCTGACGAGGAAGATCTGATGGCACTCGCTGAGGCGGTGCAACAAGCTACCGAGCGCGACAAGGAAGAGGATCTGCAGCCTGCCCCTCGGCTCTATAGGCGATCCGAGATTCCAGAATCCACGCCGCATCACCCCTCTATGAAGAACCTGCCCCGGTCTACGCCGCGCCGACACCTGCGCGCGGTTCGAGACCAGCACTAGAAAGGAAACCACTATGGCTACTCATTCCCCGAAAGACGTGGCGGCAGCTATCAAGGCCTACGATGTCCGCGGTGTGGTCGGCGAAGGAGCCGGCTTCCTGAACGAGGAATTCGTACGCGACGTAGCGGGCTCCTTCGCCCGCCTTATGCGCGAAGAAGGAGCGGAAACCATCGTCGTCGGCCACGATATGCGCGACAGCTCCCCGGCTCTAGCGGCAGCATTCGCCGAAGGTGTGAACGCGCAGGGGCTGAACACTATCTCCCTTGGGCTTACCAGCACCGACGAGCTCTACTACGCCAGTGGTGTGAAGCAGTGTCCGGGAGCCATGTTCACCGCCTCCCACAACCCCGCTAAGTACAACGGCATCAAACTCTGCCGCGCTGGGGCTCGCCCGGTGGGACAGGATTCCGGCCTGGATCGCATCTCCGCAGAACTGGTCGACGGCGTGCCCACGTTTGACGGCGCGCCTGGTACTAACTCCACCGAAGACGTTCTGGCAGGATACGCCGAGTATCTCAACAAACTGGTGCCGCTGAACATCCGACCGCTGAAGGTCGCGGTGGACGCCGGCAACGGCATGGGCGGATTGACCGTCCCCGCTGTACTGCAGCAGAGCTCGCTGGAAGTCTTTGACCTGTACTTCGAACTCGACGGTAACTTCCCGAACCACGAGGCCAACCCGTTGGATCCGAAGAACCTGGTGGATCTGCAGAAGTTCACCGTGGACAAGGGTGCGGATCTGGGAATCGCCTTCGACGGGGACGCGGATCGTTGCTTCATCGTGGACGAGAAGGGCGAGGCCGTTTCCCCCTCCACGATCTGCGCCATGATTGCCGAGCGCTACCTGGATGAGCAGCCGGGCGCCACAATCATCCATAACCTCATTACTTCCAAGTCCGTCCGCGAACTGGTGGAAGCCAAGGGAGGAAAGCCAGTGCGGACCCGCGTTGGCCACTCCTTCATTAAGGCGCAGATGGCAAAGGAAGGTGCCGTCTTCGGTGGTGAGCACTCCGCGCACTACTACTTCAGCGACTTCTTCAACGCCGATTCCGGCATGCTTGCTGCGCTCCACGTGCTGGCTACCTTGGGCGAGCAGGACAAGCCCCTGTCCGAGCTAAAGCGCGCCTATGAGACCTACCGCGCCTCCGGCGAGATCAACTCCGAGGTGGCCGACCAGGCGGGACGCACCGAGGCTGTAGTGGAAGCGTTTGCCGACCGCACTGCATCCGTCGACCGCCTCGATGGCGTGACTATCGAATTGCAGGACGGTTCCTGGCTGAACGTGAGGGCGTCGAACACCGAACCGCTGCTGCGCCTCAACGTCGAGGCACGCGACGACGAGGGAGTAAAAGCCATCGTCGACGAAGCGTTGTCCGTCATCCGGGCTTAGGAGGAAAGCTGATGCAGCGTATCGAAGGTGCTGTTCAGAACTATGCCTGGGGGTCGCATGAATCCCTCGCCAAGCTGCAGGGGCGTGCTACACCGACCACAGAGCCGGAGGCCGAGCTGTGGTTCGGAGCTCACCCGGGAGCACCGGGCCCACTCTTGGACCTCATTGAGGCCGATCCGGAAGGCCAGTTGGGCGCCGAGCATAAGCACCTGCCCTTTTTGCTCAAACTTCTGGCTGCAGAGCGTGCACTGAGCATCCAGGTGCACCCCACGAAAGCTCAAGCCGAAGCCGGTTTTGCGGCGGAGGACGCCGCCGGGATTCCCCGTGATGCCTTCGAACGCAACTACAAGGATGACAATCACAAGCCTGAGCTTCTGGTAGCGCTGGGCGAGTTTGAGGCTATGGCGGGCTTCCGGCCAGTTGCACGCACCCGTGAACTGCTGGACTGGCTGGCATTGCCGGAGCTTGATTTCCTGCGTGACGACCTGCACGCTGCGGTCGAGCGCGCACTGCACCTTCCGGACGAGGAAGTATCTGCGGTTCTTGACGCCCTCACGCGGCGCTGCCGAGAGCTGGTAACTACCGCTGACGGCTGGATGGGTGACGTGGCGGATCTGGTTCTGCGATTGGAGGAGCAGTACCCCGCGGATCGTGGTGTGCTGTTCGCGCTGCTGCTGAACCGAGTGGAGTTACAGGCGGGGGAGGCCTTGTACCTCGATGCCGGACAGCTGCATGCCTATGTGCGCGGAACAGGGGTGGAGATCATGGCAAACTCCGACAACGTGCTGCGCTGCGGGCTCACGCCAAAGCATATCGACATCAATGAGTTGATGAAGGTGGTGCGCTGGGAGGAACTCTCCGACCCGCGACTGCGTGCCGACGAAACCGGCGTGTACCACACCCCGGCGAAGGAGTTTAGCTTGCGCCGGTTGGCGGGCGAGGGGGCTGTTGAAGGCCCGGCGATCGTGCTGGCGGTCGGTGGAGACGTGGACTGCGAAGGAGCACATGTCGACAGTGGCTCCGCCGTCTGGGTGCCTTTCGGCGAGTCGGCCAGCGTACGCGGCCAGGCTTTTATCGCTCGTCCTGGGGTGTAGTTGCCGGCCCCAGCGTGGTATCGGTGGGCCTGTCAGACTCACCGCTGGGCTTGGGGGCAGGAGCAGTCTGGGGTTTGTCGTCCCCGGCGATTTCGGTGGGCTCGGTAGCCTTGGACGGAGACGGGGTGAAGTCCGGCGGCACGGTGGCGTTTGCGTCGGTACCCTTTTCCGTTTCGATAGGCTTACTCGGCCCGTCGGAACCACCAGGTAGCGCAGGTTTAGTCGGTAGCGTCGGGATCGTCGGAAGGACAGGGCCAGCATTCTGCTCTGGCTTGGGAGCCTGAGTCTGCGGCTGTGCCTGGAGCTGAGACTGTGCCGGCTGCTGACTCGGTTGCGCTTGTTGCTGGGGCTGGACAGCATCGCGTGAGTTCAGGCCTTCCGCGATGATCGT
Organism: Corynebacterium sp. p3-SID1761; assembly: GCF_055862885.1. Taxonomy (NCBI): domain Bacteria; kingdom Bacillati; phylum Actinomycetota; class Actinomycetes; order Mycobacteriales; family Corynebacteriaceae; genus Corynebacterium; species Corynebacterium sp. p3-SID1761. The sequence continues at coordinate 41,977 of NZ_JBSQBJ010000004.1, read as the reverse complement.
CTTTGAAGGCTGGGAGTTATACGAACGGTAGCCATCCCAGGAGTTGGGGGGCAAGTAGGGGTCTTGCCCTAATGGCGCCACGTTGCTGAACTCTCCCATTTCGCTACCATTCGGGCTATTGGTGGAGTAGGCCGGGGGCGCCTGCTGCTCGGGTTCGTCGGTACCACCATTGCCAGGGACAACGTCATGCTTTTGCGAAGCCGCGCCGGTGCTGATGGCGATCGTAGATTCGTCCGCATTGTTTCGCTTCGGAGCCGTCGCTTCGGAGCCTGCTTGCCACGTCCAAACCCCGATGACACCTGCGAGTACCAAACCGATAATCGCGATCCCGCTAATTACCCGAGGCACGGAGGAGTGCTCTTCGGTGGAGTGCTGTTCGGTTTCTTCTGCTGCCACCTGGCTCACCTCCCTGTTTTGATCTGTGCCCCTCGAAGGTCACAATTTGATTAAGCTCAAAACGAGCCTATCAGGAATCGCGATCCTTGACCAGAGTTGTCGCCCGTGTAAACGCGCTACAGTCGGTAATTGAGCGATAGAAAGGCCGGCACGATGAGCAACTGGGACGAATTCATTTTCTCGCAGGAAGACACTGTGGACTTCCTGGACGAACTGGCAGAGCTGGAGGACCCCGAGGTAATTGGAGCCCTGGTGGACGCCGTAAATTTGGCGCTGCGGGATGGACAGCCGGACTCCGTGGACTATTCCATCGGGCTGTGCGCCGCCACTGTGGCCGCCATTTGGGGCGGTGCTCCCTTCAGTACAGCCAGCGTGGCAGATGAACACCCTTATATTCGTGCCCATATCGGCGAGTGCCCGGCGAACTTGCAGGAGGTGTCCCTGCAGCTGCTCGATGGGGAGATGGAGCGGCGCGCGGCCAGTGCCAACGACGGTGATGACACCGAAGATGGCGACGAAGCCGACGGCCTGGAGACCTTCGTCGAGGCACTCAGTTAGACATTTCGAGGCATCTCAAACGCCGTTCAATGCCCGTCTAATACACTGTCCATAGAAAATAGACCTGTCATCATTTGAGGAGTCACCCCACCCATGGAGTTTAAAGTCAAGGATCTCTCGCTGGCAGAGGCCGGCCGCCACCAGATCCGCCTGGCGGAATACGAGATGCCCGGGCTCATGCAGCTGCGTCGCGACTACGCCGACGAACAGCCCCTGAAGGGCGCCCGTATCGCTGGCTCCATTCACATGACCGTGCAGACAGCTGTGCTGATCGAAACTCTGGTGGCCCTCGGCGCTGAGGTTCGTTGGGCCTCCTGCAATATCTTTTCCACCCAGGACGAAGCCGCGGCCGCCATTGTCGTTGGTGAGGGAACCCCGGACGCACCCGCCGGCGTGCCAGTGTTCGCTTGGAAGGGCGAGACCCTGGACGAGTACTGGTGGTGCCTGAAGCAGATCTTCACCTGGGGAGAAGGCGTAGAAGCCAACATGATCCTGGACGACGGTGGCGATGCGACCATGGCTGTCATCAAGGGCATGGAATTTGAAAACGCAGGCCTCGTTCCGGACGTCGAGGATCATGACTCCGATGAGTACAAGGCCTTCCTCGGGATGCTGCGTGAAGCCTTGGCGGAGGACGATAAGTTCTGGAACCGGGCGTCACAAAGCATCAAGGGTGTCACCGAAGAAACAACGACGGGCGTGCACCGCCTCTACCACTTCGCCGAGCAAGGCGTGCTGCCATTCCCGGCGATGAACGTCAACGATGCCGTGACGAAGTCCAAGTTCGACAACCGCTACGGCACCCGCCACTCGCTGATCGATGGCATCAACCGCGCTACCGACATGCTGATCGGCGGTAAGTCCGTCCTGCTGTGCGGCTACGGTGACGTAGGTAAGGGCTGTGCCGAAGCGCTGGCGGGCCAGGGTGCGATCGTTAAGGTCACCGAGGTCGATCCGATCAACGCCCTGCAGGCGCTCATGGACGGCTTCGAGGTAGTGCAGGTAGAGGACTTTATTGGTGACGCCGACATTGTCATCACCGCGACGGGGAACCTCGGGATTATCACGTTTGAGCACATGCAGATGATGAAGAACCACGCGGTGCTGGGCAACATCGGCCACTTCGATAACGAGATCGACATGGCCAGCCTGCTGCACCGCGAGGACGTTAGTCGCGTGAACATTAAGCCGCAGGTTGACGAGTTCACCTTCCCCGGCGCCGACGGCGAGCCGGTATCCATCGTGGTGTTGAGTGAAGGTCGCCTGCTGAACCTGGGTAATGCTACCGGCCACCCATCGTTCGTGATGTCCAACTCCTTTGCCGATCAGACGATTGCACAGATCGAATTGTTTACGAAGTCGGATCAGTATGGCAACGACGTTTATCGCCTGCCGAAGATCTTGGACGAGATGGTCGCCCGCATTCACGTTGAGGCGCTCGGCGGCAAGCTGACGACGTTGACCAAGGAGCAGGCGGAGTACATCGGCGTGGATGTCGCCGGGCCGTTCAAGCCAGAGCACTACCGATACTAAAAATGATCGTCAGCTTTGAAGGAGTCGACGGCGCGGGGAAAAATACCCTGGTCACAGCCGTTGAAAAAGAGTTGGTAGCGCGCGAGGTGCCAGTGGCACGCATCGCATTTCCGCGCTATGAGGAATCGAATCCGGCGATGCTGGCGCGCGAGGCGCTGCATGAGAAGCTGGGCGATCTGATTGACTCGGTGCATGGCATGGCCACGCTTTTCGCACTAGATCGCAGCGAGATCGCGGCGGACCTAGCGGACTTCGATGAGGATGGTTACGTCATTCTGATCGACCGCTACACCGCGTCGAACGTGGCCTATTCAACCGCCCGGTTGGGCAGCAATGTGGCTGAGGTTGGCGACTGGGTGACGCAGCTAGAACAGGAGACCCTGGGGATTCCGGCACCGCATTTGCAGATCCTTGTTGACGTGGAGGCTGAGGTTGCCGGGCAGCGCGCCGAAGCGCGGGAAGCTGTGGACGAGACTCGGGCGCGCGATGCCTATGAGCGCGATAGCAGTTTGCAGGAGCGAACCGTCCAGGCTTATCGAGCGTTGGCGGAGCAGCAGTGGCTGAGCCCATGGGTGACGGTCGATAGCACCGGGGATGACTACGAAGGTCGCGCGGTGAAGGTCGCGGATCTATTGGAAGAAATGAGAGGATGACAACCGTGGACACGAAAATTCTGGTGGTTGATGACGACCCGGCTATTGCTGAAATGCTCACCATCGTCCTGCAGGGCGAGGGGTTCCGCACCATCGTCGTGGGTGACGGCGTGGAGGCCGTAAAGGCCGCCGAGGAGCACAACCCGGATCTCATTCTGCTCGACGTGATGCTGCCTGGCATGAATGGCATCGACGTGTGCAAGGCCATTCGAGAGAGTTCCACGGTACCGATCGTGATGCTGACCGCACGTACCGACACCGTGGACGTGGTCTTGGGGCTGGAATCCGGTGCCGACGACTACGTGCACAAGCCCTTCAAACCGAAGGAACTGGTCGCACGTGTGAGGGCTCGCCTGCGCCGCACCCCGGAAGAAACACAGGTCGATTCCATCGAAGTTGCCGACCTGACGATCGACGTGCCCGGTCACCAGGTCATCCGGGACGGCCAGGAGATCGCACTGACCCCCATTGAGTTTGATCTGCTCGTGACGCTTGCTTCCCGTCCGCGCCAGGTGTTCTCCCGCGAGGAGCTTCTGGAGCAGGTGTGGGGCTACCGCAAATCCAGCGATACCCGCCTGGTAAATGTGCATGTCCAGCGCTTGCGAGCAAAGGTGGAGAAGGATCCGGATGATCCGAAGATCATCCAGACCGTTCGCGGAATCGGATACAAGACGGGCGAATAAGTTTTCCACGTGGATCAGGAGCATCAAGAAAACGCCCCCGTCCGGCGGGGCAAAAAGCTGCAGGAAGCCACACAGGCTAACCCCCGCCCGTCGCGCTGGCGATCCCCAAATGGCAAGAAATTCCCTTTAAGGAAACGGGAAAAGACCCTTGCCGCGGGTTCGACGTTTTGGTCTGTGCTGCGGGATTTCTTCCGACGGCCGAAGGATACCTGGGTGCGGGCGATCAATTCGCTGAGTCTGCGATGGCGCCAGTCCATTCAGCTGCGCGTTATCGGCAGCGTGCTGGCCTCCAGCACCTTTGCATTCCTGCTAATGGGATTTCTGCTGACGGGTTTCCTTAGCCAGCAACTGCTGGCTACCAAATTCTCCGAAGGCGTCGACAGCATGGATCGAGCGCGTGCTGCAGTGGAGGAGCAGATAGCCTCCACGGACTCCTCTAATCCCGTCTCAGTGAGGCTGACATCTGCCAGAGCCGTGCTCTCGAATCGCTCAACGGGAATGGATCAATCGAGCGCTCCGGTCTATGACTCGGTGCTTATTGCTTCTGACGCCAGCGATTCCGAAACCCGTATTCCCGCGAACATTGACATTCCCGAGAACCTGCGCGAGTTCGTGCGCCAGGGGCAGGTCTCGTACCAATACGCCCGCGTCAACGGAGAAAACGGTAGTTACAAAGCACTCATCATCGGCAGTCCCGTCTACTCCGACATTCCCGGGTTAGAGCTCTACTTGCTGGTGCCTTTGACTTCGGAGGAAGTCACGCTGAACCTGATGCGTGGCCTTTTGATGGCCGGTGGAATCGTCCTCATTATCTTGCTTATGGTGATCAGCTGGGTGTTCTCACAACAGATCATTGGGCCAGTGCGTGCCGCGTCCAAAATCGCTGAGAAGCTGGCTGCTGGGCACCTCCACGAGCGTATGGTCGTCGATGGTCAGGATGAGGTGGCCAAGCTTGCATATAGCTTTAATGACATGGCAGAGAAGCTGTCCACCCAGATTCGCAATCTGGAGGAGTTCGGTTCCCTGCAGCGCCAGTTCACCTCAGACGTCTCCCACGAACTACGTACTCCTCTGACGACGGTTCGCATGGCCGCGGACATGATCGAGGACAACGCGGATGAACTTGACCCCCTGACCGCTCGCGCAGCGCACTTGATGACCAAGGAGCTAGATCGCTTCGAGACTCTGCTCGGTGACCTGCTGGAGATCTCTCGTCACGACGCGGGCGTGGCGAACCTATCGGCTGAAAAAGTCGACGTGCGCGGTGTCGTGCGCTCCGCTTTGCAGCAGGTGCGCGCCATTGCCGAGGACATCGGCACGGAGTTTATCGTGGATCTTCCGGAGGAACCGGTGATTGTTGCCGTCGATTCGCGACGGGTGGAGAGGATCCTTCGCAACCTGCTTGCCAATGCTGTCGATCACTCCGAAGGCAATCCAGTTGAGGTGAAGATGGCGGTAGGTGCGGATGCTTTGGCTGTCACTGTCACCGACCACGGTGTGGGACTTAAGCCCGGCGAAGAAGAGATGGTGTTCAACCGTTTTTGGCGTTCCGATCCCTCCCGAGAGCGCCGTACCGGCGGCACTGGCCTGGGACTCGCCATTGCTAAGGAGGACGCAAACCTCCACGGTGGTCGCCTCGAAGCAGCCGGTGAACCTGGCGTGGGAGCCTGCTTCCGGTTGACCCTCCCGCTACAACAAGGGCGCACCGTGCACTCCTCGCCATTACCGATGGCGGTGGAGAATAAGGGCGTCACTACCGAGGAACAGGAAGGTAGCCACAATGAGTAACAAGAGCACAAAGGTACTGGCCGCAGTGGCTGGGCTGGGTCTGCTGGCCGCGTGCTCTACGCTTCCGGACAGCACCAAACCCGAAGCGATCTCTAGCTATGCGCCGGCTCCTAGTGGACAGGAGGCTCCGACGCCCTCTGATGGGCAGCCGTCTGATCTACTTCTGCGTGATTTCTTTACCGCCAGTGCCCACCCGCTGCGGGAGCATCAAGCGGCGAAGAAGTTCCTTACCAGTGGTATGCAGGGACGATGGCAATCCGATGCGCCAACCATGGTGCTCGACCGCATCGATATTGCCTCTGAGGGGCAGGGAAGTGACACGAAGATCACCTATCGTGTGCGCGGCAACGTCGTCGGAACCCTTGGCGTGGGTGGTGTGTTCGATCCGCAGTTCACGGCTTTTGAAACCACCTATGAAATGCAGAACATCGATGGGCAATGGCGTATCAGTAATCTGCCGAACGTGGTGGTGCTAGATCGCCAAGATTTTGTGAGCACTTACCGTGCGCGCAATATCTACTTCCCGGATCGCAATGGTAGGGCACTAGTACCGGATCGCCGTTGGATCTACACCGGTCAGCAGTCCACCGCAGCCTCTCTGGTGTCTTTGCTGGTCGCAGGGCCCCAGGAACGATTAAAAAAGGCCGTGAGGAATCTTCTTCCCGATGGCGCCACCGCCCAGGTGTCTAACGACCGGGAGGGCGACCCTTCCGTTAGCTTTACCGGCCTGCAAGGTCTGTCCGCCGATGGACGACGATTGCTTGCTGCGCAGGTTGTATGGACTTTAGCGGGCTCGGAAGTGCGTGGGCCCTATGAGCTCACTGCCGATGGCACCCCAATGAGCGATGACATGCAGGGGAAATGGTTGGTTCAGGACCTGTCGCAGTACGACCCGAATGTGCGAGTTCAAGTGCCATTGCGGGCAGTTTCTGGCGGAGATATTTATCAACCGGATGGCACGCGGGCGAAGAAGCTCGATGGGTGGCTAACCCAGCGCTATATCGAATCAGCATCGCTGAGTTCCCGCGATGAGGTCTATGCCGCAGTGACCGGGCGGGGCGATGAGCCACGTCAGCTGATGATTGGAGCCAAGGAGGACCAGCCGGTGAGCTCCGTGAAAGCGGATTCTCTGACCAGGCCAAGCTGGGGACTCGATGCGACCTCGGTATACGTCGTCGCCGACGGTGAGAAGATCATTGAGGTTACACGCAATCCCGAGACCGGAAACGTGGGAGAGCAGAAGGTCGATGGATCCACGCTGAGGATGATCCACGGGGACAAAAAACGCATTAGCGTATTCCGTGTTTCTCATGACGGCACGCGAGCTGTGATGGTGGTCAATGGGCGCGTGTATGTTGCGGTGCTGGAGACGACAGACGAGGGCACGAAGCGACTCGGAGCCCCAGTGGAGATCGGTAACGCAGTAGGCGATACGGCGGTAAGCGCCGAGTGGGCGGAAGATGGATCCGTGCTGGTCGGCACACGTGCTAACGACGCCCCAGTGTGGGATATCGAGGTGGACGGATCCTATTCGCAGCAAATTACGGGTCGGAACCTATCCGCACCGGTGGTGTCGGTGGCAACGGATGGCAACAAGATCTACGTCACCGATGCCAATGCGTTGATGCAGTTCGACGTGACTTCAGAGGAGTCGCGGTTCTGGCGTGAAGTTCCCACGATGCAGGGAAAGCGGGCAACACCTTTGTTGGCCGACTAGGCTCTTGCCTGTGGGGATATTGGGGGATTTAAACGCGCTTGCCGGATTGGTGTGGCGCGCGGATTGTGTGTGCTGTGGTCGGATGCAGGCGCTCCCGGCTGGCGTGGCCGTGGGAGAACAGCTGTGCGAGGAGTGCGGGTTACAGCTGATGCACCCGTGGCAGCGCTGGCAGCCACGGGTAGCTGCCGTACCGGTTTTTGTTTCTGGCACGTATGGCGGTGCGCGACGCATGCTGATCCTGAGCGCAAAGGAACGACTGCGCCCGGCGGCTATTGATGTAGCTGGTCGTCTGTTGGCCGCCGGGATTTTGCACGTCAGCGGCTTAGGTTTGGTGCCGGACCCGAGGTGGGGGCGGGTCAGGCTGGTGCCCGCTCCAACTCGCAGGTCGGCAGCGCGACACCGCGGAGGGGACATTGTCACGAGGTTCTGCCAAGCAGCCGCTGAACTATATCCCAGGGTGGAGGTTTGTCCGGTGGCATGGCTCGATGAATCGAGCGTGGACTCAGTGGGGTTGGACCGCCACCAGCGGCGAGAAAACGTTGCACGAAATATTCTTTTCGACCCCGTAGCGGTGGGGAGGCTACGCGGGGCAGACGAGGTAGTGATTGTGGATGATGTGTGCACCACTGGCGCTACAACTGCCCAATTCGCATTTGCGCTGTCGGCGCACGGGGTCCGTCCCCGGTTGGCTTTGGTGCTGGCGGGTGCCTAAACACATTGGTAACGGAAACAAGTAGCAGAACTAGTATCAATCAGGGGGTTATGTGCAAATGTCGTCTTGTCGATCGGTAGAATAATAGGTGGAACGATCACCGTTGGAAGGTGGGTAATCCGGCCTGATTCTGGCGGTGAATGACCTTGGAGGTTGAGCAATGTCGACCGGCAAAAACTCGTCCAACTTTGGCAACGAGGAACTGTCTGCACCAGAGGCAGGCGTGGAAATCACCGGCCGCAATGTCGAGGTGCCAGAGCACTTCGCAGAGCGAGTCAAGGGCAAGCTGGCAAAGATTGAACGCCTGGATCCTACCCTCACCTTTTTCCACGTAGAGCTGCAGCACGAGCCTAACCCGCGCCGTGGTGACCAGCAGGATCGTCTGCAAATCACCGCAACCGGCAAGGGGCACATCGCTCGCGCGGAGGCCAAGGAAGATTCCTTCTACGCTGCTCTCGAGGTCGCAATCGGACGCATGGAACGCTCTTTGCGCAAGGTGAAGGCTCGCCGCAAGATCGCCCGCTCCGGACACCGCACCCCTATGTCTGTGGGCGAAGCTACTGCCAACCTGGTTGAGGAAGCCCAGCCGAAGGCTGAGACGAAGCCGGAAGAGGTTGGACCTTACGATGTTGATCCTTACGAGGACCAGTTCAAGCCCGGTCAGGTTGTGCGCAAGAAGGTTCACAAGGCCGCCCCGATCAGCGTTGACCAGGCGCTAAGCGAGATGGAACTCGTTGGCCACGACTTCTTCCTATTCATCAACGAAGAGAACGGCCAGCCGTCCGTGGTTTACCGTCGCCACGCTTTCGATTACGGCCTGATCACTCTGGAAGAGAAAGAAGCCTAAGTAGCTTAAAAAGCTTTCCAACTTCCTCCCCACCGACCTTCCGCCCTTAAACCGCGGAAGGTCGGTTTTCTTGGTTTTGTTGTGGGGTGTAGTTGCCCGTGACCTTGGGGGTGGGGGTAGGATTGTCCGAAGCCGACAAGTTAGCTAACAAGTTTTAAAAACCGAGAAAAGGACAGCATCAGCGTGCTAGGACTTTCGAAAATTCTCCGAATGGGCGAAGGCCGTGCGGTCAAGCGTCTCGCGAAGATCGCCGACCAAGTGATGGACCTCGAAGAGGAATACTCCGCGCTCAGCGACGAGGAACTGCAGGCCAAGACCGAAGAGTTCAAAAAGCGAGTCCAAGACGACGGCGAGAGCTTGGATGACATCCTGCTCGAAGCTTTTGCCACCGCGCGTGAGGCATCCTGGCGCGTGCTGGGGCAGAAGCATTACAAGGTGCAGGTCATGGGCGGCGCCGGACTGCACTTTGGCTATGTCTCCGAGATGAAGACCGGTGAGGGTAAGACCCTGACCTGTGTTCTTCCCGCATATCTCAACGCACTGTCCGGTAAGGGCGTCCACGTCGTTACCGTTAACGACTACCTGGCTAAGCGTGACTCGGAGTGGATGGGTCGCGTGCACCGCTTCCTGGGTCTAACTACCGACGTGATCCTCAGCGGCAAGAACCCAGCTGAACGCCGCGAGGCTTATAACGCGGACATCACTTATGGCACGAACAACGAGTTCGGTTTCGACTACCTGCGCGATAACATGGCGCACTCCCTGAACGACTTGGTGCAGCGCGGCCACAACTACGCGATTGTCGATGAGGTTGACTCCATCCTTATCGACGAGGCACGTACCCCGCTGATCATTTCCGGTCCCGTAGAGGGTTCCAGCAAGTGGTTCACCGCCTTCGCAGCTATTGCCCCGAAGCTGACCCGCGACATCCACTACGAAATTGACGAGCGGAAGAAGACCGTGGGCGTCAAGGAAGAAGGTGTGGAGTTCGTCGAGGATCAGCTGGGCATCGAGAACCTTTACGCACCTGAGCACTCGCAGCTTGTTAGCTACCTGAACAACTCCATCAAGGCCAAGGAGCTGTTCACCCGCGATAAGGATTACATCGTCCGCAACGGCGAGGTCGTCATCGTTGACGAGTTCACGGGCCGCATCCTGGATGGACGCCGTTACAACGAGGGCATCCACCAGGCGATTGAGGCGAAGGAACACGTCGAGATCAAGAACGAGAACCAGACACTGGCCACCGTCACGCTGCAGAACTACTTCCGTCTGTACGACAAGCTGGCGGGTATGACGGGTACGGCAGAGACCGAGGCCGCCGAGCTGAAGTCCACCTACAAGCTGGATGTTGCTCCGATCCCGACGAACAAGGAAAATCAGCGCAAGGACCACGTCGACTTGATCTACAAGACTCAGGAAGCGAAGTTCGAAGCCGTGGCTGAGGACATCGCCGAGCGCGTGGAGGCCGGCCAGCCCGTGCTGGTGGGTACCACCTCCGTCGAGCGTTCCGAGTACCTGTCCAAGCTGCTGCAGCGTCGTGGAATCAAGCACAACGTGCTCAATGCGAAGTACCACGAGAAAGAGGCCGAGATCGTTGCCCAGGCAGGCCGTCTGGGCGCCGTCACTGTGGCTACGAACATGGCTGGCCGTGGTACTGACATCGTGCTGGGTGGTAACCCGGATATCCTCGCCGACATTAACCTGCGTGAGCGTGGCCTGGATCCCGTCGAAAACCCGGAGGCCTACGAGGAAGCCTGGGACGACGAGATTGAAAAGGTACGCGCCGAGTCCAAGGAAGAAGCGGAGAAAGTCCGCGAGGTTGGTGGCCTGTACGTGCTGGGCACGGAGCGTCACGAGTCCCGCCGTATCGATAACCAGCTGCGCGGTCGTTCGGCGCGTCAGGGTGACCCGGGCGAGACCCGTTTCTACCTGTCCATGCGTGACGACCTGATGGTGCGCTTCGTTGGCCAGACAATGGAAACCCTGATGACTCGCCTGAATATCCCGGATGACGAGGCCATCGACTCGAAGATGGTCACCAACGCCATCAAGGGCGCACAGTCGCAGGTGGAGTCCGCTAACTTCGAGATGCGCAAGAACGTGCTGAAGTATGACGAAGTCATGAACGAGCAGCGCAAGGTGATCTACAGTGAGCGCCGCCAGATCCTCGAGGGCGAGGATGTGGAATCCCAGATCCGCAGCATGCTGAAGGACACCATCGAGGCATACGTGGATGGTGCAACCGCCGAGGGCTATGTCGAAGACTGGGACCTGGATACCCTGTGGAACGCCCTGGACTCCCTCTACGGCCCGACCTTCACCCACGAGTCCCTGGTCGAGGGGGACGAGTACGGCCGCCCGGGCGAACTGAGCTCCTCCCAGCTGTTGGACGCCCTACTCGAGGATGCAAACCACGAGTACGACGAGCTGGAAGAGAAGGTCACCGAGATCGCCGGCGAAGAGCAGATGCGCGGCATGGAACGCGCAGCCTTGCTGAACGTCGTGGATCAGAAGTGGCGCGAGCACCTCTACGAGATGGATTACCTCAAGGAGGGCATTGGCCTGCGTGCGATGGCACAGCGCGATCCTCTGGTGGAATACCAGCGCGAGGGTGGCGACATGTTTAACCGCATGAAGGACGGCATTAAGGAAGAGACCGTTCGCCAGATGTTCCTGGTTCGCAACCAGCTGAAGCAGGCCAACACCGTGCATGTCGAGGACCCGGCAGCGGGTAACGAGGGCGTGGCCGTGGATCGCGCCACCCAGACCACCATGGGCGGCTAATTTCAAATCAGGCTGAGGCTATCGATAGCCCAGACTTTCTTCCCGCGCCGCGCGGAGCTACGCAGTTGATGTAGCCCCGCGCGGCGCTTTTGCGTGTGTTGCGACATGGCACCCGCCAGCGCTCGCACCCTGTCCCCCATCTGTACCGACGCACAAAAGCGCACGCAGTCGCCTGCGCTCGGTTGTATGTGCAGGCTTATTATCGACGCCCCCTGTTCCGCGCGCCCGATTGTCGGGGTCGGTCGCACGGTTCGGCGGACACGCAATTGCTCTAGCACTCGCTCGCTAAAGGGCGCGCGACGCAGATGCTCGATGGGGCGGCGGCCTTCCAATGCCTCCAGCCACAACTTGACGATCTGCGCAATGCGTTGGGGTGGAGGCGTGTGGGCGTCAAGAAAAGAATCGGTAGCTTCGGCCGTTGTTGGCTGTACAGCAATAGCCGGGGTGGGCGGGCGTAGAAATACGAACTTTGACAGTGGACGTGTAGAAGCAGATGTGGTCACGAAGAATTCCCCCTAGAAAATGTACCGCTGGCGCGTTCCCCCGAAGGCGCCATACGGCCATAACTATAGCGAAGTGTGCGCCCCTGAGGGGCGGCGGGAGCAGAAAAGATGGCAGAATGTAGGGCATGCGTGGACTAGTAGTTGATTATTGCGGAGTATTGGACGGCGCCGAGGAAGATCGTCGCCGGTGGAGGAAGCTACTCGCAGCGGCGCGGGCGGAGGGCATCGCTACGGCGATCTTGTCCAATGATCCAGGTGGGGCTGGAGCCGCGCCGATTCGAACTTGGCTAGAGGGCGGCTACGTGGATGCCGTGATCCTGTCCGGTGAAGTGGGGGCGGAGAAGCCTTCCGAGGAGATTTTCCGCATTACCGCTGAGCGTCTGGAACTGCCGAAGGAGGATCTGGTGCTGGTGGATGACAATATTCTGAACATCCGCGGTGCCGTCGGTGCCGGCCTGATCGGTATTTACTACCAGCAGTTCGACCGTGCGGTCGTGGAGATCACGGGTGTATTCGAGCTCGAGGGGGAGTTCTAAACCATGTTGGTGTACATTCCCGCGACTTTTGACATGCTGGGCATCCTCGCGGAACAGGGCGAGCACCCTGTGCGCTCTGGGGTGGGCTTTGCCCTGACCCCCGCGGTGCGGGAGTTCTACACCGGCGGTGACGAAGAGGAACTAGCATACACCGCTTTCCTCGACGCCGCCCGTGCTTCTCTGCGCCTGTTGAGCGCAGGTGGGGAGGAACGCTTCCCACACCGCCGCGTGGTGATTAGCGCAGAATTCGACGACTCGGCGGTGACGCTGGCGCCAGAAGATGGCGAGTCAGTGGTGCGGCTGGATCCAGCTGTCGTTCAGGTAAAGCAGTTGCTGGCGATCCATGTTGATGACGCCGACGCGGAAGCTGCCACAGCCAAGGCAATTGAGTGCATCGACGCGGCTGACCTGGGGGATGAGGACGCAGAGTTCGCGTTGGGGGATTGTGAAGACAACCTGATGAGCTGGTACGACGGCAAAGAGCTGCCGTTCTTGGTGGACCTGATGTAGCTTGCGGCTACATCTCCCACTCGTTATTACTGCGCAACGCCTCTAGCAGGCGCCGGATTGCGGTGACGCGCCGAGCGGATGGGCCGGTAAGAGAATCCAGTGCGCACTCTGGGTCCGCAGGTGGGCCCATATGAGTGCAGCCGCGGGGGCAGTCATCGATCACCTCGCGTAGATCCTCGAAGACTTCTACGACGGTGTCCGGATCTACATGCGCCAAACCAAGGCTGCGGATACCGGGAGTATCAATGATCCAACCGCCCTGCGGGAGCTGGAGGGCGACCGATTGGGTGGAAGTATGGCGCCCCTTTCCCACGCCACTGACCTCGCCGGTGGCGCGTTCTGCGTCGGGAATAAGGCGGTTGACCAGGGTGGATTTTCCAACGCCTGAGTGGCCGACAAGGGCGCTGACGTTGCCTGTGATGTGCTTTGTGAGCGCATCCAGAGAGTCGTCTACACCGGTGGTGAGCACCTCGACGTCAAGGTCGCGGAACTCGGCAGCGAAGGCGCTGGGATCGGCGAGGTCGGACTTGGTGAGGCACACCAACGGAGTCAGCCCGCCGACAAAGGCGGCGATAAGTGCCCGCTCCACAAAGCCAGTACGCGGAGGTGGGTCGGCGACGGCGCTGACGATAAGGAGATAGTCCGCATTGGCGACGACGATGCGCTCATAGGAATCCGTATCGTCTGCCGTTCGACGCAGGACGGACGTGCGGTCTTCAAGACGCACGATGCGCGCCAGTGTGTCCTTTTTGCCAGAAGTGTCGCCGACCACCCCGACGCGGTCGCCGACAACGACATTGGTGCGTCCCATCTCGCGGGCGCGCATGCACGTGACTAAGGTGCCGTCCTCGTCTAACACCACGCCCCAGCGGCCACGGTCTTTGGAGACGACCATGCCACGCTTCGCGTTTTTGTGGCTGGGGCGATCCTTGGTGCGCGGGCGGGAGCCTTTGCCTGGGCGGACACGTACATCGGACTCATCCCAGTGGCGGGCGCTGCTGTGACTCCGCGCCATTTAGCGTTCCTGCCCCAGGAGCTGCGCCCAGCGGCGACGGAATCCGGGAAGGGTCTTGGCGGTTGTGTCTACGTCCGAGACTTCGATGCCCTCGACGCGCAGACCGAGAATAGCTCCCGCAGTGGCCATCCGGTGGTCGGCATAAGATTCCCACCGGCCTCCTTCCAAAGCCGCCGGATGGATGATGAGACCATCGGCGGTCTGCTCCACATTTCCGCCCAGGGCGTTGATATTGTCCGCCAGTGCCTGTAGCCGGTCCGTTTCGTGGCCGCGCAGGTGTGCGATGCCATAAAGGTGGCTGCGGGTTTCCGCGAGGGCAGCGAGGGCTGCGACGGTGGGGGTGAGCTCGCCGATATCGTGCATGTCCCAGGTGATGCCGTTGATGCGGCCAGTACCAGTGACGACAAGCTCGTCATTGTGGACATCCAATTCTGCTTCCGCGCCCATGTCCAACAGAATCTGGCGGAATTGGTCACCCGGTTGATTAGTGGTTGCGGGCCAATTCTGGATGCGAACAGTGCCCCCGGTCAGCACGCCGGCGGCCATAAATGGGGTGGCGTTCGATAGATCGGGTTCTACCGTCCAACGGTGCCCCTGAATCGGACCCGGATGTACCGTCCAGCGGTTGAAGGACGTCTCCACGATCACGCCCGCCTCACGCAGCATCTGGACCGTCATTTCTACGTGCGGCTGGCTGGGCAGGGAATTGCCCTCGTGGATAACGGTAACGCCCTCGGTGAAACGCGCGCCGGCCAGAAGCAAGCCACTGACAAATTGGGAGGACTGCGAGGCATCGATCGTGATCTCTCCGCCCTTGACCTCACCGGTGCCCTCGACGAAGAAGGGAAGTCCCTCCGGATTGCACTCTGTGCTGGTATTCACCGTGGCGCCGAGGGCGCGCAGGGAACTGAGAGTGGTAGACATCGGGCGGCGGCGGGCTTCCACGTCTCCGTCGAAGGCGACTGTGCCAGTGGCCAGAGCGGCGATCGGGGGGACGAAACGCATGACAGTGCCAGCCAGGCCACAGTCCACCTGTCCGCCGTGGAGCTTCTCGGCAGGGGTAACGTGCATCTGGTCGTTCTTTACCAAGATCTGAGTGCCCATGGATCGTAGCGCCGCCATCATCAGCTCCGTGTCCCGGCTGATGAGCCCACCGGTGATGGTGGATGGCTCATCCGCCAGCGCGGTGAGGATGAGCGCACGATTTGTGATCGACTTCGACCCCGGGATGGCCACGGTGGCCTGTACCGGCTCGGTGGCGACGGGGGCGGGCCAGAGTTCTTTAGACATACCAGCAGACATATTCGTATTGTCTCACTTTTTCCCAGGAAAAGAAGTGCGGGGTAGGCATAATGGGCAGGTATGTGTGGCCGATACGTTCTTTTTAGTTCCCTCGAACAGCTTGCGGATAATCTGCGCAGTCGGCTGGGTGCATCCCGCATCCTGCGCGCTGGGGAGGGAGAGTGGCCCGCCAACTTTAACGTGGCCCCAACGACCGAGGTGCCGATCGTACGGGAGTTTAGAAACGAGACTGCAATCGGACCCGCGCGGTGGGGATATCCTCCTAAGACGGTGTTCAACGCCAGGGGAGAAACGGCATTCTCCAAGCCATTGTTTGCAGGATCGGTGCCCTGTGCGTTCCCCATGGACGGTTGGTACGAGTGGACGGTCGGAGCAGATGGCAAGAAGCAGCCCTGGTTCAGCACCGCTGCAGACAATCAGCCGATGTATGCGGCAGGGCTATGCAAGGCGGTGGAGGGACAGCTGTACGGCACGATTATTACCGTCGCAGCTCTCCCGGAACTCGAATGGCTACACAGCCGCATGCCCCGGATCCTGGTCGGCGATGAGCTCGGTGCGTGGTTGAAAGGCGAGAGGACGGACATGGTGGCGTCACCAAATAAAGAAACAGTTGTCGACAGCCGCAAGGCCGATAGGAAGGTCGGTTCCGTGGCCAATAACTATCCGGAACTGGTGGGAATGAGTGAGGGATAGAATTGCGTTGGAAGAAAGGTGAGAGGTGAGCGAATGAAACGCAGCAACGACAGCGCTGATGAGCTGCTGCACAGGTTCGAGGCCGAAGCATTGCCTCTGCTGGATCAGCTGTATGGAGCGGCACTGCGGATGACACGTAACCCAGCTGATGCGCAGGATCTTGTGCAGGACGCGTATATGAAGGCCTATCAGGCTTTTGGCTCCTTTAAGGAAGGCACCAACCTGAAAGCGTGGATGTATCGAATCCTGACGAATACGTACATCAACAACTACCGCAAGGCACAGCGCAGACCTACGGAATCCAGCGCCGAGGATATGACCGATTGGCAGCTGGCGGAGACGGCAAAGCACGACTCCGTGGGATTGGAATCTGCTGAGGTTGAGGCGCTGAAGAACATTCCGGACAAGCGCATTCAGGATGCGTTGATGAGCTTGGGTGACGACTACCGCATGGTCGTGTATTACGCGGACGTGGAAGGCCTGGCCTATAAGGAAATCGCGGAGATCATGGATACTCCCATAGGAACCGTGATGTCCAGGTTGCACCGCGGGCGCAAGCAGCTGCGCAGCAAGCTTAAAGACGTGGCGGCAGAGCACGGGATTGTGACTGGCGAGGCTCAGAAGAAACTCACGGAAGCGAAGGGATAGGGCATATGTTCGGAGAGAATTCGCGAAAGACCGATTGCGACGACCTGCTGGATGCGCTCTATGAGGTTGCCGATGGTGACGCCGACTGGGAGAGCCGGGAGCGGTTGCGTGCTCATGCGGATGCGTGCCCGGAATGCCTGCGGCAGCTGGGTATTGAGCAACAGGTTCGTGATCTGCTGCGCAGTTGTTGTAGCCAGCCGGCACCGGTGGAGTTGCGCGCGCGGATTTGTACGCAGCTGCGGGTGATTAGCTACCGCGTGGAGGAGTAGATCCAAGTATCGTTGCTTTCTACCGGTTAGTTTTTGGAAGACAATCCAAGTTAAAGGTAGAAGGAGAGAAAGATGGAAGCTGCTCAGATCGCGGAATGGACATTTATCGAAGAAGTCGCGATCCCACAGGACGTAATGGCACTACTAGTGCCCGGCGAACAGGCGGTTGTGGCGTTCAAGACTTTTAGGGATAGCGCGGTTTTTACGACCAAGCGTTTGATCATGCGTGACGCACAGGGGCTGCGCGGTAAGAAGGTTGAGGTCTACTCTTTGCCCTATTCGTCAATTAATATGTGGTCCACCGAGAATGCTGGAACGCTGGACTTCAATGCTGAGATTGAACTATGGACGCGCGCCGGGAAGATCAAGGTGAAGATCGGGCGGGATCTGGATGTTCGCCGTTTAGACTCGTTGATTGCGCACAGCGTTCTGGGAGCACTATAGCTTTTGGTAGCGCAGTAGCGTTGGTCGAGGAGTAGGAAAAGCAAAAGGCCGGTGGGCAAACCGTGTAATACGGTACCCACCGGCCTTTGATTACGGCTTAGCTGTTTGGACGCTTACCGTGGTTAGCCTTCTTCTTGCGACGATCCTTGCGCTTGCGGCCACGCTTGCTCATTGTGCAGCTCCTTGGTGTTTACAGGGGATTGTTTCCAACCAGTTCAGCTTAGCGGGGGTGCGAAGCTGGGCAAAATGTCGGTCTTAAACGGTGATGCGCTTGCGGGTGCGGGTGCGTCCGCGGTTGGTGCGACGCTTCAGGGCGCGACGCTCATCCTCGGCCATGCCGCCCCATACACCGGCATCCTGTCCGGACTCGATGGCCCAATTCAGGCACTGGGAAGCGACGGGGCAGCGGTTGCAGACCAGCTTGGCCTTGGCGATCTGTGCCAGGGCAGGGCCGGAGTTTCCTACGGGGAAGAACAGTTCGGGGTCTTCTTCACGGCAAACGGCTTTGTGGCGCCAATCCATTGTTGTGTTTCCCTTCTATTTTTTCGGGCAACAAATGCCCGGGTGCGTCGTCTTGGTTGCTTGCGTTGTGGGTGGGTGCACTTAAGCCGGAGATCGAAGTTGGGCTCGACGAATTAACCTAGAGAATCTCTAGGCGAATTCAGGCAAAAGTGTTTGTGGCGAAGTGGCGTGCAGGCCCGTGTGTGAAGTGGCCGCGGCGGCTTCTCGCCAGACGATTAAGACCTTGTTGGCTTACTGTTAACCTCTTGGTCTTTTCTCGGTTACTTGGAGAATTTTGGCACGTTTTTGACAGATTGGCTAGAGTTTAGATTCAAAATGTGAGAAACATCACAAGAAAACGATTTGCTGTAGCGGAAGTGAAGCGATTATTCGGTTGCGCCATCTTCGGCGGAGCCTAGTGCCACCACAGTCTTGCCACGCTTTTCAACCAACACATCGCCCGTCTGCTTCAGCGTCACCATGCCCTCGTAGCCCTTACGGTCTACAGGGATCGTCCGCAAAACCTTGCCATTATCCCAATCGACCACGTCAATTCCCTTGTACGTCGGCACTAACAGCCGCCCACCGAGAGGAACCGCAGGACCTATGGCCCCCTCAACCGTGAACTTTGGTTCCAGTGTCGACGGTCCGAAGGTAACCACCCGTGCGCCGTCGAACCAGCTCATCAAGTGCGCCGAGTCTGCCGTCTGGGGGCTGAAGAGTTCTCCGTTGCGTTGCTGCGGATTCAGCAGGGGAGCAGGGTCTGCCGGGTACTGCTGAAAGTTACCTTCCTTGTCGAGCACCTGGAAGCGCGAACCCTCGTTGTCCTTTCCATCTTTCGCACGCTTGCCATTACCCGGTACGTAAATCGCCGCCCGATCTATGCCAATGGCCACCAGCTCACTGCCCGCTGGAACCTCGTACTCGTGATATTTCTCCGGCGCGTCCGAGTCCTCCGGCTTTGTCTTCAACAGCCGAATCAGCTTCTTCTCATCGTCCGGGCAGGCCTGCGCGGTAGCCAAGAGTTCCTTGCGCGTCAGCGCGGAGCTAAAACTGCACTCCACGTATTTCTGCCTGCCAGGCTTTACTTCGGTCAGCTTCTCACCGACCTCCACAAGTCGCACGAGATCGGTACGAAGGAGCTCTGTGCGAGCGGGAGCCAACATCCCGATTGCATCGCGGCTCTGGAAAAGCCTCACATTATTGGCGGCCAGCATGTCGCGGGTGTGCCGGTATTTGCCGGTGCTGCTGTCTAGGGACACAACCTGCCCACAGCCCTTCGGCCCTTGCAAGAACAGGTTCGTCTTCTGCCAGTTCGCCGCCACCCCACACAGGTCCTCTGGTGCGCTGTAGTGCCACACCTCCGAGCCGTCCTGCCCGCGCACCATCTTTGCATTGTTGCCGTCGGTCAGTACCACGCCGCCCTGATCCACCACGAGGTCGGTGGAATCGGTTTCTGCGGACCATAATTCCTTCAGCCGCTGAGGGGCCTTTGGAGTTTTGGCATCCTTGCCGGCGTCGAGTGTTCGATCGTCAGCGGTGATTGGATCGCTGGCAACTTGGTGATCCACCTTGCGCGCATCGGATCCCAGCCACGTGACGCCGCCGAGAGCTAAAACGCTGCAGGTAAGCGCTGCGGCAATGACGTGATCGCTGCGGCGCGCGCGTTCCGGGGAAGGTAGACGACGGCTCATCGACGAGGCCTCCTACTGGACTTCTTTACCTTCAATGCCGCACCTTTCACTCCACGTGCCGGCCCAATCCGGTCGCTGATGCTCTCTGGCAGGCCAAACTCTGCCAGAAACTCTTTACTTGACGAGAACCACTGGGGTGGATCCGGCAAACCCAGCCCCAGCGCTTCGTTGATCGCGTTCCACCGTGTGACTTCATCCCAGCCGATGAGGCTGACGGCAGTGCCCGTATTGCCGGCTCGACCAGTGCGGCCAATGCGGTGTACGTATGTGCGTTCGTCGTCGGGCACCTGATAGTTGATGACGTGCGTGACGTCCTCAATGTCGATGCCGCGTGCGGCGACGTCGGTAGCGACCATAACGTCGGTTTCATTGTGGCGGAACTCGCTTAGCGATTCCTCCCGGTCTTTTTGTCGCATGTCACCGTGCACCGCGCCCACGCGAAAGCCCAGCTCGGCGAGTTCTTGCGCCACATTCGCGGCCTGTCGCTTCGTACGTGCGAAAACGATGCTGCGGCCCCGCCCCGGTGTCTGCAGGATTCTAGCTAGGGCGGAGAGTCGGTCGAGTTTGTGAGACTGAAAAACTACCTGCTTCGTCGTTTCGTGGGTGGCCTCCGTCGCCGCGCTATCAGCCTGAATGAGTATGGGGTGGTGCATTAGCGTCCTGGTCAGTGCAGCAATCGGCCCCGGCATGGTGGCAGAAAATAGCATCGTCTGCCGCTTCGGATTGGTTTGCGTGATGATGTCGCGCACATCATCCAGAAACCCCTGATCCAGCATTTCGTCGGCCTCGTCCAACACCACGATTTCAACTGTCTCCAGTTGCAAGTATCCCTGCCGGGAAAGGTCCAACAATCTGCCCGGTGTGCCCACGACGACGTCCGCTCCACGGGTCAGCGCGGCGGTTTGCTTCTCGAAGCCCACGCCGCCATACACCGCCTGTACCTGCAGAGCACGGGTCTTGCTCTTCCCTGGTGACGCCCCTTCGGCCCCCACCGGCACCCGTAGATTCTTGGCAGCTGCAGTGAGATCGTCGGTGACTTGCAAACACAACTCTCGGGTAGGCACCACGATCAAGGCGCGTGGGGTGCCGTCGGGGGCGGTGACGGCGGCGTCATCAAAAACCCGATCGAGAACAGGAATGCCGAAACCTAACGTTTTACCCATGCCCGTGCGCGCCTGTCCGATGACGTCCGAACCTTTGAGGGCGATCGGGAGGGTGTATTCCTGGATTGCGAAGGCATGGGTGATACCGGTCTCTGCCAGGGCTTCCGTGATTTCCGCGGCTACTCCGAGGGCGTTAAAAGAGGGGCGGGAACCGGTATTCATGGGGCTCCCACCTTCCTTCCAAACCTTTTGGGAAATGCGCTTGCAGAATCTTGCGTCGCGTTTGCGATAGCTATGATGGTCACAATACTGCACGTGAGTATAAAACGAATATGAAGGAAAGGTTTCCTATGCAGATCAAGGTCGGATTCGTACACAACGCCCGCGAGCTGGCGATCACCGTCGATACTTCTAACGAGCAGAGCAAGTCGCAGGATGAGTATGTGACGGAAATTCAGAATTTCCTGGCCTCCGGTGGCAGCGAGACCCTGACCATCGAGGGCGCCAAGGGAACTCGCTACGTGCTTGTGCGTGAGCAGGTTGCCTACGTTGAGGTAGGCGCAGAGGCTAAGAACTCCGTCGGCTTCGTAAGCTAGGAGCGACGACGAGTTTTGAGTAGCGGCAGCAGTTTTCAGCGCCACCCAATTCCACCGGCTCGGAAGTCAACATCGGTGGAAGGGGGACAGCAGACACGCGGCGAAAACCTTAGCTTTCGCCGTGTGCTACTGGTCATTGCCGCATTTGTGCTGGTGTCGCTCCTGATCATGTACAGCGTACTCACTGGCTTGGGGAGTCACGATAGCGCGCAGGGGGGCGGTGGCGTGGCGTCGAAAGGCAACCCTGGACAGTCAGCTAAGTCCACGAACGACGAAAGCTCCATTGATGGGGAAGGTAGCTACGATGACCTAGAGCTGGGCGAGCTGCCCCCTGGCGGAAAATACGCGAAGAAGGGCAGCGGAAAGTTCCGCACCGTCGGCAAGCCCGGCAAGAAAGTCGGAAAGGGAAAGAAGAAGTTCACCTATGTGGTGGAGGTAGAAAGCACCGTTAAATCAGCCGACTACGGTGGCGACGATGCCTTCGCCGCAATGGTGGACGCCACCCTTTCCAACCCGAAATCGTGGGTTGGCGATCCGCAGTACTCCTTCCAACACGTAGATGAAGACAAACTGCCAAAGGGGGAAAAGCCGGATATGCGCATCCAGCTAACCTCAACCAAAACCACCGCCAAGACCTGCGGTAATAGCTACGGGATTGAGACCAGCTGCAATTATTCAGGCGAACGGCGTGTGGTGTTGAACGAAGCACGCTGGGTGCGCGGAGCTATCCCCTTTGAAGGCGACCTGGGTGCTTATCGGCAGTACATGATCAACCACGAAGTTGGCCACGCCGTAGGCCATAGCGCGCATGAGCCATGCACGGGTGATGGCAAACTAGCGCCGATCATGATGCAACAGACGATCAGCTTGAATAACGCCGAAATCTATAAGATCAACCCGGAAGAGCCCTTCGGGCACGACTCAAACACCTGCAAGGTCAACCCGTGGGTATTCCCCTTCGGGTACAAGAAGAGTAAGTAAACGAGAACATGATCAACGACGATTCTCACAGCGACTTTCAATCCCCGCCACCGGCGCATATTTTGGCCAGCTTCCAGGTGCCCTCGGCACATCCGGTGCTTTTGGAGCAGGAATGGAGCCAAGGATGGCGCTGCGATAGGGCAGTGATTTCCCGCGCGGACGAACCGGCAAGGGCAGCGTGGATCGCGAAGATCATGTCCAAGGTGCGCCCCGCAGGCGTGTCAATGTCGCGCCCTATCTTTTCTTCCGACGGGCGGTTTAGCGTATCCGGATGGCGTGCGCGGACGTTTATGTCCGGCCACCAGTCGCCGCGCTTCGATGAGATGGTTGCAGCCGCTCTGCGACTCAACGAAGCCCTGCGAGGCGAGCGGAAGCCGACGTTCCTGGCACCGCCGGTGGCTGGCAAGAAGTGGTATGAATACGACCTCTACGCTGCGGCCGACCAGGCGGCCTTTGCCGAGGACCCGGCAGAGTGGATTACGCCGGTGCTAGCCCCCGAAACTGTGCCGCGCGAAGACGTCGCTGAAGCGTTGGTGAAGGCCGCGAGCTTGGCGGAACTGCGCGGGCCGATCAACGAGGAAGACCAATTGGTGCACGGGGACATTGCCGGCTGCACCATTTTCGACGGCACCGCT
Organism: Corynebacterium sp. p3-SID1761; assembly: GCF_055862885.1. Lineage (NCBI taxonomy): Bacteria > Bacillati > Actinomycetota > Actinomycetes > Mycobacteriales > Corynebacteriaceae > Corynebacterium > Corynebacterium sp. p3-SID1761. The sequence continues at coordinate 18,873 of NZ_JBSQBJ010000004.1, read as the reverse complement.
GACCCCATCGTGACGGATTTATACCCAGCCTGGCACCCGGCTGCCTGGACTGTCGCGCTGTTGATCGTGGACACGATGGCCTGGGGGAATGCTCCGGATGCGTTGTTGGATCGGTGGGCACACCTGCCTGACTTTGAACAGCTGGTGCTGCGCGCAGTGATGTATCGACTTTTCCTGCACGCGATGCTGCCGAACGCTAGGCCGGATTCGTGGGCGGGGCTAGCGCGCGTCGCGGATGTAGTGGCGGCCTGGGTCGCACAACGCCGAGACGAACAACGCCGAGACGAACAATAATCGAACACAAAAAGAAGTTCAGCGGGAGGTTGTCCTGTGCGCGTGACAAACTTAAAGACATGGAGCAGGTCAACACTCGAGACATCAACCGCGACCTAGAAAAGCGGCTCGGAGCCAGCGGGAAGCCGCGCGTACGGCTGGGCCAGCCGTCGGCGACGACCGAACCTCAGGAACACTTCGAAGGCCTTGCTGGAGCGCTGGTCGAAGGATCCACACAGGTGGATTATGCGAAGCCGTATGCGATTCTCGGCGGACCGGGTACGGGCAAAACGTCACTGTTGATCGCTGCTGCGCGGGAATTCCTTCTGCGCGGGGGATCGGCGTCAGAAATAATGTTCTTCGCACCGTCGAAACAGGCGGCGACGGCCGTGCGCGCCGCACTGTATCAGCGCATGGCGGGCGAGGGGGACTATGCAGCTTCCGGTACTTTTGTGCGCTCGGTGCACTCGTGGGCCTTCGCGTTTTATCGCAGTGTGCAGACGCTGCGCGGTAAAAAGCAGCCACGGCTGATAACGGGTGCGGAGCATGACATGCAGATCCGCGAGATCCTGCGTGGCACTGTGGAGGACGGCAACCGTTATTGGCCCGCCAATGTGGTACCGGCCTTGGGATATTCTGGCTTTGCCCAACAGCTGCGTGACCTGCTGCTGCGCGCTACAGAACGGGGAGTATCGGCGGAGCAGCTGCAACAATTAGGCGTGGAGCACGGGCGACCTATGTGGGAGGCCGCGGGGCAATTCCAGGCTGAATATGAGCAGGTGCAGCGCCTGGGCCAGTCCGAGAGCCTGAACGCTTCGGAGTTGTTGCACGCCACTCTTGCTACTTTCGACCAGCCCGAGGGGGAGCAGTTGGTCGAAAGGCAGCGGACGAAGACCAAACTGGTGCTGGTTGACGACGCACACAATTTGGATCCCGCGTCTGCGAGGTTGATCGAGAGCTTCCTGGTCCCCGGAACCCGCACTTTCATCGCAGGCGATCCGGATCAGTGCGTGTTCCACTTCCGTGGGGCCGACGAGGCTTTTTTGGACTCCTACTCGCAGGATCCAGACCACCGGGTTGTGCTTAGTGCTTCCTATCGTTTGACGCCCCTTGCGGTTCAGGCAGTGAACGATATCCGCAGTCACTTGAGTTTTCAGCCAAGTCGCGTGGAACTGCGTTCCGCCGCGGCGCGCGAGGGGAACGTGGACGTGACAATCGCTCCGACAGAAACCGCGGAACGCTTGAGGATTGTCGATGTAGTGCGGCGCGCGCATGTCGAGCAGGACGTTGCGTGGGATGACATGGCGGTAATCGTGCGCGGCACGGGCAGTATCGCGCGGGTGCGTAGATCGCTCATGGCCTATGGCGTGCCTGTGAAGGTGGATCCGACATCCATGGTGCTGGCGGAACAACCGCTGGTGCGCATGCTGCTCCTAGCTGCGGAGGCCAGCTACCGCGATCTCACGGTGGCGGAGATGCATGAGCTGTTGGAAGGAAGCGTGGGCGGAGCGGATCCGGTGATGGTGCGCCGCGTACACCGCGCGGTGGCGCTGGCAATTCGTTCTGCACAGGTTGTCGGCCAACAGTTGCGACAGCATGAAAATGCTAAGCCATTCCAGGCTGCGGATTATGTGACGGAGTTTCTAAACCACCCGGGTGTCCCGGCGAATCAGTGGATCATTAGCTACTGCGGGCCGCGCGAGCTAGAAGTCATCCAGCGCGTATCCAAGGTTTTGGATGCAGGGCGTAGCGCACTGGCGGAACACCAGAGTACAGAAATGGTGCTTTGGAAGATTTGGCAGGCCACACAGCTGGATATGCATCTGCGGTCGCAGGCGTTGAAGGGTGGATCCCTAGGCGCCCAGGCTGATGCGGACCTGGATGCGGTGATGAGTTTGTTCGACATGGTAGGTGACTTTGCAGAGCGAAATCCGCACGCAAAGGTGAAGAGCTTTGTCGACAGTATTCGTGCCCAGAAGGTGCCAACCGGAGGGCGCGATCAGCGCGGAGTGCGCTCCGGCGCGGTAGAGATTCTGCCAGCCCACGCTGCGGCGGGTAGGCAGTGGCAAGTCGTGGTAGTGGCCGGTGTACAGGAAGGAGAGTGGCCGACCGGCCCGACCGTCGGCGGACTCTTCGGCCAGTTGGAGCTGGTGGATCTGCTGGATCGGGGTATCGACCCGAGCGTGCCCGTGGCACGTATCAACGATGCGATTGAGGAGGAGCGCCGACTATTCCTGCTAGCTGTGAGCCGGGCGACGGAAAGCGTGCACGTGACGTGCGTAGAGAACTCGGGTGACGAAGCGATGGTGCCCTCGCGCTTTATCGCCGAAATGGGCGTGGAGCCCACCACACTGGCGACCTTGGCGGAGTTAGACGGGGCTGTTGGCCATATGGTTTCAGGCTCCGGTGCGGGCACGCTGCCGCGCGTGCTGGCAATTGAATCCTTGCTGGCGGAGCTGCGCGATGCTGCGACTGACCCGCAACGCCCTGGTCACGAACGCCAGGCGGCCATGCGGAACCTGGCGAAGATGGCACGTGCCGGGGTGCATGGCGCAGCGCCCGAGGAATGGTGGGGCATGGTGGAACCGTCCACGAGCGCACGTGTGTTGGCCGGGGACAAGATCCGCCTGAGCCCATCCAAGCTAGAGAGCTGGAGCACTTGCGCCCTGCGTACTTTCTTGGAGTCGAATGGTGGTGTGAGCGAATCCACCGAGCCGATGCGTGTGGGCATTGTCATCCACGCAATCGCCGAGCAGATTGCGCACGGGATGGATCTATACGAAGCGAAGCTGGCAATTCGAGAGATTCTGCCGCATGTGCTTGACGGACCAGAGTGGAAGAATGACCAGACTCTAGAGGACTGGGAAAAGGGCGTCGAAAGGCTCTTTAATTACATCGACGGCCTGCGACAACAAGGCAATGAGCTAGAGACGGAGCGCACGCTCAGGGCCACAGTCGGACAGACACCCGATGGGGTAGAGGTAACGCTGAGTGGTCGTGCCGACTTGCTGGTGACGAACCCGGAGAGCGGCCTGACGAAGGTGATCGACTTCAAGACCGGCAAAAGTGCGGTGACTAAGAAGGTTGCGGAGGAGAGTCCGCAATTGAGCACGTATCAATTCCTGTTGCCTCTCAACGAACGCTCCGGTCAGGCGGGGAGGACGTACCGCCCCGGAGGTGCATCGCTGGTGTACCCGAGGGTGACCAACAAGACAATCGCCGAAAGGCCCCAGGCGGAGTTGACGGAAGAACAACTAGCTGGAGCGCACGACAAGTTGATGGAGATAGCGCCAGTGACGGCAGGGCCGACATACCTGGCCACGCCCAACGATCGCTGCAGAAACTGTGGTTTCAAGGCGATCTGCCCCGCACAGGCCACAGGAAAGCAGGTGGTGTAAATGGATAACAACCGACACATCTACAGCCCTCAGGAGCTGTCAAGGCTGATGGGGCAGAGATTCGAGCCCACCGATGAACAAGCTGACGTGATCCAGGCGGGGCCGTTCGGTAACTTCCTGGTGGTCGCCGGCGCCGGCGCAGGTAAGACCGAAACGATGGCTGCACGTGCCGTTTGGATGGTGGCGAACGGTTACGCTAGGCCTGAACAGATCTTGGGTCTGACCTTCACCCGTAAAGCTGCCGCCGAGCTGGGAGAACGCATTCGCCAACGGCTGCAGACCCTCGCGGAAAGTGCCTTTATGGATGAGCTGGCGCCAGACGATCCACGCCGCGAGGTGCTGAAGAATATCGCTCCGGCAGTGGCGACCTACGATTCCTATGCCGGAGACATCGTCCGTGAATATGGCTTGCTCATCCCATCTGAACCTGCCGCACGGCTAATTACCGACGCCGAACGGTGGATGGTGGCGCGGGACGTGATTCTCAACTCGGGTGGCTCAGTGACCGCCGACAAGTCCATAGCGACCGTTATTGATGACGTGTGCACCCTTTCAGATGAAATGGATAACCACCTGGCCGAATTAGGTGAGGTTCAGAGCGAGAGCCTGAAAGCTAAGGACTTGCTGGAAGAGCTGCCCAAGAAAGCGAATGCAAAGAGTGAGTTCACCGGGGATAACCAGAAGTTTCTTGATGCCCAGCAGTATCGCATTGAGCTGCTGAGCTTCGTGCAGCAATACCGCGAAGCACTGCAGGAACGCGACCTGTTGACCTTTGGACAACAGATGAACAAAGCCGCGCAGCTCGTACGCGACCACGACATCGTGGGACAGGAACAGCGGCGACGCTTCCGCGTGGTCATGCTGGATGAATACCAGGACACCGGCCATGCTCAGCGCATCATGCTGCGATCCTTGTTCGGTGAAGGGCGTGCGAGCGGCAGTGAGTTTTCTGCGATGGCGGTGGGCGACCCAATGCAATCGATCTACCAGTTCCGCGGAGCTACGGCCTCTAATCTGGAGAAGTTCCGCACAGACTTCCCCGATGCTTCTGGCGAGCCAGCGCAGAAACTGCAGTTGCTGACGTCCTGGCGTAACCCCACCAGGGTGTTGGACATGGCCAATAAGGTTTCTACCTGGTCCATGGAACGGAGCACTGAGAGCACCGGGCGCCTAGTCTCGGAACTGCGCCCGCGCTCCGGAGCCGCGGAAGGCGAGACGGCTGTGGCCTTTTTTGAGGAGCGCGAGCAGGAACTCGACTGGCTGGCCGAGAAGCTTCAGACCCAGTGGGAGGCCTACCAGCAGAAGCTGGAGGCAGCGGAAAACCCGGCGAAGATTAAGCCCTTTTCCGCCGCAGTGCTGGTGACTGTAAACAAGGATGCGGTGCCGATCTATGAAAAATTGGTGGAACGCGGGGTACCAGCGGACATGACCGCCGGACCTGGACTTTTGGATATTCCCGAGGTCGCTGACGTGTTCTCTACGTTGCGCGTGCTAGTGGATCCCACGGATGACGTAGCACTTTTACGCCTGCTGACCGGACCACGGTGGAACATTGGAGCCGCAGACCTTGCTGTGCTTACTCGCCGCGCAGAGCAGATCGTCAATCGTGGAGCCGCGCAGCCTGGTGAAATGGATGAGACCGCAGCGCAGTTACAGGCCGAGAAGATCGACGCTTTCCGAAGCGCCGGGGTGCGGGAGGAGCTTATCGACAAGGTACTGGAGGCCATCCCCGACCCCACTGAGTTTTCCGTGGGGCTGACCGACGCGCTTGCAGACATGACTGATGCGGAGGAAATGGGCATGTCGGCTAAGGGAGCTAGGCGGCTTGCACAGCTCGGGCGAGAGCTCGGATACTTGCGCCGTCATAGCCTGCAAAAGAATCTGCCGGATCTGGTGGCGGATATCGAGAAGATGCTGGGAGTGCGCACGGAAGTTCTGATGCGTTGGCACCGTCAGCCGGAGCAGGCAATCGGTACCAGCCACCTCGACAAGTTCGCGCAGATTGTACGCGAATTCTCCCGCGTTGTTACTGCCAGCCCCCAGGCATTGGTCGAATACCTGCTGGCAGCTCATGCGAAGGAAGACGGCCTGGACCCGGGCGAGGTTCAGCGCAAGGACAACACCGTACAGATCCTCACGGTTCACAAGGCAAAGGGGCTGGAGTGGGACATCGTCGCCGTTCCACATGCCTCCCGCGAACGCTACGGCGATTATTCCCAGCCTAGGAGTGAATCTTCCTGGACGACCAATGCAAAGGTGATGCCCAGCAGCCTGCGTGGCGATGCCGGCGACCAGCCGGGAGCATACCCAGTACTCTCGCTGGCCGAAGCGGAGAATCGGTCACAGCACACCAAAGAATACAACGCGTTCAACAAGCAAGTCAGTCGATTCCGTGCAAAGGAGAACGACCGACTGTTCTACGTGGCAATCACCCGTTCCGAGCGGGTGCTCTATGTCAGTGGATCGGCATTTAAAGGATCGACAGCGAAGGGCAACGACCCATCCATCTGCCTTTCTCAGCTACGCGAGTATATGCAGGAAAATGGCATAGATAGCCAGGTGGAATACTGGTCTGATTTGGGGAAGTACTACAAGGACCTGGATCAATTGCTGGAAGACTCAGACGGGCCACTTGAGGACAAGCTCTTTTTGCCAACCCCTGAGATCAACGCACAGCGTTTGGACTACGAAGAGGAACGCAAAAACCGTGAATCCGAGGGCACTGTTGGTGCCTCTTGGCCCCGTACCGATCTGGTCGGGAATCGCCCCGAGGTCACTGAAGCCGCAGCTCAGCTGAGGGCGGAAATCACAGCGCTAGAGGAGAAGACCAATGCAGGTACGGCAGGCGACGCCGACACTCCCGACGCTGACCACTCCGCACCCTCGACACTTGCCGAGGCTTGGGATCTGGAGACAGATCTGCTGCTTGAAGAGCTCGCCGAGATGGACAATACCGAACTATTGGTTCCCATGAACGTACGGATGACAGCCACCGAGGCTGTAAGCCTGCGCAAGGACGAGGAAGAGTTTGCCCTCCGCGCCCGCCGACCGATCCCACTGGAGCCGAAGCCCTACGCCAAGCGCGGCACCGCCTTTCACAACTGGGTGGAGCAACGCTATAAGCAGGTTTCGCTGCTGGACGAGGATCAACTCCCCGGAGCCTCCGATGCAACCCTGGAAGACCCCTATCTCGATACCCTCAAGGAGGCCTTCCTCCGATCCGAGTGGGCACACCGACAGCCCGCCAGCGTGGAAGGCGCCTACTCCGTCACCATTGGCGGCCATGTGTTCGAAGGGCGAATCGACGCGGTGTTCCACGAAGGAGACGACCCCGCCAACGGCTGGTTCGTCGTCGACTGGAAAACCGGGCGTAAACCCACCGGTGCGGACATGGATGCCGCCGCCATGCAGCTTGCCGTCTACAGGCTGGCATGGGCGAAGCTGCTTAGCGCAAAACTGGGGGTGGAGGTGCCCGCCGACAACGTTCGCGCTGCGTTCCACTACGTCGTGGCCAATGAAACATATGAACCGCGTACACTACTTTCTGCAGACGAGCTCGAAGGGATGCTTGGGGGCGTCACCAAAGGCAACGAGCAATGACGAGAGGATGTAGATGAAGTACCGGCTGCGCGAACGCTTTAGCGCCGACGATGAGGTCGATGAGCTACCGCCGCATGCGCTACTCAATATCGTCCACATTCCAACATCGGTGGCGCAAAGCCCCTGGTGGCTCATCATTCGGCGCATGTTCTACGCCTTCTTGCTCGTGTTCTTCGTTGCTGGACTGGCTTATGTCGACCGTGATGCCTACGAAGGTATGGAAACCTTCATAGACGCGCTGTATTACTCCTCGGTGTCTCTGTCGACAACCGGCTACGGCGATGTATCACCGCAGACCCAAAACGCTCGTCTCGTCAACACACTGATCGTTACCCCGGCTCGCCTGGTGTTCCTGGTGTTGTTGGTCGGCACCACGTTGTCAGTGCTCACCGAAGAGTCTCGTAAAACGCTTGTCATCCGCCGTTGGAGGAAGAAAATGCGCAACCACACCATCGTCATCGGCTACGGCACCAAGGGGCGCTCCGCCATTGCAGCGCTCTTGGCTGACGGCGTATCGCCATCGCAGATCGTTGTCGTGGATACGGATCGGGAGGTACTGGACCAGGCCTCGGCACAGGGGTTGGTCACCGTGCAGGGCTCGGCGACCCGCTCCGACGTGTTGAAGCTCGCAGGTGTGAACCGTGCCCGTGCCGTTGTCGTCGCGCCCAACCAGGACGATACGGCTGTGCTGATTACCTTGTCCGTGCGTGAGATTGCACCTTCGGCCACCATTGTGGCCAGTGTCCGTGAATCGGATAACTCGCACCTGTTGCGCCAATCCGGTGCGGATTCCGTGGTGGTTTCCTCCGAGACTGCTGGCCGCCTGATGGGACTGGCTACCGTTACACCGTCCGTGACGGAAATGATGGAGGATCTGCTGTCACCGGATGAAGGATTCTCCATTGCCGAGCGTCTCGTCAGCGAGGAAGAAGTCGGCGGTAATCCCCGCGTACTGGAAGACGTCGTGCTGGGTGTAGTGCGCTCCGGCGAGCTATACCGCATTGATTCCTCCGAGGCAGAGACCATCGAGCCTGGAGACCGCGTACTTTATGTGCGTTCCAACCCTGGCGCCGACGAGATCCCAGGCGCAAAGTAGGGATATTTGTGAGCTCCCTGCTGGACGGACTGGATCCGGAACAGGCTAAGGCTGCCTCCGCCCCGCGCGGACCTGTGAGCATCATCGCCGGCGCCGGAACCGGTAAAACCCGCACCATTACCCACCGCATTGCGCACCTAGTCGACGGCGGTTTTGTTAACCCCGACCATGTTCTGGCCGTTACCTTCACCGCCCGCGCCGCTGCAGAATTACGCGAGCGCCTAGCGCTGATGAACATCCCCAAAGTGCAGGCCAAGACTTTCCACGCTGCGGCACTGCGACAGCTGAAGTACTTCTGGCCCGCCTATGCGGGTGATCTGCCCTGGGCATTGTTGGATAACAAGTTCCGCGTTGTCTCCCGTGCCGCCCGCGCAGTTGGCGTCGAGACCAGCACCGCCATGCTAGCGGACCTCATCGGGGAAATCGAGTGGGCAAAGTCCTCCCTGATCAGTGCGGAGGACTATCCGGATTATGTAGAGCCGCGTCGCCGCGATTGCCCGGAGGATCCGCAGACCTTCGTCAAGGTGTTTCAGGGGTACGAAAGACTCAAGACCACGCCCGAGGGTATGCTGCTGGACTTCGACGACCTGTTGCTACATATGGCAGCGGCCATTGAGTCGAATGTCGGCATCGCAGATGAGTTCCGCTCTCGCTACCGGACTTTTGTCGTCGATGAGTATCAGGACGTCACGCCGTTGCAACAGCGCGTTCTCGACGCTTGGGTAGGTGACCGCGATGACCTCACAGTGGTGGGGGATGCCAACCAGACGATCTACAGCTTCAACGGCGCAACCCCGGAATATCTGCTGGACTTCACCACCAAATACCCAGAATCCACCACTGTCCGCCTGCATCGCGACTACCGCTCCACCCCGCAGGTTGTAGATCTTGCTAATAGCGTGATTGGCAAAGCGAAGGGGCGCGTGGCGGGCACTCGGCTGAAGCTGGAAGGCCAACGCCCCGCCGGACCTGTCCCGGAGTTCCACGAATACCCGGACGAGCCTGCGGAAGCAGCGGCGGTGGTCAAGGAAATTCAGACCCTCATCAAAAAGGGCGTGGAACCGGCGAACATTGCGATTCTGTACCGCATCAATTCGCAATCTGCGAACTACGAATACGAGCTTGAGCAGGCCGGAATTGGTTACCAAGTCAAGGGCGGAGAAGGCTTCTTTAAGCGTGCGGAAATCCGCGAGGGTATGAATGCGATCATCGCCGCGGCCAAGAAATACGACCCAGACCCCGAAGATGTGCCAGATGCTATCCGCGCCGCTTTGGTACCCGTCGGCTTGACGTCCACGGAGCCCGCGGGTTCCCAGGAGCGTGCTCGATGGCAATCCCTGCAAGCACTTTTTGATCTGGTCAAGGAGATCACCTCCACTGCCGCGGAACCTTTAAGCATGCAGGGAGTGGTTGCGCTGCTTAAGGAGCGCATGAGTGCTAAGAACCCGCCGAAGTTCCAGGGCGTGACCCTCGCCAGCATTCACGCCGCAAAGGGTTTGGAGTGGGATGCGGTGTTCCTCGTTGGCCTAAATGAAGGCACATTGCCGATTCGCCACGCCCTGAAAGGGGCGGGCTCGGAAGAGGCAATCGAGGAGGAGCGTCGCCTGTTCTACGTCGGTATCACTCGTGCGCGTGAGCACCTGCACCTCAGTTGGGCGTTGGCCAGGCAGGAAGGCTCTACATCGAACCGACGCCGCACGCGCTTCCTTGACGGGTTGGTACCACAGGAGGAGGCCATGGCGGCGCAGCGCCGCGAGGGCAACCGAACCCGGGAGCGCCTCGGCGCGCCCAAGAATGCCTGTGTTATCTGCGGCACTCGTTTGGGAAGCCCGGAGCTGAAGATTCTTGGCCGTTGCGGCGAGCACGCCCCGGAAACCGACCACCTCCTGCTCACCGAACTGCGGGAATGGCGTACTACTCAGGCTAAGGACAAGGCTGTGCCGGCGTATGTCATCTTTACTGACGCCACGTTGCGTGCCATCGCCGAACAACTTCCCACTACGGCTGACCAATTGGTGGCGGTGCCGGGCATTGGTCCGGTGAAGGTCAAGGAATTTGGCGAGGACGTGCTGGCGATCGTCAGCAACTACGCCTGAGTCAGCCTGACCCAGCCGATTAGCTCCGTACCGCTCGACAAGACAGACAGCTGTCGTTGAAAGGCACTTGATAGGTGCGCACTGCGCCACTGGCGAAATCCACGAGGCGCCGCTGGCTAAGGACCTCTGGGATCTCCGGGGCCGCGGGAATTTCCTCCTGCTGCAGTCGCGCCATTCGCCGCTCGCGCACGTACGCCCGGTGCGCGCGCCACCAGGGCAATACGTGTTCGTTGAGCATCATCGCCAGCTGTGTAGAGGCCGCTTGGACCAAGTGCCGTTCCGTACTTCCGGGACGCCCTGTTGCCTGCAGACGTACCCCACGCCAACCGTCGTCGATCTGCCCGTAGTAGCTATCCATACAAGCCAGGCAGGGAGTAACTCCTGGCACCACTAATGGTCCCAACACATTCCGACCATCCACGATCCCGGCTGGGTAGTGGGCTACGCGGTTGACCATAAGCGCATGCTGCACGTCCGGGGTGGGGAACACTGCTCCGGGGAGGACGATGAGCGACCGTCGTGCTTCGCTGGGTGCGGAGGTAATGCGAAAACTCAAACCCAGCGCTTCTAAAACAGGCTCTAATCTCTCGCTGGACACGCCGGACGCGAGCACGTGGAAGTCCACGTCCGCCTGCGATGGGCGCAGTATCTCTGCCCGCACCATCTCGGAGAGAATCAGCCGGGCATCTTCCTCGTCTACTCCGCAGTAGCCCAGTTTCTGGTGCAGCTCGTCGAAACCGATCCCGCTACGGGCAAGGGCAAAAACGTGCGCAACCTGGCTCGGATTCACGCTTTTCGGCAGCGGCAGGATCATAGATTCGTGCGGCAGCACGCCGAATTGCAGGCCGATCGTAGGCCTTGCCAGGATGGCTGTACTCGCCGGCAGGTTAAGCTTTAGCATGATTGCATTCCCCAAAATCCCCTCTACAACCCCTCTGTAAAGACCCCTCGCACCGCGTGCTCCCCACGCGCTGTGATTCGCCTCTCACCCTAGCAGGGAGGCATAGTCCTCGCAGGTGGAAAGGATAATCCGTGGTTTCCTCCTACCGCCACCGGGCGCTTGACCCGCAGCAGCTGGCTCGTGATGTGGAGGCAGAGCTCGCCCGCCAGCTCCAGGCAGGAGCCGAACCAAACCGAGTGCCGCCTGTCACCTTCCGGCTATCCGCTAGGCGCAAGAAAACCGTTGCAGTGCGGGAAGAAGGCAATGGGTTTTTGGTCATGGCTCCCGCGGCCATCGGAGAAGCCGAACTGCGCAGCATTAGCGTGGAGCTGCTCGGAAAGGCGCTGAAGAGTAGGCGTCATGCCCTAGGCAACGACGATCTTGCCGACCGCGCGCGGGAGCTAAACCGCAAGTACCTCGGTGGGCGGGCAACGATCGGCGAGATCAAGTTCGTGACGAACATGAACACGCGCTGGGGCAGCTGTTCGGTGCAGTCCAAGCGCATCCGGATTTCGCATTACCTGCAGGACGTGCCGGGCTATGTGCTGGATGCGGTGATTATCCACGAGCTGATTCATACTTTTGTGCCGAATCACGGCCCGGAGTTTCACCGCTGGGAGGCGCACACCCCGCAGCTGGAGAAAGCACAGGGGTACTTGGAGGCTTTCAAGCGCTGGGGGATGCGCGATTAGCTAGTCCTCGGGGGTATCGGTGGTGTCGTCACCGTTGTCGCGCTTTTCATTGAGCTCCCGCTCGAGTTTTTCGATCTCGCTAATGGGGTTGAAATCCTCCATCTCGTCCTCGTCGAACGCGATGTTGCTGATGAAAGCTGCCGGGTTGTCGAGGTCGGACGCGACCGGAAGGAAGTCCGGGTGATCCCACACTCCGTCGCGCTTTTTGACGCCCACCGCATCATCCAGCTTGCGCCACAGCTCGACTGCCTCGTTTGCCTTCGGAGCGGTGAAGCTAATTCCGAGGGCCTTAGTCAGATTGTCCATGGCAGGGGAGCCGTTGTTGCGGAACTCCGACCACGCGGCGTTGATCATGGCTGCGGCAGGGATGCGGGAGTCCAAGGCAACACCCGTCACATAATCCACCCACCCCTCGATCAGCGACAGGCTCGTCTCCAGGCGCTCACGGGCATGGACATTGGACGAAACGACTTGTGGGGAAAGATCCTGCCCCTGCATGCGTTCCATCATTTCCTGCATCTTCGCCGGGTCGTTAAGGGATTCTGGGGTGAACTCGCCGGTGGCTTCCTCGATGGCGGAGTAGTCCAGCGATAGCCCGGCCGCGAACTCTTCGACATCCAGGATCAGACGTTCCACCAGCCACGGGACGTGCTTGAACAAACGTAGGTGCGCGGCTTCGCGCGCGGCCAGATAGATCAGCGCTTCGCGGGGCTCGCAGCCCAGCTTCTTGGCCATGACGTCGAGGTGTTCGGTGGCGATGGCTGCCGTCTCGCCCTGCGCCAGGGGTACGCCCCACTGGGTGGAAAGCACCACGTCGGTGGCCATCTCGCCGAGGGTATTACCCAGCTGCACGCCGAAATTCATAGCGTTGATCTGCTTCATCATGCCGGCGAGCGGGCCAAGCTGGCTGCGCATCTCCTCCGGCACACCGCCGAGTGCAGCATCGCTTAGCTTGTCGGCCAGTGGGGTCACCACACGCTTCCATGTTTCGAAGGTCTCATCCAGCCATTGCGCCGGGCCGAAGGCCACAGAGCCGGACGCGCCTGCGGGCAGGATAGTGGCTTCGTCTAGCCACAATTCAGCAAGGCGGACCGAATCTGCCACGGCTTGAGAATCGTTGTGGGTCGGACGAGTGTCCTTACGGGTGGCTGCAATGCGCTGGCGGGCGGTGCGCTTGGCCATCGCATAGTTCACCGGCCCTTTGCCCTCGGAACTGTTCATGTCCGAGCCGAAACCGGAGAGCATGGAACCGAACTGGTTCAGGATGTCCCCCAGATTGCCCGCGCCAGCTCCTGGACCCATGCCGCCTGCACCCGTGCCACTGGTGCCGCCGCCCATCGGGCCGCCAAAAAAGAAGCCGAACGGGTTGTTTTCGTTCCCGTTGTTCTCGTTATTGCGGTCCTGATCACGATCCCGATCACGATCCCGGTCGTGATCCTTGTCGCCATCGTCATCGGAGTTGTGCGAGCCGTGGAAGCCAAAGCCGAATTTACTCATGTACCCCACCGTACCGACTCTCTCAGTGCGGAAACGACCCCGAAAGCCCGTTATGGTGCTATTTCCCGTGTGCTGATAGCGAACAGAGCGGTCGGGGTGCTTTGGCGGTGGTGGCCAACCTCGTCGGGGGATGCATGTAAAGTTAGGCGGGTGAAATTCTGGAACAGGCGAAATCGCACTATCGTCGTGGGCGTAGTGCCCGTCGTGGCGGTGCTTTCCCTCATCGGTCTGCCCTCGATTCCCGGCACCAACATCAACATCACCGTTCCCTATGCCGCCGAGGGCAACGGGCCGACGTTTAACACGCTGGGGCAGGTCGACGGTCGCGACGTTGTGGACATTACGGGCGCAAAAACCCATCCGACGAGCGGGAACCTGAACATGACTACCGTGTCGGTGCGGACAAATATGACGCTCCCGCAGGCTCTTAAACGATGGGCCACGACCGACGACACCCTGGTTCCAATCGAGCACGTTTTCCCCTCCGGAAAGTCCTCGGAGGAAGTACAGCGCCAAAATGCCGCAGCGTTCTCCAGCTCGGAATCCAATGCCACCATTTCGGCTATGAATCATTTGCATAAGCCGCTGGAAACCATGGTGATGGAGGTGACCGAAGATTCTCCGGCGCAGGGGAAGATCGAAGTCAACGACATCGTCACCAAGGTCAACGGGGAAGAAGTCAAGCTCCCCAATGAGCTGTCGGACAAGGTCAAGGACCAAAAGCCAGGCGATGAGGTGACGATCACCGTCAAGCGTCAGGGCAATGAAAAGGACGTGAAGGTCACCCTTGGTGAGCTGCCGAAGGAGCTGCGCGCCGAACACCCGGAGGGTACCGCGTTTCTCGGAGTGGCAACTGTGGCCCAGCCGGGCGGTGACATCAAGGTGCAATACAACCTCACCGATATTGGCGGCCCTTCCGCCGGTCTGATGTTCTCTTTGGCGGTGGTAGACAAGCTATCGCCCGAGGAAATCACAGACGGTAAGTTCGTCGCTGGTACTGGCACTATCGACGCCGCAGGCAAGGTTGGCCCGATCGGCGGCATCACTCACAAGATCGCCGCCGCCAAGGAAGCCGGCGCAGAGGTGTTCCTCGTACCGGAAAAGAACTGTGCAGAGGCGGTCCACGAGCCGCCTGAGGGAATCACCCTGCTTAAGGTCGACACGTTGGATGACGCCATCAGCGATCTCAAGGATTACAACGAAGGCAAGCAGGCCGATACCTGCAAGTAGCCGGTAACGTGTGCGGGGGTTTACTCGTCTGCCTCGAAAGTCGCGCGAAGTGTGTGGATCACGCCGGGGGCGATGTCATCGCCGCCGAGTAGCTGCACCTTGTCTTGGCCGAAAGGATCGGCCTCCAGCTCTTCTTCGCTGGGGCGTAGCTGGATAAGGGAACGCTCGGGGCCGGAAAAGTCGGCGTCACAAAGAACTCCGCTAAACAGGCGAGCCTGACGCGGGGCAGGGTCGGCGCCGGGGGCGGCGTTGGAGAAAGTGATTTCCTGAGCCAGGATCGCACCGACGACCGGGGCGGGCCAGCGGATAGTGGCGAGGAATTGGCCAAGCTCTTCACTACCGGGGCGAATGTGCTCCGGAATATCCTCCTGAACGACGAGTGCGAGGGGATTGGATGGAGCCTCGTCATCGAAGGCCTGCGGAGCCGCGTCGGCGATCAACGTGGCGGGGACCAGTGCAAAAAGAGTGGCAGGCCGATCCCATCCCTCTGCCTGTACAAAGTCCACGGCCTCGCGCAGAGCAGCGTTGAGCACGCGCTCGTCCTGCAGGTCGACGGAGTGGGAGGGATTGGAAGAGGTCATGCGGACAGCCTTTCTCAAAGTTACGTTGTGGGTAGGGGACGGAACTGGGATTTGTTATGACGCTGTAAGAATTGTACGTATCCTTGTGGAAACATCGCGATCAGCGACAGATACAGGCGCGATTAGCAGGAGAGTAACAAAGCCTTGAGCACGCCCATGCCACCGTCTTCGGGGCGACCGAAGCAGCAGTTCCCATCCGTTCCAGTGTCGAGCAGGCGCTCGAAGATACTGGGCATTGCGGTGGCGATTATCGCCATCGCCGTGTTCATCATCCCGGTGGTGGTGAGCGTCTACACGGACTTTGCCTGGTTCCGCAGCGTGGAGTATCAGGGTGTGTTCCAGAACGTGATTGTCACGCGTGCAGCGCTGTTTGTGATCTTCGGCCTGATTGGTGCGCTGATCTCTTGGCTGGCTGCGTTCTTGGCCTATAGGGCGCGGCCGGACGAGATCGACTCGCTGGGAACGTCCTCGCCCCTGGCGGAGTACCGTCCGCTGATCCGGCGCAATATGCGGCCATTCCTGGTGGGTATTCCACTGTTCGTCGGCGTGATCACCGGCATAATCGTGCAATCGAATTGGCGCTCTGTGCTGTTGTTCTTGAATGGCTCTCACTTCGGCGTGCGCGATCCGCAGTTCAATATGGATCTCGGTTTCTACGCATTTAACCTGCCCTTCCTGCAGCTGCTGATCTCTACCTTTAGTGTGCTGCTGATCCTGGCTTTCGTTCTTAACGGCGTTGGCCACTACCTGCTGGGTTCCATCACTACGGGCAATCCGCGGGTGGGGGAGAAGGCCTCTATTTCTGTCCACGCCCGTCGCCAGCTGGCCATCATCGCGGGTGCGTGGATGTTGCTGAAGGCTGTGGGGTACTGGTTTGACCGCTATAGCCTGCTGACCCGCTCGCACGATACTTTCACCGGTGCGTCGTACACGGATATCAACGCGGTGCTGCCGGCACAGATCGTGCTGCTGGTGATCTCCATCTTCGTGGCTGCCATGTTCTTCATCACCATTGTGCTGCGGGATCTACGAATCCCGGCGCTGGCTGTGGCGCTGATGGTGGGTTCGTCGCTGACCGTGGGCTTCGCCTGGCCCGCGCTACTAGAGCAGTTCTCCGTGAACCCGAACCGTGCGGAAAAAGAGCGCGAGTACATTGCCCGCAATATCGAGGCCACCCGTTTCGCCTATGGCATCGGTGACGACAAGGTGACCTACGACCGCGACTGGGGTTCGTCAGGCGATGCAGCGTCTAAGGAGCAGAAGAAGGCCGTCGCCGACGATTCCGCTACTTTGTCCAACGTGCGTCTCCTGGATCCGGAGGTACTGACTCCGACGTTTACCCAGCAACAGCAGCTGCGTAATTTCTATGGTTTCCCGGATGAGCTGGCCATTGACCGCTACAAGGTCGATGGCAAGATGCGCGATTTCGTGGTTGCTGCCCGCGAGTTGAACCCGAATACCCTGGATGGCAACCAAAACGACTGGATTAACCGCCACACGGTGTACACACACGGCAATGGCTTTGTGGCGGCGCCGGCCCGCAAGGTGGATGAGGTCGCTCGCGATGTCGGCTCGGCCCGCGGTGGCTACCCGGTGTACACGGTCGCGGATCTGCAGTCCATGGAGTCCGGTAAGCAGGGCGGCGAGCTGAAGCTGGATGTAAAGCAGCCGCGTATTTACTTCGGTCCGGTCATTGCCTCGTCGAAGCAGAGCAATGCTGACTATGCGATCGTTGGTAACACCGAGGGTGAGCCGCTGGAGTACGATACCGACGCCTCGAACTACTCCTACACCGGCACCGGTGGTGTGGACGTGTCGAACTACTTCAACCGTCTGATGTTCTCGGCTCACTTCGAGTCGATGAACATGCTGCTGACTGACCGCATCGGCAAGGGGGCGAAGATCCTCTATGAGCGCGATCCGCGCGAGCGTGTGCACAAGGTGGCGCCGTGGTTGACCACCGATTCCAAGACCTACCCGGTTGTGATTGACGGCCGTGTGAAGTGGGTTGTAGACGGGTACACCACGCTGAATAATCTTCCCTACTCCGAGCGCATTGGGCTCACTGATTCTACTGCTGACGCCATTAATCCCGATGGCGTGAGCGAGTCCCAGGTGGTCGACAACGAGGTTGGCTACATTCGCAATTCTGTGAAGGCTGTGGTGGATGCCTATGACGGCAGCGTGGACCTGTACGCCTTCGATGAATCGGATCCGGTGCTGAAGGCGTGGCGGGGCGCGTTCCCGGGTGTGGTGAAGCCGCGTTCGGAGATCAGTAAGGAGCTGGAGGATCACCTGCGCTACCCGGAGGATATGTTCAAGGTGCAGCGCGAGCTGATCGCTAAGTACCACGTTTCCGACCCAGGCGTGTTCTTCCAAAACGACTCGTTCTGGTCGGTGCCGACGGATCCGACGGCACCGCAGGATCGACAGGACAATGCGCAGCCTCCGTACTACGTAGTGGCGGCGGATCCGAAGACGAATAAGCCTTCTTTCCAGCTGATTACTCCGTTCCGTGGTCTGCGTCGTGAGTTCCTGGCTGCACACATGTCGGTGAGCTCCGATCCGGATAACTACGGCAAGATCAGCGTGCGGGTGCTGCCGACGGGCACTCAGACGCTGGGCCCGAACCAGGCGCAGGACACCATGATGTCCTCCGACGAGATCGCCCGCGAACGCACCCTGCTGAAGGGTACGAATGACCTGACCAACGGCAACCTGTTGACACTGCCGGTGGGCGACGGGCAGATTCTGTACGTCGAGCCGGTCTACTCGCAGCGCAGTGGGCAGGATTCCGCTTTCCCGAAGTTGTTGCGCGTGCTGGTGAGCTACAACGGTCAGGTGGGTTACGCGCCGACTATTGCCGAGGCGCTGAGCCAGGTGGGCATTAACACGTCCTCCACTACGGATATCCGCGAGATCGACGGTTCTGTGGTTGACCCGGGCAAGGATAAGGACAAGAAAAAGTCCAAGGACGAAGACAAGAGCAACGCTGACGGCAAGGACAGCGGCAGCAACGACGACAAGGATTCCAACGCGAAGGGTGCAGCGGGTAAGACGGACAAGACCGACGGCAAGGGCACTGATACGTCTCCGGAGCAGCGTGTGCGCGATGCTATGGACAAGGTGAACAAGACTCGCGAGTCCGGTTCCTTCGAGGAGTTCGGTAAGGCGCTGGACGAACTGGATAAGGCGGTTCAGGATCTGCAGTCGGATCGTTAAAGCGAAAGTGAAACCGTCTGTGACCAGGCGATTTCACTTTATCCACGGTCTGCGTTACAGTAGTGGAGTCGCTGACGCGGTAGCGTTAAGCACTCGTCGCGGGGTGGAGCAGCTCGGTAGCTCGCTGGGCTCATAACCCAGAGGTCGTAGGTTCGAATCCTGCCCCCGCTACCAATAGCGCCCTTCCTCTAGCTTTCACGTTAGAGGAGGGCGCTTCTTTTTGTCTCCTGGATATATGCGGGGGTTAG
>NZ_JBSQBJ010000003.1:0-167447 GCF_055862885.1 Corynebacterium sp. p3-SID1761 | reverse complement strand
CGCCAACGAGATCCACAACCCGGAGTACACGGATACGACCGTCAAGCCGGGCGAAGAGGCAACCGTCCCGGCTCCGACCGATGTGGCCGACGGCACCAAGTTCACCGCCGGTGAAGGTGCTCCGGCATGGGCGACCGTCAACGAGGACGGCACCGTTAGCCTCAAGCCGGGTAAGGACGTTAAGCCGGGCGATTACACCATTCCGGTTCTTATCACCTACCCAGATGGAACCAAGGCCACCAAGCAGCTGAAGGTGACCATCAATGAAGACAAGCCCACTGGCAGCTCTGGCTCCAGCAGCTCTGACGGAGTTACTGGTTCCAGTGCCTTCGGCTACTTCATCGCCGCGCTGTTTGGCGTCCTTGCCATCGGTGCTGGGCTGACTGGCCTATACAACTGGGCCCGCGACCACGGCTACATTCGCTAGCCACAGTTCCTGAGGAATGGGGCGGGCTCCGGCCCGCCTATTGCCGCACGAACTGCCCGTCCCGCAGGTGGCGGTAAAACGTCACTGACTTAAGCGGACGAGGATGGCGCACGCCATCGCGCGTCACGTTCAAGTCCACACCACCAGCCTGCAAGGCTCGGCCCCGCAGTACCGTCGGAGAAACGGCACTGCGGGGCTTCTTCACTCGCCCAAACAAGCCCTTGCGCGGCAACGGCGGACGCTGCACCGCAGCCAACCCTGGAGCATCCGGAGTGGGCACCATCCGCACGCCGTTATTGAAGTCGCTTGTTCCAGCCTTGTCCTGCTCATACAGAACCTCGGAATCGACGATCACCTCGCCGATCATCTCGGCTTCCTTTTCAGCCTTGCCAGTCGAGTCAACGGGACCGGTCACCTCCGCGACCCCCAACGTCACCACGCCATGGTCGTCGCGGATCACCGGAGTCGGCACAGCCGGGGAAGCGAGCGCGAAGGTGAGATGTTGGGCGGGGGAGAAGGTGGCGTCCAACCCCCAAGAAAGAGCGACCGCAGAAGAACCGGTAGGGATAAAGCCAACCTCGACCCACAGGGCATCGATCCGCATCAACTTAGAAACCACAGCGGCGATGGCGGCATCGCTGCCCTGCACAATTACCCGCACCCGCTCGCTGACCTGGTGCGGGTCGGGCTGCGGGGTGCCCAAATGGGGTGCGTCTGGGCGTTGCATCAGCTCATCCAGCGACGGGGTGGAGCCCACTACAAAACGCTCCAGATCATCCAGAAAGCGCAACTCCTTGCGCGTGGGAATGGCGGATACATCGAGGCATTCCACGGCCTCGCCCGGCAGCACGGGATCGCGCAAGTGATCGCTGGCGGGAACATCGCAACGCAAGAAGAACAACATAGAAACCCACCATAGCGAGTGCCACAACCACCGGCGAAGTACTAGAATGGTGAAACGTCTAGGTGCCCCGTCCAACCGCCGGAGCGGGGCTACAACCGTGAGTACATCTGTACCAACCCAAGAGGACGTGTTTAAGTTTCCATGGCAGCGATCATCGTCGTAGGCGCCCAGTGGGGCGACGAAGGTAAGGGCAAAGCTACCGACATTCTGGGCGGAAAGGTCGATTATGTCGTCAAGCCCAACGGTGGCAACAACGCCGGACACACCGTCGTCGTTGGAGGCGAGAAATACGAGCTCAAGCTGCTGCCCGCAGGTGTGCTGTCCGAGAACGCAACCCCCATCATCGGCAATGGCTGCGTGGTGAACCTGGAGGCTCTGTTCGAGGAAATTGACGGCCTGGAGGCCCGCGGTGCGAACGCTTCCCGCCTGCGCGTGTCCGCTAATGCGCAGCTGGTGGCGCCGTACCACATTGCTATCGACCGCGTGGCCGAGCGCTTCTTGGGTAAGCGCGCCATCGGCACCACCGGTCGCGGTATCGGCCCGACCTATGCGGACAAGGTCTCCCGCGTGGGCATCCGCGCCCAGGACCTGCTGGACGAATCCATCCTGCGGCAAAAGATCGAATCCGCGCTGGATCAGAAGAACCAGATCCTCGTGAAGATCTACAACCGTCGCGCCGTGGATGTGGACGAAGTAGTGGAGTACTTCCTCTCCTACGCCGACCGCCTTAAGCCGATGCTGATCGATGCGACGACGGAGCTGAATAAGGCTCTTGACGCCGGTAAGTCCGTGCTGATGGAAGGCGGCCAGGCCACGATGCTAGACGTGGACCATGGCACGTATCCCTTTGTGACCTCCTCGAACCCCACGACCGGTGGCGCCTGCGTAGGCAGCGGCATTGGACCGACGCGCATCACGGCATCCCTGGGCATCATCAAGGCCTACACCACGCGCGTGGGTGCTGGTCCGTTCCCCACCGAGCTGTTCGACAAGTGGGGCGAGTTCCTACAGACCACCGGCGGCGAGGTTGGCGTGAACACCGGCCGTAAGCGCCGTTGTGGCTGGTACGACTCCGTGATCGCCCGCTACGCCTCCCGCGTCAATGGCTTTACCGACTACTTCCTGACGAAGCTGGACGTTCTGACCGGCATCGGCGAAATCCCGATCTGTGTGGCCTATGACGTAGACGGTGTGCGCCACGACGAGATGCCGATGACGCAGACCGAGTTCCACCACGCCACTCCGATCTACGAAACCATGCCTGCATGGGACGAGGACATTACGGAGTGCAAGACCTTCGAGGAACTACCGCAGAAGGCGCAGGATTACGTCAAACGCCTGGAGGAGCTCTCTGGTTGCCGCATTTCCTACATCGGCGTGGGGCCGGGCCGCGACCAGACCATCGTCATCAACGACGTAGCGGAAGGCTAAAGCCGGCGCGATCACTACCAGCTATCGGTAGTGGCGCAAAGGGCGCTGCGGTCAGTCTACGAATAGGGATTCATCATCGCTGGCGAGTAGCTGTCCGGCATTTTTGCCGAGCATGAGCGTGTAGATCTGCTCAATATGAATTAGCACCGCCATTTTCGGCGGATTGTGGCCCATTTCATCAGCGAACTTCACTGCTGCTTCCCAAACGGGCCCCTCGTGGAATAGCTCTGCAGAGCCGACAAATCGATACCCGTCTAGTTGGCCCCAATCTACTACCGCTACCGCGGCTTTCGACCCCGCACGAAGATTCTCGAGGTGCTGGCGCCCAGTGTTTTCGTTGTAGATCAGCGTCTCGTCATCCCAGACGCGCAGGCTGCGCTTCGGGCCGATATTCGGCAAGAGCATTTCGCCGTCGGTCACCGTTGCCAGATACGGCAATTGCGCACTGAGCATGTCTTTCATCTCTTGGGTGAGCTTCGCCATGGAAGTTTTCCTTTCTTAGTAGTCGAGCGTTGTACGCTGCATACTCTACACAAGAGTTCAATCGAGTGTTACTCTAAAGTTCAATAGATTGAACTTTATGTCTGAACCTTATGTCTCGTGCTCAAGGTGCCGTTTTCCAAGAGCAGCAGATTAAACAACTAGGAAGGAATACCCCTATGTCAACAACCGCGGCTACACAGCCGCGCATCGTCTACTTCTCCTCTGCCTCCGAAAACACTCGACGCTTCGTAGCCAAACTCGGTATCCCCGCCCAGCGCATTCCTTTGCGAAGAAAAGATCCCGAGCTGATCGTCAACGAACCCTATGTGTTAATCACCCCGACGTATGGCGGAGGTGATCAGCGGAAAGCCGTTCCCAAGCAAGTCATCAAATTCCTCAACAATCCGCACAATCGCGCGCTAATTCGGGGAGTAATTACCAGCGGAAATACGAACTTTGGCACTGCATACTGCTGCGCCGGATCAACGATTGCCGCCAAGTGCCACGTGCCGGAGCTTTACCGCTTCGAGCTTCTAGGCACGGCTCGCGACGTTGCCCGGGTACAACTAGGGCTCCGCAATTTCTGGAATCACATGCGCGGGGAGAACGGGCGTCAAGAACAAGACCCAAGTGAAAACCGATACAAAAACGCAGGAAGTGAAAATTGAGTTACCGTAAACGCTCCCAAACCCCACCACAATGGCTGCAGAACCCAAGCGTTCCTCTGCGGCCGGTGAATTGGAACCAGCTGGAAGATCCAAAGGACCTAGAGATCTGGCAGCGCCTGACCAGCAACTTCTGGTTGCCTGAAAAGGTGCCGCTATCCAATGACCTGTCCAAATGGAATGGCCTGACGGATGCCGAACGCGAGTTGACCACAAAGGTATTCACGGGACTGACGCTGCTAGATACAGTCCAAGCCACCGTCGGTGAGATCAGCCAGATCCCAGATTCCCGCACGGAGCACGAACAGGCCGTCTACGCGAACATTGCATTCATGCAAGCCGTGCACGCTCGCAGCTATAGCAGCGTTTTCAGCACTATGTGCAGCAGCGAGGAGATCGACCGTGCATACGCCTGGGCAGTGGACAATCCTGTACTCCAACGGCGGGCGACCGCAGTGATGCAGTACTACAACGGGCAGGATCCGCTAAAGCGCAAGGTCGCGGCCACGCTACTTTCTTCTCTATTGCTATACGCAGGGTTTTACCTGCCGTTGTGGTTTAGCTGTCGCGGCATTCTGATGAATACGGCGGATATGATCCGTCTGATCCTGCGCGACAAGGCGGTGCACGGCTACTACTCGGGTTATAAGTTTCAGCGCGGGTTGGAGGCTCACCCAGAACGCGCGCAGGAGCTCGAGGACTTCACGTTCTCCCTAGTGGAGGAGCTGCTTGCCTTAGAGAAAGAATACTCGGGGGATTTGTATGGCACAGCCTTGCCCAACCAAGCCTCGCTGATCGAAGGCGTGATGGCGTTCGTGCACTACAACGCAGACAAGGCACTGATGAACCTAGGCTACCCGCCACAGTATGAGGAAGAATCGGCAAAGACTGAGCCGGAGATTATCGCCGCGTTAGCGCCCGATTCTAACGAGACTCACGATTTCTTTAGCGGCTCGGGATCTTCCTACGTTATCGGTCGGGCGGAGTCCACAGTGGAAGACGACTGGGACTTCTAGAGGGCTATACGTTTGCAGGCGACCTATCTGGCTGCTTGAAGGTGCTCGATCGGGAGCCAACTGCTGTGCGCGGCATCTCGATCGATCAGGGCAGAGAGTTTAGTCTTCGGCGGAGTTAGCCTGATTCAGACCGACCATGCGGAGAGTCATCAGGTTGAGTGTTTTTGTGGCCCGCTCGATGATTTCCTCGCGGTTGTCATCCGTGACCTCGTAGAAGCCCTCCACGAAAGTGGCGTGGCAGAAGCGGGTGAACATGGCGGCAATGGCAGCAGCGGTGTACTCCACATCGTCCAGCGGCGGGATCATGTTCTTAGCGAGCAAGGCCTCCAAGAACCGGCGGTTACGGCCAACCATCTGCTTGGCAATCTGCATCTGTCGAACCGCGAGCTCTTTGCTGAACTGCGAAGACTGCGCCACCAGGTTCATGGCACCCGCGTTGTGTGCGTAAAAGCGCACGAACTCCTTGTTGGAGCCCTCGATCGTAGCGCGGGCGTCATCAGTGCTCAGCAAGCTATCGTCCAGGGTGGGAGTCATGTCCTTCTCGACGCTGGCCAGCACGTTCATCAGCAGATCTTGGCGATCTTCGAAGTAGGTATACAGGGTACCGACCGAACAGCCGGCCACCTCTGCGATCTTCGTGAGCTTAGTGTGGTGATATCCGTCGCTGGTGAACACCTTGCGGGCGGCGTCCAGGATAGCGGCGCGGCGGGCCGCAGCCTTCGGGGAGCGGGCATCATCAGAGTGAGTAGTTTCGGTTACATTGTCGTGCACCATGGCATTCATTATATAAGACTGAACACCTATCAACTAAACAAATAAACAGCTTTTGGGAAATAAAAATGATTAAAAAATCAATGGCGGCGGAGGTGGAGAAACCACGTGTTGTTGCCGATGTGGATACCGGGATTGACGACAGTCTTGCACTGATTTACCTGGCCTATCTTCACTCCGCTGGTGAGATTGATTTAGTGGTGACGACCAGCGCAGGGAATACGACGGTCGGGCAGGCGGCGGTGAATTCTAAAGAGGTTTTACGTCTGGCGGGAGCGCCGGAAGTTTCTGTAGTGGCCGGTGCTGGGAAGCCTTTGGTATTGCCATTGACTACGACTCCGGAAACGCACGGAAAAAGAGGATTAGGTTATTATTCGCCCGAATTGGAGGCTGGGTGTGGGGATGCGCACGAGGATGTGAGAGGGGATGTGCGAGCGGCCGTGCATGGAGATGCGCGAGCGGCCGTGGAGACGTGGCGCGGGGCGACCCACATTCTGGTAGCTGGTCCGGCGACAAACCTGGCTTGGGCTTTGGCGCACGAGCCCGAGGTGGTGGGGCCGGCTGAAATTACGCAAATGACGGGGGCATTTAACTACCCAGGCAACACCACCCCTACTGCCGAATGGAATGCGTGGGTTGATCCGCATGCTTTGAAGGCCGTATTCGGTGGGGAGGCATCCGGCGAGTCTGTTGCACAGAGTGCGCAGTGTGCGCAGCGCCCGTTGCCGGTCATCTGCCCACTCAATGTCACGGAACAGGTTCTACTGCATCCTCCGCGTTTAAGCAGGTGGCAGGACGCCGTGCGCCCTTCACGCCCACAACTTGCCGCCTTGCTCGGCGACACTCTCCGCTTCTATTTCGAATTTCACCAATCTGTCGGCGTGGGCTATTGCGCGCAGATCCATGACCTCGCCGCGGCGATGGTGATGTTGGGGCGTGTTCCTTGTTCTCTTTATGACGCCACCGTGGATGTCGAAGCGGATTCTCCCCTCATGCGTGGCACTACCGTGGCTGATCGAGTTGTTGACGGTGGTGGCGGATCTGTCGCAGCTGTCCGTGGAGATGTGGATCCCGCGGGGGCGCGCGGTGCTTATTGGAACCGCCCGGCTAATGCGCGGATTTTGGAAGCTTTGGATCCGGCCGACGTGTTCGCGGAATTTGAACAGGTTGTGTGCGGGTTCGGCGCTGGTTAGCGCCGCCCCAAAAGTGCAAAATGTCGCTAGATCGGGAATGTGTTGACGAGATTCTCAAAACCTTCAAAATCAAAAACCCCTGACCTGCGGTTTTAGATTGATTGAAATGCTTGTCAGTAACACATTCCCGATCTAGCGACATTGGAGGCTAAAAAGCCTCCGAGAAAGCCCCTAGTAAGCCCCCCCCGAGTAACTAGACTCGCTCGCGGGCCTTCTTGGCGGCAGCCACCAGAACCTCCAGGGAGGCGGTGGTTTCTTCCCAACCGCGGGTCTTCAGGCCACAGTCCGGGTTAACCCACAGCAGGGCGGGATCCACGGAGCCCAGGGCAGCGGTCAGCAGGTCATCAACTTCCTGCTGCTTCGGCACACGCGGGGAGTGGATATCCCACACGCCCGGGCCGACACCCAGCTCGTAGCCCTCATCCTTCAGAGCGGCCAGAACCTGCATGCCATTGCGTGCTGCCTCGATGGAGGTCACGTCGGCGTCCAGGTTAGAGACTGTGTCGATCAGTTCGTTGAACTCGGAGTAGCACATGTGCGTGTGGATCTGCACCTTGTTCTCCGCGCCAGAGGTAGCCAGGCGGAAGGAGCCCACGGCCCACTCCAGATACTCCGGCTGCTGTTCCTTGCGCAATGGCAGCAGCTCGCGAATAGCGGGCTCGTCCACCTGCACCACGCGGGCGCCAGCGGCAATCAGGTCAGCAATCTCATCGCGCAGCGCCAGTGCAACCTGGTCGGCGGTCACGCCCAGCGGCTGGTCATCGCGTACGAAGGACCAGGCCAGCATGGTCACCGGACCGGTCAGCATGCCCTTGACTGGCTTGTCGGTCAGGTCAGCTGCCACCTTGTACCAGTCGACAGTCATGGCGTGCGGGCGGGAGACGTCGCCGAAGATGATCGGCGGTCGCACGCAGCGGGAGCCGTAGGACTGCACCCATGCGTGCTCGGTGGACAGGTAACCCTCCAGCTGCTCGGAGAAGTACTGCACCATGTCGTTACGCTCCGGCTCGCCGTGCACCAGCACGTCCAAGCCCAGTTCCTCCTGGCGCTTGATGACGTCCGCGACCTCGTCCTTCATGGCCTGGGTGTAGGCCGCATCATCAATCTCGCCCTTGCGGTGCTTGGCGCGCGCCTGGCGAATCTCGGTGGTCTGCGGGAAGGAACCGATCGTGGTGGTCGGCAGCGGCGGCAGGTTCAGCTCAGCCTTCTGCGCCTCGCGACGAGCCTTAATGGAATCGCGGCGGCGGTCGGCGTCGGTCACAGCATCCTGGCGCTCACGCACGGCGGCATTGTGCGTCAGGGTGGAGTTTTTGCGGTCTTCGATGGCTTCGCGGGTCTCGGCAAATAGCTGCTCGTCGGCCTCGGTCTGCTCGCCGCGCAGGGTACGGGACAGGGCGGCGACCTCGCGGATCTTCTCGGATCCGAAGGCCAGCCACTTCTTCACCTCTGCATTCAGGTTCTCCTCGCGCTGCAGCGAGTACGGCACGTGCAGCAGGGAACAGCTCGTGGAGACAGCCACCGGGCCGCGCTCTTGCAGGCCCTGCAGAGTCTTTAGCGCTGCGTCCAGGTCGGTGCGCCACACGTTGTGTCCATCCACCACGCCAGCGGCCAGCAGTTCCTTGCCGGTCCATGCAGGCAGCTCGGCAGCAGCAGCGCCACCTGTCACCAGGTCCACGCCGAAGGCTGCCACACCGGAGCCGCTCAGCAGTTCAATGGCTGCGTTGCCGTCACCGAAGTAGGTCTGGATAAGCAGGTTGACGCCCTCATCCCCAGCTCCGGCCACCTCAGCCAGCTTTTCGTAGCCAGCGCGGGTGCGCTTCAGCAGGTCTTCGTTGGCAGCCGCATCCGCGTAGGCGAAGTCGGTAACCAGGATCGGCTCGTCGAACTGTACCCACTTCACGCCACGGTCTGCGATGCGCTTGAGCAGGCGGGAGTAGGCGTCAAAAATTTCCTCGAGGTGAGCGAAGGCATCGGAACCGTCGATGGTGCGCGACAGAGCCAGGTACGTCAGCGGGCCCACCAGGACGGGGCGGACGGCCTCGCCGGCGCGGGTGACCTGGTCGCGGATATCCTCTAGGAATGCGGAATCGTCCAGCTCCACGCGGGAATCCTTGGCCAGCTCCGGCACGATGTAGTGGTAGTTCGTGTCGAACCACTTCGTCATTGCGGAGGCCGGCAGGTCCTTGGTTCCGCGGGCGGCGGCGAAGTAGCGGTCGATGAAGCGCGGCAGGCCATCGTTATCGTGATCCGCGATGTCAGCGACGCGCTCGGGTAGCAGCCCCAGCAAAGCGGTGGTGTCGAGTATCGCGTCGTAGAAGGAGCGGCCAGAGAAGGCTGCGGAATCCAAGCCGGCGGCGAGCAGCTCGTCGGTGTAGTCGTTAACCAGGCGTGTTGCGGTGTTGGCCAGGTTGCGTCCGGTGGAGTTATCGCGCCAGTAGCCCTCCAGAGCCTTCTTGAGCTCGCGGTCAGGTCCGATGCGCGGAACCCCGGCGACGGTTGTGTTGAAAGTCATGATGTTTCCTGTCTTTCTTTGTTTAATTGATCTGCGTCAAGGCTCGTTTGGGAGCCTTTGCCGTTCTGCGGTTCCCGCGCGCTATGCCTTTCCCGGGGCTCCAGAAGGCACGCTTCGCGGCGGGGCGGAACTGCCTCCGCCATGCGCGGGTCGCTTGCTAAACCATTTAAGAATAGACAGCTTGGTCTGTCAACTAAGTCACTTAATTTGGCTGCTTGTGACCCCGGTTTCACACCCGTTTTCCCTGCCCCTGATGCCGCCAAAATGGCTGCGATTTGTGCAATCCGCACCGATTCTGTAAGCATTAAACAAACATTAAAACCACTGGCCACGCGGTCGAAACGTCGAGGTGACATAGACGTTGCGCTTAGTCGCGCGCTGGCCCCTGCGAAAAATGAGGACCCACCCCATGCGACCCCTGTCACAAAAAGCCACCTATGGACTGCTCGGTCTATCCGCAATCATCATCGTCGCCACCTGGCTGACCCTCGTCATCTGGCAGCCTTCCGACTCGACATATGAGTCCCTCGCCGACTCCAAAAGCTCCACCATCGCCCTCGTCGGTTTCGTTGTCCCCGCCATCCTGGCGCTCATCGCCGTAATCCCGCGCCTGCCCGTGCGCACCCTTGCGCTCCTGCCGGTCGCATTGGCAATCAATGTCGTGCTCGGCCACATTATCGGCAACATGGGTCTGCCTTTGCCGCTGTACCTGGATTCCATCGGCACAGTGCTGGTCGGCGCCCTGGCTGGCCCTTGGGCGGGGTTGGTCACCGGCGTGCTCTCCGCGCTGGTGTGGGGAACCTTCAACCCGACCGTCGTTGGCTTCGCAGCGGCCTACGCCTTCGTCGGCGTATGCGCGGGACTGCTCGGCAAGTGGTGGGTAGGTGCATATTGGAAGATCGCCCTATCCGCCTTGCTCATCGGTTTCCTAACAGCCCTGCTTTCCGCCCCGATCGCCTCCTTCATCTTCGGTGGCACCGCCGGTACGGGCACGGGTCTGCTTGTGACTGCCTACCGTTCCCTGGGCTTCGATCCGATGACCGCCGTATTCTTGCAGTCATGGACTTCCGATCCAATCGATAAGTTCATTGTGTTTAGCGTGATCTACCTGGTCATTCGCGCATTGCCACAGCGCACGCGCCGAACCTTTGCACCGACGTCCGACAAGGCTGCATGAATCCACTGACATACCTCACCCTCGCTATAAGCGGGGTGATTTTCGTCCTCGTCGCCGATAGCCTCACCGTGTCCGCTATCGCGTGGGTCTTGTGCGCCGTTATGGCCCTTTTCTTCTCGACGCCCCGTCGTCCCTTTCTCGCAGCCAACCTCTTAGGCCTACCGGCTTTCCTGGGCTTCGGATTGATGTACGCACCCTTCGGACAGGAAACCGGATGGTGGATCCTCACCCGTGATGGTGTGCAGATCGCCCTGTCCCTGGGTAGTCGCTTCCTTGCCGCTACCACGATCGGCCTGACTATCGGAAGCTTCGTTAACCTAGACCGACTCATGCGCACTGTGCAGCCGCGCCTGCCTGCCAAATTGGTCTATGTCATCGGCGCCACAGCCCGACTACTGCCGCTGGCCAGAGCCCGCTGGCAGACCATCCAGCAGGTTCGCGCCTCCCGCGGAGTGGATGTGTCCACCCTGGGTGCGAAGTGCCGCATGATCCTCCCACTGATCGTCGGCATGGTCGACGATGCCGCCACCCGCGCCCGCCCGCTACAGCGCACCGGAATTGGTGAACCGGGGCCGCGTACCGTGCTTCGCCCCGTTGCAGATACGGCTTTGGATTGGACCGTCCGCCTGCTGGCCATCGCAGCCCTAGTGGTGGGATGCTGGTGGGTAGTGCACTAAAGAAGCACGAGCACTAGCAAACGACCAGAAAGACCTTTGCGCGAACCATGCCTTTGACTACGTACATCTGGGGGGATAGTGGCGTCGGACTATCCGAACATGCCTGGTCGTACGCAGAAAAGACGGGCGCGGCGTGGGTCGGCAACGAGGCCAGCGCGCACATTTCCCTGCTGCGCAATACGGTCGCTGAAGAGCTCGCTTTTCCCATGGAGCAGCGCGGTGTAGAGCAGGCGGAGATGCAAGCTCGGGTAGATGCAGCCCTGCGGCTGTGGGGCTTGGAAGCGCAGGCAGAGCAGAACCCCGCCACCCTGTCGACAGGTCAAACCCGGCGCGTGGCGATTGCCGCGGCACTGCTCGCACGCCCCGATGCGTTGGTGCTCGATTGTCCTTTGGATGGGCTGGATGTCTCCGCCGTCGAGACCCTGCGCCGCACCCTTGTGGACTTCACAGGGCCCGTGACCGTTTATGATCGCGCAGGTTCACCCTTAAGCGATGACGCCCCTACGCACCAACGCCTGAACGCCGATGGCACCCTGACACGCGCCACCGCTCCGCAGCCTGCAGCCGGTGTGGTGGCTATGCAGACTGCTGCGCAGGAAGACACAGGGACGGCCTTGCTGGCGCGGGATGTGGTTTTCCGCCGAGGTGGCGTTGGCCCCATAAACCTGGATGTTCCCGCAGGACGTGTGGTGCACCTGGCTGGGCGGAACGGATGTGGAAAAACGACCCTGTTCCTCGGTGCCCTGGGACTATTGAAGTACCGCGGAACCCTACGTGCCGAGGGGCTTAAGGGCTGGGCGCCCACGCAGATGGATCAGGCCGTGACATGCCGCACCGTGGTTGACGAATTGGCCGTGGGTGCGGGGGAAGAGCTTGCTGCCGCAGTCATTGACTTCGCGGGGCTGGGGCCGTGGGCAGGCACGCACCCGCTCGATGTGCCGGCAGCGAAAAGGCGGATCGTGCTTGTCGCAGCGGCGATGGTGCGCGGAGCTGATCTGGTGATGCTGGACGAACCCACCGTGGGGCTGGACGCGCCGGGCTATCGCGAACTAGCGGAGCTGATGCACCGCTATACAGCGGGGGAATATGCGCAACTCATTGGGGTAGATACGCCGGTGGCACCGACGGTGCTGTGGACATGCCATGACGCACGCTTCGCAGAGCACGTCAGCGATGTGCGCATAGATATGCGCACAGATATGGTCGGCTAGTTAAAAACACGTCCAGCTAGTTGGTGATCTCGATGGAATCGCCGTTGCGCTCGACCTTCTTAGCCGGGCTCATCGGATCGCGCGAAGGACCCTCCACGACATTTCCGGTGGCGACATCGAACTTGGACATGTGCTTGGGGCACACTGCCACAGTGATGTCCCCGGACTTCTCAATGGAGTCGATGGTGCCGCCAGCATGCGGGCAGGTAGTGGAGAACGCCTTGTACTCGTTCTCGCCGGGGCGGGAGAGTACCCAACCATCCAGAATCGTGGAGCCTCCGACCTCCAGATCCGCGGCATCGGCCTTCGCTACGACCTCTTCACTGGCGCAAGCCGCCAACAGTGCGCCGGAGGCTGTAGCGGCGGTGGCAACGGCCACGCCGCGCAGGAAAGAACGGCGGGAACAGGGCAGGGGGTTGTGAGCTTGAGAGTCACGCTGCGTTTCGCTCATAGCTTTGATCCTTCCATCAGGTTGAGCGTCCGACAAGCCTGCGCGACGAGGCGGGGTAGGGCAGGCCGGACGGGGCGGGTGGCAGCGTAAATATACGGGCATAAGTAAGGTGAGTGAATATGTACACACCCGAGGCAATTGGTACCCCACTGACTCCCTCCTCTCTGAAAGTCCTGCTGCTTGGCGCCAGCGAGCTGGGGAGGGAACTCGCCGTCGCCCTGCAACGCTTGGGCGTAGAGGTACACGCTGCGGACCGATACGCCGGTGCTCCCGCGCACCACGTGGCCAACAAGGCACACGTTATGGACATCTACGACGGGGAATCGATCAGGCAGCTAGTACGCGAAGTCGCCCCGCAGTTCATCGTCCCGGACGTGGAGTTCATCCCCGCAGACGTACTGCAGGAAATCGAAGCCGAGGGTGTGGCCTCCGTCGTACCGACCGCCCTCGCCAACAGGCTGACCATGAACCGGGAGGGCATCCGCACCTTCGCCCACGACAAACTGGGTCTGCCGAATAGCGCCTTCCGTTTTGCCTCCACCGCCGATGAACTAGCTCGCGCCGCCGAGGAGATCGGCTACCCATGTGTGGTCAAGCCCGTCATGGGGCATTCCGGCGCAGGTCAGAGCTATGTCGGCGGAGTCGATGAGCTCGAAGCCGCCTGGAACGAGGCCATCAAAAATTCCCGCACAAACGTGCAGCGCGTCATGGTGGAGCAGTACATTCCTTTCGACTACGAGGTCACCATCCTCGCCGTGCGCTCCATCGATCCCGCCACAGGCCGGGAGGCCACCTGGTTCTGCGAACCCATCGGCCACCGCCAGGATCGCGGCGACTATGTGGAATCCTGGCAGCCCGCGTACATGTCCGAAGATGCCTTGGACACCGCACGCAGTATCGCCGCCCGTATCGCCACCGCCTTGGGCGGGCGTGGCGTGTTCGGCGTAGAGCTATTCGTCAAGGGCAATGACGTCTACTTCTCCGAAGTAAGCCCCCGCCCGCACGATACGGGCATGGTTACGCTTGGCACCCAGCGGTTCTCAGAGTTCGACCTGCACGCACGCGCCATACTTGGGTTGCCGATTGATACCACGCTGATTTCCCCGGGGGCTTCCGCGGTAATCCGCTGTGCCGAACGGTACGACGGCGATATCGAATATATGGGCGTCGAGAAGGCAATGGCAGTGGAGGAAACTAACGTTTACCTCTTCGGCAAACCCCGGGCGCTGACGCGGCGGCGAATGGGAGTGGCATTGACCACTGCAGAAAGCATTGACGAGGCGCGCCAGCGGGCGGAGGAAGCTGCGGGGTACGTCACGGTGCGGCCGACGGTTTTCGCAGAACAGGGGCAGTAGTCCTAAACTTCGGGGTATGGGACATAGCGCAACCGACCTCAATGAAACCCGCATTCTGCTGTACTACTGCTTCACCCCGATCGACGACCCGACCGCGGTGATGCTGTGGCAACGTGCGCTGTGCGAGCAGTTGGAACTGAAGGGGCGCATCCTCATCAGCAAGCACGGCATCAATGGCACCGTCGGCGGATCGCTGGCTAGCTGCAAGCAGTATGTGCGGCGCACCCGCGAATTCCCAGGCTTCAAGAAGATGGAGTTCAAGTGGTCCTCTGGTTCAGCCGACGACTTCCCGCGCCTGTCCGTGAAGGTGCGCGAGGAGATTGTGGCCTTCGGCGCCCCGGATGAGTTGAAGGTGGATGAAAACGGCGTGATCGGTGGTGGCGTGCACCTGAAGCCGGAGGAAGTCAACGACCTGGTGGAAAAGCGTGGCGACGAGGTGGTTTTCTTCGACGGGCGCAATGCCATGGAGGCGGAGATCGGCAAGTTTAAGAATGCGGTGGTGCCCGATGTACGTACTACCCACGACTTCATCGGCGAGATTGAATCTGGCAAATACGACCATCTGAAGGACAAGCCTGTCGTCACGTACTGCACCGGCGGCATCCGCTGCGAAATCCTCAGCTCGCTGATGAAGAACCGCGGGTTCGAGGAGGTTTATCAGATCGACGGTGGCATCGTCCGCTATGGGGAAAAGTACGGTGACCAGGGTCTATGGGAGGGTTCCCTGTATGTCTTCGACGGGCGTATGCACATGGAATTTAGTGATGACGCCGCTACGCTGGGCCGCTGCCGAGCGTGTGGTCACGCGACCAACGATTTCCATAACTGTGTGAATGAGCAGTGCCGCGAGCAGATTCTGCTGTGTGATAGCTGCGCTGCGGACCCGGAGAGTGCTACCTGCGGGCGTAAGGAATGTGCCGAGGTAGCGGCGGAGATGGCGGGCTAGAGCTCCAACTCCATCGTGACGTGCGGGATGCCTTCCTCCTCAAAAGGCTCCCCAACAGGCTTGAAGCCGAATTTTGCGTAGAAGTCCTGCACCTGCTCCTGGGCGTTGAGGGAGACGCGGGCAACCTGGGTAGTCGGGTCTAATGCGGCGGCACGGCCCTTGCAGACCTCCAGCGCCTGCTCCATGATTTGCGTGGCGATGCCGCGTCCGCGGACATCCTTGGCCACGCACATGCGACCAATGTGCTGGTTATCTGGCTTGCCATACACGCGGGCGGTGCCCACCAGGCGCAGGGGAGATCCTGGATCCGGCTGGCCGAAGGGGTACTCCGGGCCAATGCCGGGGTGGATATAGGCCAGCACATGGTGGGTATTCGGGTGCGGATCGATATCGTCGATCTCCGCGAAAGGTGTCTGCTGTTCATGGACGAACACGTCCACGCGCAACTTGTACAGCGGATGCAGCTGCTGGGCGGGCATTGCCAGGAGGGCGCGCCCGGTGAAATGAACATCCGGGAACTCGGCGGCGCTGGCAGCAGGGGAGGGAGTGTTAGCCACGGTGTTGCGTTTTCCTAGGTGTTGCGTATTCCTCTTTCAGTATCCCTGCTTAGACGTTCTTACCCTTGGCGTGGTGCAGCATCTCAGCCCACTCGCGCACCTTCTTGCGCTCGCGGCCTTCGGCCTCGCCGAGCTCGCGCTCGTGCTTATCCAGGCTGTACCAGCCATCCCAGGTGGTGTGGTCAATGCCCTTTTCTTCCAGGAAGGCCTCTACGGCCTCAAGCTCTGGCTTCTCGGGGTTAAAGCCGATGCCGTTGGCGGCATCCTCCAGCAGGTTGGCCACAGCCTCGTTCGCATCGCCCTTGGTGTTGCCGATCAGGCCAACCGGGCCGCGGCGGACCCAGCCAGTGGTGTAGACGCCGGGCAGGCGCTCGCGCTTTTCTGCCTCCGGGTCAGCGGAACCGGGCACGCCCGCGATGCCGTCGGCGGTCGGTCCTTCGGTCAGTACACGGCCACCGACGTTAGGCAGCACGTTCTGACGCTCATCCCAGGGCAGGCCAGGCTGCTCATCGGACTTGTAACCCACGGCGCGGTAGACCGCGCCCACCGGCCACTCGGTGAGCTTGCCGGTACCAGAAACAGAGCCATCGCCATTGAGCTCGGTACGCTCGGTGACAAAGGCAGTCACGCGGCCTTCGGCGTCGGTCTTAACCTCGACGGGAGACTCGAAGAAGTGGATGAAGAGCTTGTGAGGAGCGCCCTTCGGGTCGGCGATGGCGTATTGCTCCAGACGGGTACAGACCATGTCCTGGATCTTGGATGCGCGGCGTGCCTCTTCGGAGCCCTCGTCGTACTGGATGTCCTCTGGATCAATAACGATCTCGATGGTGTCGGAATCGTTCAGTTCTTTCAGCTCCAGCGGGGTGAACTTCGCTTGTGCCGGACCGCGACGGCCAAAGACATGCACCTCCTTAGCCTGGTTGTCCTTTAGGGAGTCGTATACGTTGTCCGGAATCTCGGTGACCTTTAGCTCGTCGCCGGTCTTAGCCAGCACGCGGGCGACGTCGAGGGCGACGTTACCGACGCCGACCACGGCGACAGAGTCAGCGGACAGGTCCCACTTTTCCTCGAAGTACGGGTTAGCGTCGTAGAAACCGACGAATTCTCCCGCACCGATGGTGTGCTCGCCGCCGGGGATGTTTAGCGGGCGGTCATCGGTGGCACCCGTGGCGTAGATGACGGCATCGTAGAACTGCTTTAGTTCGTCGATGGTGACGTCCTGGCCGACATTGATGTTGCCGAACAGGCGGATCTCGGGCTTATCCATCACCTTGTGCAGGGATTTGATGATGCCCTTGATGCGCGGGTGGTCGGGAGCAACTCCGTAGCGGATGAGGCCGAAGGGTGCCGGCATGCGCTCGTAAATGTCGACGCTAACGTCAGCCTCAGACTTCGTTAGTGCGTCGGAGGCGTAGATACCTGCCGGGCCGGAGCCGATGACTGCAATGCGAAGGGGGCGATTCTCGGGCATGTCTGGTGCAAATCCTTCTTATTCGGGTCGTACTTCGGTCGTGGGTAAACCGCGGTGCTGAACTCGCATATTGAGCTCGCGCGGAGCGATTGTTGTATCGCGCCGGGTGAACCGCATGAAGCGTTCGAACTGCTTATGAAATAACACAGTCCAATGTAGCGAAATTCCATACGGGGTCACTACATCGGGGTCACCGCGGGTAACTCCACGAACTATAGACAACTCTGTCTACAAAAATCAAGAAATCGCTTGAATTTGTGCGAGATCCCATCTAACCTGAACCGGACAATGCAGACAGACTGATCAGTCTAGACAGAGATTGAGAGACGATGACGACCGAATCGACCACCGGAGCGGACGCCGCACAGAAGCCGGCACGTCCGCGCCGCAAGAAGCAGCGCAAGCCCCAAGGGCAGTGGGCTGTCGATGGCCGAGAGCCGCTCAATGACGACGAGCGAATCAAGCAGGAGGATCCTGGATTTAGCGTGATGCAGCGCATCCGTGACATCTATTCCAAGGAAGGGTTTGACTCCATCCCGGCGGAAGATCTCGCCCCACGCTTCAAGTGGGTTGGTATGTATACGCAGCGCAAGCAGGGGCTCGATGGTGAAAAGACCTCGACCCTCACCAATGCTGAGCTGCAGGATAACTACTTCATGATGCGTATCCGCCTCGATGGCGGTGTGGTGAGCTCGGCCGGCCTGCGCACCATCGGTGAGATTTCCGAAAAGTATGCGCGTAACACTGCCGACTTCACTGACCGGCAGAACGTGCAGCTGCACTGGATTCGTATCGAGGACGTTCCGACGATCTGGGATGAGTTGGCAAAGGTTGGCCTGGATTCCTTCTTTGGCTGCGGCGACGTACCGCGCGTCATCCTTGGCTCTCCAGTCGCCGGTATTGCCAAGGATGAGATTATCGATGGCCGTCCGGCCATCGAGAAGATTAAAAAAGAGCTGCTGCCCGACCCTGAATTTGGCAACCTGCCCCGCAAGTTTAAATCCGCAATCTCCGGGCACTCCCGCCAGGACGTCACCCACGAAATCCAAGACCTGGCCTTTATTGGCTCCGAGCATCCGGAACATGGCCCCGGCTTTGATGTCTGGGTCGGCGGTGGCCTGTCCACTAACCCGATGCTCGCGCAGCGTCTAGGTGTGTGGGTGCCGCTCGAAGAGGTGCCCGAGGTATGGGCTGGTGTGGTGCGAATCTTCCGCGACTATGGCTACCGCCGCATGCGTAACCGCGCCCGCCTGAAGTTCCTGGTCGCCGACTGGGGTGTGGAAAAGTTCCGTGAAGTGCTGGAAAACGAGTATCTCAAGCGCCCGCTGCTGGACGGCCCGGCGCCGGGGGAGTACCCCGGTTACCGCGATCATGTCGGCCTGTACGAGCAAAAGGACGGCAAGTTCTATCTGGGCGTAAAACCCACGGTTGGCCACACCGATGGTAAGCAACTGCAGCAGCTTGCCGACCTGGCGGAAAAGTACGGCACCACCAACATCCGCACCACTCCCGATAAGGAGCTATTGTTCCTGGATCTGGAGCGCGAAGCTGCCACGGCTTTGGCTGCAGACCTGGAAGAACTCGGCCTGTCTGCCAAGCCCTCGGCTTTCCGTCGCGACATCATCTCCTGTACTGGCCTGGAGTTCTGCAAGCTGGCTCACGTTGTCACCAAGCAGCGCGCCATCGCACTGGTTGATGAGTTGGAAGATCGCCTCGGCGACCTCGATGTGCCGCTGAAGATCAGCCTTAATGGCTGCCCGAACTCCTGCGCCCGTACTCAGGTGGCGGATATCGGGCTGTCGGGCAAGATTCTCACGACCGACGAAGGGGAACGAGTGGAGGGCTTCCAGGTGCACCTCGGCGGCACTATCGGTATGGAGCCACACTTTGGCAAGAAGGTCCGCGGCAACCAGGTCTACTCCAAGGACCTGGGGGACTATGTGGTGCGCATCGTGGAGAACTTCAAGTCTCATCGTAACGAGGGTGAGGAATTCCGCGATTGGGTTATCCGCGCCGACGACGAGTTGTTGGTGTAGCCCATGAGTGTTCCTGATTCCGACTCCCTCCCGAGCGTGAACGAGCAGGTCGGCGGCCGTGTGGGGCACCCCAATGCCCGCCGTGCGACGGTGAACAATTGCCCCTACTGCATGTCCCAGAATCTGTTTCCGGACGCAGAGACCGACAACGCTTGGCAGTGCCGCGAGTGTATGCGCGTTTTCTCAGTCAAGTTCCATGGACAGCTGGTGTAACTGACTTCTTGGTGACGCCCCTACGGTTCATTCCTTCCAGTCCTGCCAGGCATTTACGCAGGTAGCGGCTACGGGGCGTCGAGAAGAATTGCAAACCCGGTTGTAGGAATGGACAGATTGGTCTATTGTTGGGAGAGCTTAAGCAGACTGATCGGTCTGTCTAGGGAATAACCAAGAGTTCCCCCGAGTTCTGAAAAACATCAACTTCAAAACGACAAACATCAACCCGAGAAGAGGAGCTCATGAGCCTGGTAGATGCGACCGGCCTGCTCAGCGGGAATTCGGATGACTTCCGAGACCCCGCCGAGAGTCCGAAGGGCGCGCCGACCAAGACCACGCCACTGAGTGACAAGGAGCGAGCCGCCAACGAGCAGCTCGTTGCCGAGTGGAACGACAAGCTAGAGGGCGCCAACGCCGAAGAAATCATGGAATGGGTGGCGGAACACGTACCCGGCAAGGTCGCCGTGACCATGTCCATGCAGGACACCGTCCTGGCTGAGCTGGCAGAAGGCCGCCTGGCGGAAGACCGCGCGGAACTGGTCTTCCTGGACACCGGCTACCACTTTGCCGAGACACTCGAAACCCGCGACAAGGTACAGCAGCGCTACAACCTGCCACTGGAAAACATCACCCCGGTACTCAGCCGCGAGGAGCAGGACAAGGTCTACGGTCCGCGCCTGTACTCCCGCGACAACACCGCTTGCTGCCGCATGCGCAAGGTCGAGCCCCTGGCGCGAATGCTCAACCCCTTCAACGCCTGGATCACCGGCGTGCGCCGCGTGGACAACGCCCTGCGCGCCAACACCCCGGTGCTGGACGTGGACCGCACCGGCCGACTGAAGATCAACCCCATCGTCGCCTGGAGTGACGAGGACGTGGAGGCCTATATCACCGACCACGAGCTGATCATCAACCCCCTGACTAAGCAGGGCTACCCGTCGATCGGCTGCGAAACTTGCACCCTGCCGGTTGCCCCTGGACAGGACCCCCGATCCGGCCGCTGGGCCGGCTCCAACAAGACAGAATGCGGACTTCACACATGAGCACTGATAACAACACCGCCCTTTCGCCCCACCTGGCGAGCTTGGAGGCGGAAGCAATCGAGATCCTGCGCGAGGTAGCAGGCCAGTTCGACCGCCCTGCGCTGCTGTTTTCCGGCGGCAAGGATTCCGTCGTGGTTTTGGAACTAGCCAAGCGCGCATTCCACCCCGCCCCCGTGCCCTTTGAACTGGTGCACGTGGATACCGGCCACAACTTCCCGGAGGTCATCGAGTTCCGCGACAAGATCGCCGCGGATCCAAGGGTGACACTGCACGTTGCCGCCGTACAGGACTGGATTGACAGCGGCGCGATCCAGGAGCGCCCCGATGGCACCCGCAACCCACTGCAGACCGTGCCACTGGTGGAGACGATCCAGAACCGTGGCTATGACGCTGTGCTGGGTGGTGCCCGCCGCGATGAGGAGAAAGCCCGCGCTAAGGAACGTGTGTTCTCTGTACGCGATAGCTTCGGCGGCTGGAACCCACGCCGCCAGCGCCCGGAGCTTTGGGGCTTGTACAACGGCCGCCACCAAGTGGGCGAAAACATCCGCGTGTTCCCAATCTCCAATTGGACTGAAGCTGACGTGTGGGACTACATCCGCGACCGCAATGTTGAGGTTCCGGCCATCTACTACTCCCACCAGCGCGAAGTCTTCAACCGTAATGGCATGTGGCTGACCCCGGGCGAATGGGGCGGGCCGAAGGACGGCGAGGAGCTTGTGGAAAAGACCGTGCGCTATCGCACTGTCGGCGACATGAGCTGCACCGGCGCAGTTCTTTCCACCGCCACGACTATTGAGGACGTGATCGAAGAGATCCGCCAGTCCACCACCACCGAGCGCGGCGCCACCCGTGCCGACGACAAGCTCAGTGAGTCCTCCATGGAGGATCGCAAGAAGGAAGGTTACTTCTGATGTCCACCAACCTGCCGACCCTCCGCCTATGCACCGCCGGCTCCGTCGACGACGGGAAATCGACCTTCGTGGGCCGCCTGCTGCACGATACGAAGTCCATCCTGGCCGACCAGTACGAGTCCGTCGAGCGCGTTTCCAACGCCAAGGGGCTGGAAAACCCCGACCTTTCGTTGCTGGTCGATGGCCTGCGTGCCGAACGCGAACAGGGCATCACCATCGATGTGGCCTACCGTTACTTCGCCACCGATAAGCGCAGCTTCATCCTGGCCGATACTCCCGGCCACGTGCAGTACACGCGCAACACCGTCACGGGCCTGTCCACCTCCGAGCTGGTTATTGTTCTTGTTGACGCCCGCAACGGCGTGATCGAGCAGACCCGTCGCCACCTGACTGTGGCGGCGATGATGAAGATCTCCCACGTGATCGTCGCTGTGAACAAGATCGATGCGGTGGACTTTGACGAGAATGTCTTCAACGAGGTCAAGTCCGATGTCGACGCTTTGGTCTCCGAGCTGGGCCTGGCACACGTCGATGTAATCCCGACCTCCGCTCTGCTGGGCGACAACGTCGTCGAACGCAGCCAGAACACCCCGTGGTACACCGGTCCATCGGTGCTAGAAATCCTGGAGACCACCGAGCCAGCGAAGAACACCGTGGACGTGGAGCGTGGCTTGCGATTCCCAATCCAGATCGTCATCCGCGATCACGCTACCGACTACCGCGGCTATGCGGGACGGGTCACCGCTGGCACGGTGTCCGTCGGCGATACGGTTCTGGCTGATGGTCGCGAGGCAGTCATCGAGGGAATCGACGGCCCCGCAGGGGAGCAGCAGTCCGCCACCCGCGGCGAATCCGTATCCCTCCGTCTGGATCGCGACATCGACCTGTCCCGTGGGGACATCATCGCGGCGCAGGATCTGCCGGAGCCGCAACAGTCCTTTACCGCCACGGTGTTCCACCTTGCCGAAACCCCGGTACGTCTGCGCAGCAACGTGCTGGTTCGCTACGGCACTGCACTGGTACGTGGACGAGTGGATGAGGTTATTCGCCGCGTGGACATCTCCGGCCGTAACCGCAGCGATGAGGAAATCGCCCACGGTAGTGCCGACGAGCTGGCGCTGAACGACATCGCGGAGGTGCGGGTGACGGTGGCCGAGCCGCTACCGGTCGAACCTTATCGTCGCGGTGGCCGAGTCGGTTCATTGCTGCTGGTGAACCCCAGCAGCGGCGATACTCTCACCGCAGGTCTGGTGAACTAACATGACCGGCCCGGTACCCATCATTTGCTTAGCTCATGGATCCCGCCACCCACAGGCGGATCAGGCGGTATTCGACATCGCCGCGCGCATTTCCGCTAGCACTGGGGTGCCGGCCTTCGCCACTTTCTTGGACTTCCACCCAGCCACCCTCGCTACCGTTGCCCATCGCATTGTGGCAGCGGGGTACACCGAGGCTGTGGTGGTTCCACTGCTCTTCACTAGGGCTTTCCACGCTCGCCACGATGTCCCCGCTGCTATTGCCGAAGCTGCAGAATCTATCGACGCCACCTCTTCCACAGGGCTTACGCTCCACCTAGCTGATGGCTTGGGAACCGGTGCTGACATGGAAGCGCTGGTGGCCGACTTTACGGCTCAGTATCTTGCCGACACTGCCGGAAGCGCTTCGAACATCGACAAACTCGCTCTGTACTCCGTGGGATCCAGCCAACCCGGCGCCAACGAGGGAATCGCCGAGTTCGCCAGCCGCGTCGGCTCCCGGCTGAAGATGCGTCACACCCGCGCCTTCGTCGCCACTGGAAACCACCCCGGTAGTGATACGGACGCTCTGTTGAACTTCGCAGACGATCACACCGTCACCGTCCCCTTGTTCGTTAGTCCTGGCCTGCTCTGGGATAGAGCCAAAAACCGAATGCCGCACGGCCGGAAGTGTACGCGCCATCTAGGTGACGCGATCGCCCCGGTCGTGGTTGATCGCGCCTTTAGCGCACTGCAAAGACATTCTTCCCCCACAACTTTCTAGGACTAACCCATGAAGATCTTGATTTTCGCTCTGGTCGGCGTGATAGCGCAATTAGTCGACGGTGCGCTGGGCATGGCATTCGGCGTCACGGCAACGACACTTCTGATTTTCTCCGGCCTGGGACCTGCCCACGCCTCCGCCGCCGTGCATCTGGCCGAGGTCGGCACCACGCTTTTCTCCGGCCTTTCCCACTGGAGGCTAAAGAACGTCCACTGGCCAACCGTGCTAGCTCTTGGGGTGCCTGGAGCCATCGGCGCCTTCATGGGTGCTTATGTGCTCAGTAACCTTTCCACCAAAGCCGCAGAACCCGTCGTCTCCACCCTATTGGTGCTGCTGGGTGCGTATGTTCTCGTGCGCAGTGTTGCCGTGCCGTGGAAGAAGGGGGAGGACACTCAACCGGTATCCACCACCCGCCGTTCCCGCTTTGGTTTAGCGGGGCTGGGCCTGGCCGGTGGGTTCCTCGACGCCTCCGGCGGTGGAGGCTGGGGACCCGTCACTACTTCTACCCTGATGAGCGTGGGCAAGGCAGAACCGCGACGCATCATCGGCACCGTCAATACCGCCGAATTCCTGGTCGCCCTCTCCGCCACTGCTGGATTCTTCGCGGGCATGGGGTCTGAATTGGCGGAAAACTGGCAGCCGGTCGTCGGCCTCCTCGTCGGCGGCGCCATTGCGGCTCCCATCGCCGCCTGGATCGTGACCATTATGAAGCCAGAAGTACTCGGTGGTGTCGTTGGCGCTCTGCTGATGCTGCTGAACTCCACGCGCCTGGTGAATTACTTCGGTTTTCTTGGGGTGGTTGGCGTGATCCTCATCGGCTTGGCCGTAATCATTGCCCTCGTTGTTGTGCGCAAGCGCTCCCTGCTGGAACGCTCGTTGACCGGGGATGACCCAGAACCGGATAACTCTCAGCAGCGCAACGCATATAGCGAAACTGACACCCCGGAGCGACAGACGAGTGGGCGTCGAGACACAGTAGAGCGAGACGAAGCTACACAGCGACAGCGCGAAAAGACGCGCGCCAGGGGGTAGGGAAGGACAAACCTTCCACGCAAGTATCGCCAGTGAGGTGCTGTCCAAGGCACAATGGAAGTTAAATAGAACTCCATTAAGGAAGGTTTGTGAGCTGTGTCTAACGGAACTGCTGGCACCAATACCGTCATCTCGCCGATAGCTAGCGCCGCTGCGCGACGCTCCGACATTGTGGACGCCCTGGGGGAGGCAGGCGCCATCGACATCTTCGACAACATTCGCCCCTCCGCCCCGGACTTCGCCGCCGCCCTCGACGCGGCCTATGGTGCGGACACTAGCGGTGCGGTGTTGTTGGGCACCGGCGAGATCAACTTCGATTCGCGGCTGGCTGCGGCTGCCGGCGCCTCCCACTACCTGCTAGCGGGAAGCACCGCGGATGCCACGGCCCTACAGCTTGCCTCGGGACAGCTTGTGCGCTCAGGTCGCACACCTGCCGGTATCTCTTTTGTGGACGCCACCGCCGCAGCTGGGTCGGCAGGCTCCAATGCCGTTGAAGCCGAGGGCAAAGCGATTCGCCACGTTGCGCTGGAAGACATTGCCACCATTGAAGGGCAGAAGGAGCCGGTGATCGGCCCAGAGCTCTTCGAGCGGAACCTGCTGATCAAGGCGCGCGAGAAGAATGCACACATCGTGCTGCCAGAGGGCGAAGACGACCGCATCCTCACCGCAGCAGACCAGCTGCTGCGCGCCAAGGTGTGCAAGCTGACGATCCTCGGTAACCCGGATGATATCGCCAGCCGTGCGAAGGAGCTGGGGTTGGATCTGTCCGGTGCCACGCTGACCGACCCCACCGCTGGTGACCAGCTGGAGGAATTCGCCACCGAATTCGCCGAGCTGCGCAAGCACAAGGGAGTGACTTTGGATCAGGCGCGCGAGACGATGCGCGACATTAGCTACTACGCAACGATGATGGTGCACAAGGGAATTGCCGATGGCATGGTCTCCGGTGCCGCACACACCACTGCACACACCATCAAGCCCTCCTTCCAGATCATCAAGACCGCGCCGGGTTCCTCGGTGGTTAGCTCCATCTTCCTTATGGTCATGGACGGCGTGCTGTGGGCTTTCGGCGACTGCGCCGTGAACCCGAACCCCACCCCCGACCAGTTGGCGGAGATCGCAGCAGTATCCGCGCAGACCGCCGCCCAGTTCGGCATCGAGCCGAAGGTGGCGATGCTGAGCTACTCCACAGGCACCTCCGGCGCAGGCGCGGATGTTGAAGCCGTCGCCGCTGCTGTAAAGAAGGCTCAGGAGAACAACCCGGAACTGCAATTGGATGGCCCGCTGCAGTTCGACGCTGCGGTAGTGGAATCCGTCGGCCAGAAAAAGCTACCCGGCTCCGCTGTTGCCGGCCAGGCTACCGTGTTTATTTTCCCGGATCTGAACTGCGGAAACATCACCTACAAGGCCGTACAGCGCACCGCCGACGC
Source organism: Corynebacterium sp. p3-SID1761 (assembly GCF_055862885.1). Classification (NCBI taxonomy): domain Bacteria; kingdom Bacillati; phylum Actinomycetota; class Actinomycetes; order Mycobacteriales; family Corynebacteriaceae; genus Corynebacterium; species Corynebacterium sp. p3-SID1761. The sequence continues at coordinate 141,516 of NZ_JBSQBJ010000003.1, read as the reverse complement.
ACTGGCCGTGGGGCCGATCCTGCAGGGTCTGAACAAGCCGGTGAACGACCTGTCGCGTGGCGCGACCGTGCCGGACATCGTAAACACCGTGGCCATTACCGCCATCCAGGCCAAATAGAGCTTCAGGCCACGCGAACGCGCCGCAGGCAGCGAACGCAGCAGAAGAAGAGAGAAGATTAAGAACCAATGACCAAGTACGTACTCGTTCTCAACTCGGGATCTAGTTCCATCAAATTCCAAGTGCTCGACCCAGAAGCCGATGTGACGGCGGATCCTTTTGTCTCCGGCATCGTCGAGAAGATCGGAGAGAAGAAGGGACACATCCAGATTCAGACGGAGACGTCGAAGATGGAAGATAACCGTCCCATCCTGAGCCACTCTGTTGGCCTAGAACGCGCTTTCGGCATGATGACGCTTCTGGGCGTCGGTCCCCAAGACCTCGACCTGGTCGCAGCCGGACACCGTGTAGTTCACGGTGGGGCAACATTCACCGAGCCCGTGCTGATCGACGACGACGTGATCGAGCAACTGCGGGAACTGATCCCACTCGCGCCGCTACACAATCCGGCCAATATCGACGGCATCGAAAACGCCCGAGCGCTGCTGGAACACGTCCCGCACGTCGCCGTGTTCGATACCGCGTTCTTCTCTACGCTGCCCGAACACGCTGCGAACTACGCGATCAAGAAGGACGTCGCCGAGGAATACGACATTCGCCGCTATGGCTTCCATGGCACAAGCCACGAGTACGTCTCCGCCAAGGTGCCGGCACTGCTGGATAAGCCCGCCGAGGAAATCAAGCAGATTACTTTGCACTTGGGTAACGGTGCTTCCGCCGCCGCGATTCGTGGCGGTGAGGCTATCGATACGACGATGGGATTGACGCCCCTAGCCGGCGTGGTTATGGGCACCCGTTCCGGTGACATTGACCCCGGCATTATTTTCCACCTGGCGCGCTCCGGTGGGATGACGGTGGATCAGATCGATAAGTTGCTGAACCGCGAGTCCGGTCTGAAGGGCATGGCCGGGGTGAACGACTTCCGCGAGCTGAAAGATCTGATCGAGGACGGCGATGAGAATGCGCAGCTGGCCTACGACGTGTACATCCACGCGCTGCGGCGATTCATTGGTTCCTACATGTTGATCCTGGGCGGTGTGGATGCGATTGTGTTCACCGCTGGAGTGGGTGAGAACGCGACGCAGGTGCGCCGCGATGCTATGGCAGACCTGCAGAACTTCGGTATTGAGATTGACGAGGCACGTAATGAAAACTCCGAGGGGATCGTGGGTGCCCGTGAGATCTCGACTGATGATTCTGCGGTGAAGGTTTTCGTAGTACCGACGAACGAGGAACTGGCGATTGCGCGCCAGGCCACGGCACTGGCCGAGCAGCAGTAACTGTTTAGAGCCAGGTTCGTGGGCGGATCCGGTTCGCCATGTCCACCAGGTGATACCGGTGGCGGGGGAACGGAGCCTGGCGAGCTAGCAGGCGCAGGCTTGATTCCAAACCGGTGCGCAGGCCCCGCTCGGTAAAGCGCACGTCAAACAGAGGCGCGGCTGCAGCATGCCTCTTTTCCTTAGTGTTGTGCGTCCCCGTGGGGTCGCTGCTGCCTTGCAACCATGTCAGCCCCGCGCTGAGCACCGCGATCCGAACCTGAGCCAGGCGCGGCTCGTTAGTCGGCAGCGTTTCCAAACGTCGTGCCGCACGGCGGATACGGGACTCCGTGAGACTATTGGCGTCAGAAATAAGCAGCAAAATAGACGTCAACCGCGCCAAACGATTGTGCCGCGAAGCCTGGGGCAGGCGGTCGAGCGCACCCACGGCTGAATCGACCATTCCCTCCGCATGTAGCTGCCGAGCCAGGCCAAACGCACTTGACACTGTGGAGGGGTTCGTTGCCCATACCAGGCCGTATAGACGCATTGCATGGAAGCGGAGCGAGACCGGATCGAGCGTGACATGTTCCCAACCGGGCACGCCTGTGTAGTCCTTCACTGGTAGCCGTTGGGCATAAGCCAGGGCAGAGGCTGCGCGCGCAACATGCTCGCTCAGCAGCTTCGTCGAGTTCACGCCCTGCTGCTGCAGCAGGAGTTCATCGGTGGCGGCCAGCGCCAGCTTCGGTGCAGGCTCACCAGGCAGGATGTACAGCACCCTGTTGAAGAACTTCTGTGCCGCGGCGAACTGTCCGGTCAAAAGAGCAGCGATTCCCGAGTGCCATTGGAAGCGCCAATCATTTTCCAACCGTGGTTTCAGTTCCGCCAGGAGGTCTTGGGCCTCGCGCGTCTTGCCGACGTCCAACTGCGCGCGCACCATGGCCAGGGGAATCTCCACGGAATGCTTCAACTCTGGTTGGGTGTACGCAGCGTGAAGGGTATCCAAAAGGTCGCCGGCCTCGGTAAAGCTAGTGGCAGATAGCAGCCTATAACCGGGATCGCTGGAATCGGCCAGCGGGGTTGGTAACGCGCTAATGACCTCCGGCACGGAGATCTCCGCAGACCGCACCACACCATCAACCAGCTGGTCGGTGCGGAACAGGATGTGCTTGGTGCCGAACGTGCTGCGCTGCGCGGTAAAGCGAGTATTGAGGTGTGGGTAGTGGCGCCCGTCGCGGATGGCCAGAATCTCGCGCAGCACGCCGATCAGCTGGTTCGCCATAGCCGTCGCGGAGCTAAAACGCACGTCCGGATCTTCGTCCGTAGCCCGCAGTAGCAGGCGATATAGCGAAAGGTACTCGCGGAACAGTGGTTCCTCGTCCGGGGTTGGCAGCTTCGGTGCGTACACTCCATCGACTACCGGCAGCTTTACAATCAGCGCGGCGAGGGTGCGACCAACCGAGTAAATATCACTGGCGATGGTAGGGCCGGTCTTTGCAATCTCGGGAGCCTGAAAGCCCCTCGTTCCGAAAATATGGCCGAAAGCACCGATGCCTGTCACTGCTCCCAGATCAATGAGCTTCACCTGATCTTCGGTGATCAGAATGTTGTCCGGCTTCAGGTCGTTGTACACCACTCCGCGGGAGTGCAGATAGTCAAGCGCTGGCAGGATTTCCAGAATGTAGCCGATGGCCACGTCTAGATCCAGCACGCCTGCCGCCAACTTGCGCCGCTGCCCGCGCAGCGACGGCCCGCCGACGTACTCCATCACGATGAAACCGCCCGGGGAGCGGGGGTCGTCGATGAAGTTGAAAATCTTCACGATTCCGGGGTGTGTAATGTCCGCCAGGAATGCCCGTTCGGATTCGGCGACAGCTCGTTCCTGCTCGTTCTTTGTGGCCATCATGCCTTTGAGAACCACATAGCGGTCGGCGACGTTGTGGTCGATGGCGATGTACACCCATCCCAAGCCACCGTGTGCGATGGGGCCTAGGATTTCGTACTGGCCAGCGATGATGTCACCCGGCTTCAGGGTAGGGGCCTCCACGCCCTTCTCGACCGCAGAACTGGGGTCGATGACTGCGTCTTCAGGGTCGGTAGGCAGGATGAACGGCAGCTGCACCATGCCGTCAGCCACCGACGCTCCGTGGCGGTACGTTCCGCGCCGTTTGCGGAACGTCGACAGCGCCTCGATACGGGAACGTTCACCCGAATCCATCGCACTGGCCGGCGTGCCGGCCGGTACCGTGTGTTGGATTGTTGCGTCCGTGTCTTCGTCATCGGCGAAAGGATCGAAGGCGACGGCTTCTGTGTGCTCTTCTGTGTCTTCGTCTGCGTCCCCGTCTTTGTCTTCGCTGTCCTCCTCGTCGTCAGCGAAGGGGTCAAAGGTGACGGCTTCGGTGCGCTCCTCAGCTTCGGTAGCGTCGGTTGCGTCAGTGGCGTCGGTAGCCTCGGTAACCACAGTAGGCTCGCTATCCTCGTCGTCAGCGAAGGGGTCATACAGCACCGCTTCGGTGCGGTCCTCAGGTTCGCTTGGATGCTCGTTATCCTGCTGCATCGCCATTCGCCTTTCGCCGGATCTTGTTAAGTTCCTTCGACTCTTCTTCGCTGCGGTATTTGATCGGTAGGGATGACGCCGGCCCTAAGTAGTCCGCCAGCCATTTGTCATAAAGGTCCCTCCACGTCCCATCTCGGCGGATTCTTTCCATGGTGGAGTTCACCTGCATCATCAGTCCCGTCGTATTCTTCGGGAAGCCCGGGGGCGATACGGCTACCGCATAGTAGTTGGACACGGGGTTGTCAGCCACGAGAGTGGTGTAGGGATCCTGAGCCTGCAGGCCGGTGAGGATGGCGTCATCGGTATAGATAGCGTCCGTTTGGAAGCGTTGCATGGCCATCAAACAATCAGTCCATGCGCGGGTGAGTAGGAGTCGGCCTACATCGTATTGCTTGATGCGCACCGCGGAGGTCGAATCGCGCGTGACACACACCGTCTTGTCATGCAGATCGGCAAAACTCTCGATCTTGGAATCGCTCAAGACCAAAAGGCGCGAATGAACCTGCAGGTAGGGGATAGAAAACTCGAGTTTCGACTGGCGTGAGCGGGTCGGCGACATCGTACGTACAACAACGTCCACGTCGCCGCTCTTTAGTGCCTCAGCGCGCTCGCGGCTTTCCACGTAGCGGAACTCGATTTTGTTGGGATCGCCGAAGATATCGCGGGCGATCTCCCGTGCCAAGTCGACCTCGAATCCAGCCACGTCCCCGGAAACGGGATCGCGGAAGCCCAGGCGGTTGAGCGATTGGGCCACGCCGACGATAAGGCGACCCCGGCGCATGATCTCCGGAATACGCTCCTTCGGCTCACGGTTATCCGGCTTGATCGAGCCAAACGGTTCCTCCGTGCCTGTGTTGTCGATGCTCGCATTCGCATCCGCTGCGGCGTCACCATCGCTCGGCACCTCGCTCGGCTTCGCGTACGTTGCCCCGTAGGGAAGATTCTCGCTGGCGTCGTGCCGAACGGTAGGCCATTCAGGCAAACGCGGGCTCTCTTCTGTGCACGCGGAGGTGACGGCGAGTGCGGTGACGGCGAGCGCTGCAGCCACTGGCCGAAACGTTGTTTTTCGCGAGGTGTGCTGTCTCATTAGAGGAACTCCTGCAGTCGGGGCCTGGTTCCGCCGATGACGCACAGTGCGGACACGACCGTTAGAGCCAGCACCAGGTTAGTCACGCGACCAGCGGCAGTGCGACCTTCGACTAGCGTATCGCGCAGCTCCGTGCGGGTGCTGCTGATGAGCTCCTGCATTTCCTTGTCGACGATGGTGTAGTCAGAGGTGTCCTCGCCCGAGTTGTGAACTTTCTTTTTGCCGTCCGGCACATTCGTGTCCAGCGCTGCAGCAAGAGCCTCGGTGTACCGTCCATTTTGCAGTTCGGAGACCATCTTTGCGTGTGAGGCATCCCAGGAGCGGAGAGCTTCGCGGGCGGTATCGATGTGCTCGGGGTGGCTAACTTGGCTGCGGAGCGACTCCAACTTTCCGTCGATATCCGACATTGCTTCCGAGAACTCCTGTTGGCGATCCTCGCCGTAGTCGCGCTGAATCAATCCCAGCGCTTCCTGGGTACGCGACTGCTGCACGGAAATGCGCACAGCAGTGAGCTGCTCGAGTGGTCGCACGGTGCCCTCCACGTTTTGGTTACCGGCGTGCCACGTCAGGGCGGCGCTTATTGACGCCCATACGAGGGCGAACAGCATAAGCCCCGTAGCCGCAACGTATCCGATGTTGAGGCGCCTATTGGTTAATGCTGCGAGCCAGAACTGGGCAATCATCAACATGATGAGTGCCGCCACGATGCCGGAGAGGGGGAACCAGAGGGGAGCGGAGAGCTTCCCCTGCTGGGTGGAGACTTCCTCGGAAGTGCGGGAATAAAGCTCCTGGGCGGCGGGCAGCATCGTTTCCTGCATCAGGGTGGAGGCCTGGGAGAGATACGAGGCGCCAACGGGGTTTCGCAGACGATCGTGTGTCTGCGCATTGGACATCAGCCTGGTGTAGTCCGGCAGCGAGTTCTGGATCTGCAGCACCAATTCCATTTCCCGCGACTCAATATCGTCGATGCCACTGGTAGCGCGGATGATGGAGGACGAGGCGTTCGACATTGCGGAATCATAGGCCTGCGTAGCTGTGTCGCTAGTGGACTTTCGAAGGAAGCTGGTGGTGGCCACCGAATCGGCTACGGACAGCGAATTAAAGAGCTCCTGTGCTGCGTCCGACAATGGCTCGGTTCGGCTGACCAGAGTGTTTAGCTGCGATTGACGGCTTTGCGAGCTGTAGACCATGGCTCCGCCCGCCGCGAGAATAGCCATCACCAAAATGGTGGAGACGATAGTGAGGAGCCCGGGGGATGTGGAGGCGAATCTTAAGAACCGTCGCGGCGCTTCCAACGCCGGGTTCACGAACCCCTTAAACGACCTGCCACGACCGGTGGGGTGCTCATCGCTGTCCATCCACCGGTCTGCCTCGAACGCAGTCACTGGGGGCATAGCCATAAAGTATATACGGACTAAGTAATTCCGCGTCCATAAAGTCTGCTTAAAGGTGACTTAGTATGGCACACTAGAACCCATGATTACGGTCAGTTCTCTTACCAAAGCCTATAAGGGCACCACGGTAGTCGATGATTTGAACTTTGAGGTCTCTCCCGGAATCGTTACTGGTTTCTTGGGGCCTAATGGTGCTGGCAAGTCCACCACGATGCGCATGATCGTTGGCTTGGATAAGCCGACGAAGGGGACTGCCCGTATTGATGGCAAGGCGTACTCCGAGTTCGCCCGCCCTTTAGAGAAGGTAGGCACGCTGCTGGATGCCAAGTGGGTTCACCCCAACCGCAGCGCCGCTGCGCACCTGCAATGGGTCGCTGCAGCCAATGGCTTTTCCAAGAAGCGTGTGGATGAGGTGCTGGGCGTCGTGGGGCTCAGCGATGTGGCAGGGCGTAAGGCCGGCAAGTTTTCGCTGGGTATGGGCCAGCGCCTAGGTCTGGCCTGTGCGTTGCTGGGCGACCCGGAGGTTTTGATCCTGGACGAGCCCGTTAACGGCTTGGATCCGGAGGGTATCCGCTGGGTGCGTGACTTCGTCCGCGCGCTGGCACGTGAGGGTCGCACAGTCCTCATCAGTTCGCACTTGCTTAGTGAGATGGCACAGACTGCCGACCACCTCATCGTGATCGGCAAGGGACGTCTGGTTGCTAACCAACGCACTCACGAGTTTATTAAGTCCACCTCTGAGGTCTCCACTGTTGTGCGCACCGACCACGTCGAGGAGATGAAGGCAGCGCTGACGGAAGAAAAGATGCGTTACGAGTTGGGCACGGATCTTGACGGCCGTCCGACCATTACCATCCCGCAGCAGGAGAGCGACTGGGTGGGTGCCTTGGCGTACAGCTATGGACTGCGTCTGCGAGAACTGTCCGAGAAGCGTCCGAGCCTGGAGGATGCATACCTGCGCATGACTCAGGAGCATGTGGAGTACCACGCAAATGTCGAGTCAGCGAAGGGCGGAGCCCCGAAGGCGCAAGACGGTGCCGACGGCAAAAAAGACAAAGATGTCAGGGATGCCAAGAAATCTGAGCCGTCGGAAGAGCGTCAAAAAGAAACCGGTAACGCTGTACGCCTGAAGAAGGAAGGGGACAAGAAATGATGAGGGTCATTAATTCGGAGTGGATCAAGCTCCGCAGTACAAAGGCGCTGTGGTGGACCACAGGGCTGATCCTGTTCTTCTCCCTGGGCTTCGCGCTGCTCAACGGTATGATGACCGGATCGTTGTTGACCAGTGAAGATGCCAAGAAGGATCCGGAGCTGTACCTTAGCGTCGCTGGGTCGATTGATTCCAGCATGGGACTGAGCGGCTTCCTCTCCTTCGGCATGATGATCGTCATGATCCAGGCAGTCATGCTGGTGACCACCGAATACGGTGCGAACACAAGCAAGACCACCCTGCTGGCTACGCCGACTCGTTGGCAGGTGCCGTTCGCGAAGTTTGTGGTTTATGGCGTGGTGGCATCCGTGGTGGCCTTCATTTCCAATGTCCTGGGTACCATCATCGCCCGCTGGTCGCTGGGCTGGAAGCTCGAAGATCAGGAATTACTGAGCAAAGCCGGCCTAGGTGCTGACGGCCTGTGGGAACGCGTCGGTCGTATTGAAATCTTCGTGCTGCTGACCATTGCAGCGGCCATCGGTGTGGGCTACCTTGTTCGCAATACCGCTGGTGGCATTGCCATTATGCTGCTGTGGAACCTGGTAATTGAGGGCACTCTGGTGCAGCTCGTACCCAAGGTGCGCGATTGGCTGCCGCCGTACATGCCCTTTACCAACGCCGATGCGTTTACCGGCATGCGTGATCTTGAAGATGCGCCTTGGGGGCAGACGGGTTCGATTCTGTACTTCGCTGCGTGGTGCGTGGTGCTGTTCTTGGTCGGGCTTGTAATGCTGAAGAAGCGCGACGCTTAGTCTGGATTGCGCTGAAGGTCATCCACCAGCGACTCGGCTGCCAAAGAAAGGTTTCGTAGGGCGGGCACACCACGGCGTAGCTTGGCGATATCGCGGGCATCCATCCGGTCGGTGGCCTTGGTGATAATAAGCGCCCACTCGTCAGTAATGGAGTTCATCATATCCACGCCATCGTCCGTGAGATAGAGATCCTGGGCGCGTTTGTCCTCCGGGTTAGCCTGCCGGCGGATAAGCCCCGCATTGATGAGGCGGCGCACCGTTGCCGAGACATTGGAAGCGCGGAGGAAACGCAGACGTGCCACGTCCGATACTCCGCATCCGGGGTGTTGAGAGATGAACTGCAGCACCTCGATCTCCGACTGGGAGATCTCCAGCGACTGGTTGGGACGCTCCATCAAACGTCGCGTGGCGGAAAGAAAGTCGTACACTGCGGTGGCGATCTCTGCGACGTCGATCTCCGGCAGAATTTCGGGTGCCTTACGTCCGCGTACCGGAGGGTGGGAAGGCGTCTGTGGCGGCTTCTGGGGTGACGGGGTCATCAGGCGATACTCTCTTTTAGCGTTCGGACGTTCTTAGTAGCTTGTGAATCACCCTATATGACGGCAAAAGTGCTATTGCGTTAATTGGCAATAATGAAAGTTACTTATTGCAAAGCACTGGTGAGACGGGCAACGTTATCCACGTACTGCTTGTGGAGCGGGCGCGTACTCCATTGCTCCTCGGTCAACAGCGCCGAGCGTTCTTTGTATTCGTTAGTGAGCTCTCGCAGTGCATTGAGTAACTCGCCCTTGCCGACCATCAAAGAGATCTCGTAGTTCAGGCCAAAGCTGCGCATGTCCATGTTGGAGCTGCCCATCACAGCCACCTCGCCATCGGCAATGGCGAACTTGGAGTGCAGCACTTTCGGGTAGGGGTATAGGTACATGTGCACACCGGCCTTTAAAAGCTCGGAGTAGTACGAAGCCTGGGCATGCCCCACCAGCGGTTGGTCCGACTTCTCGGAAACATATAGCTCCACCCGCACCCCGCGGTAGCAAGCCGTGGTCACGGCTTCCATGAGGGACTCATCAGGGATGAAATACGGGCTGATCAGCCGCAGCGTGTGCTTTGCATGATGGGCGATGGAAGTGAAAAGGCGCAGGTTTGGCTCGGTGGTAAACCCTGGACCGGAGGGCACGACCTGCATGATGTCAGCGCCGGTGTCCTCATTGTTCGTGTCCAATCGCTGTTTGGCATCCGTGGGGTTGATGAGGTTCAGTTCTTCATTGGTCTCGGTGTACCAGTCCACGGCGAACACAGAGTTGATGGTGCTGACGATCGGGCCGGTGAGCTCCGCCATGACGTCTACCCATTCACGGCCGATCTTGTGGTTCTTTGAGCTTTGATAGGGTGCCTCGATCATGTTCTGTGAACCCATGAATGCGACCCGGCCATCCACGACCACCAGTTTGCGGTGGTTGCGCAGATCGGGACGGCGGAAGCGCCACTTCAGTGGTTGCAGCGGCAGCATAACTTGCCAGTCCACACCCATAGCGCGCAGCTTCTTGCCCAGCTTCTTGTTGCCCTTGTACTTGTGGGCGCCGATGTGATCCCACAGCACGCGCACCGTCACCCCACGTTGCGCGGCTCGGCCCAGTGCCTCGAAGAAAGGTGCAGTCGTATCATCCCAGGCCATGATGTAAAACTCGACGTTGACGTAATCTTTGGCCGAGTCGACAGCGCGGGTCATTGCAGCAATCGATTCCTGATACTCCGAGTGCAGTGCAGTCATCGTCCCGTCGACGGCAGGCAGAGCTGTCAACTCGCGATTGAGGCGCACCAGCGAGCGCAGCTCGTCACTGAGTTCGCTTTCTTCGGGTACGTCGGGTTCGTTGGAGCTCATCGTGCGGATCAGTTCGTTCGCCTGGTTCTGGATGCGGTGACGACGTCGGTTGATCGCTGGTGATCCCATTAGTAGGAATAGGAAAATGCCAAGGAAGGGGATCAGGAATATGGCGAGAAGCCAGGCCATGGCAGACGTTGGGCGTCGTTCTTTAGGAACCCAGCCGAGGGCAAAGACCTTGAGCATGTAGTCCAGAACAACCAGCGTGACCTGCCACCATTCCAAGTCGTCGGTGAACTGGCTAAACAGGCCGAGGAGGTCGGGGAGGGGCATGGCTTATGCCTCACCGTCTGAGTCGTAGTCCACGATCACGGGTGCGTGGTCGGAGGCACCTTTGCCCTTGCGCTCATCGCGATCGACCTGAGCGCCTGTAGGGGTGATACCGCGGGAGTACTGCAGGTCGATGCACATCCCCTCGCCCTTTTGGAAGCGCATGGCCTGGTAATCCCAGTAGGTGTATTCGTCGGCCACCAGGTCCGTCGCGGCCTGCATTCCCGCATCCTCTAAAGCACGCAGGCGGGCGCGCTCATTGGGGGTTACGTGCGTCCTTCCGTTGAAGTAGCTGCGATCCCATACGTCCACGTCGCGCGGGGCGATGTTGTAGTCGCCGACCAGGCATAACTTGTGGCTGCTCTTTCTTTGTGACGCCCCCACGCCCGCGCCACTGGCGTATTTCGCGAGGGCATCGAGCCACCGCAACTTGTAGGAGTAGTGCGGATCCGCGATCTCTCGGCCATTCGGAACGTATAGGCTCCAGATCTCCACGCCACCGCAGATAGCGCCAATGGCGCGCGCTTCCAGGGACTGTGTGGCGTCCAGATCCTTGTCGAAGCCGGGTTGGCCGAAGTCGGTCTGGACATCTTCGAGCCCCACCCGCGACAAGATGGCGACACCGTTGAAGCTATGGAGGCCGAAGTGAGCTTGCTCGTAGCCCGTGTCGGAAAAGTCCGGGAACTGTTTGTCGGTGCACTTGGTTTCCTGCAGACATAGCACGTCAACGTCGCTGCGCTGCAGAAATGCACGCACCCTTTCCTCGCGGGTGCGGACAGAATTGATGTTCCACGTGGCGATACGCATGGTTAAGCATTCTAGCGTGTACGCAAACTACGACTGCGGTGGTGTTCGCTGAATCCGAGCTTGTGGTACAGGGCTTTTCCGGCGGTGTTGGAGTCTATGACATCCAAATAGGCTTGGGTGGCACCGTTGGCGGCGCCCCAATCCAGAAGATGTTGGCACAGTAGGGTTCCCAGACCGCGACGGCGGTAGGTGGGTGTAACTGCGACGGCGGAATAGCCTAGCCATCCATTGGTGATGGTGGCGCGGGCGATGGCTGCGAGATTGTCGTCGACGGTGAGGCGTGCGAAGCCCAGCTGTCCGTCGATACGGTGGCTCAGCAGGTCCAGTGCTTTCCGTGGGAGGGGTTGTCCGCGGAACTTGTACATGGAAAACCACTCAGCATCGGGTTCTGCATCCACAGTCAGTTCCACGCCCGCGTCGGTTAGAGAGGGGATCTGGAGGTGACCGTTTGGGTCCGAGGTATGACGTTGCCCCAGTTCTTTGCTCATAACGAGGATCTCTGGTCCCCGCTGACCTGGGAGATGCTCGGCGGCGCGTCCGATTCGATCGGGGATCATTAGTTGGCAGGGAAGTCCGTGGGAGCTATAGAACTCCTCCAGCTGGGTCAAAGGAACTTCTTGCAGGCCGGCATTGGGGCCGATCGGCACCGCAGAGTTGCTGCGTTCGGTGATGCCATCGCCTGCGCGCGCCAGCCACCCGCCAATCAGTTGGTTATCGATGCCGGGGAACGCGGCCGCTTTTGCCGTTTCCAGAGCGCGGATATCGCTGTTGCGCACCGGCTTGGCGCTGAGAGTCTTGAGCACCACTACGTCCTCATCGGCGATGATTAGATCGTCGACCTGCAAGGGGCTTACGCTGCGCAGCACACCGATCGCATCGGTAACGGTGTTGGTGTTCTGGCCGGTGTTGTGTACCAGGTGGCGCACCACTACGCGTGTGCCAGGCCGGATACTCACCGGGTCGGTGCGACGGGAAATCGGGAACCCGAAGCCCTCCACGCGCCGCGCGCCAGCGTGGGCGGCGGAGAAGGTCGTGTCTTTATTCATGCCCGAAAGGGTCCTCGTCCACGCCGGGAGTCCAGGTGTTGCCCGCGTGATCCCAGCCCTCGGCCTTGATGGCCTTCTTTGACTTGCGCTTCCAACGGCCAATCAGAGTATCGGTGTATAGGAAACCGTCGAGGTGCCCGACTTCATGCTGAAGGCAGCGGGCGAAGAAACCGGTGCCTTCCACGATAACTTCTTCACCGTTTTCATCGAGGCCAGTTACTCGTGCCCAGTCGGCGCGCCCGGTGGGGAAGGAATAACCAGGGACGGACAGGCAGCCTTCCTCATCCTCCTCGTCGTCTGGCATGGTCTCTGGGATCTCGCTGGTTTCTAGTACCGGGTTGATTACGCAGCCGCGGCGCATTGCGCCCAGTTCTGTGTCGGGGCAGTCGTAGACAAAGAATCTTTTGTTGACGCCAACCTGGTTGGCAGCGAGCCCTACGCCATTGGCGGCGGAGAGGGTCTCGAACATATCTTCGATCAAGGTGGCGAGGTCGCCGATCTCGGCAGGATCTACCTCGGTGGTGGGGTTATGTAGGACGGGGTCGCCACAGATGACGATAGGCATGATGGTCATAACAGACAGTCTAGAATCTAGTTCCATGTTGTCAGACCGAGAGATCGCCATTTTGGAGTTTGAGCGCCGCTGGTGGCTGGATAACAGTGCGAAAAATGAGCATATCCGCGGTGAGTTCGGGGTGGATCCAGTGCGCTATTTCCAGCAGCTCAATCGCTTGATAGAGCGGCCGGAGGCATTGGATTTTGATCCAGTGTTAGTGCGGATGCTGTTGCGCCGCCGCGACGAAGGGTAGCGCGCTGGCTAGAGCGCTCGAGTGAAGCGCGGAGAAAATGCGCGTGTCAGGCTTGTTACTAATGTTACAGAAGTTAAAATCTGAGGCGTGACTGAATCGAATCGACCACGCCATGCACTCGACGACTCCGCGGATGATGAGAACCTCGGCCTGCCGCTGCGCGGCCTGGCCATGATCCTGCTCGCCGTAGCCGTTCTGCTGATCGGCTGGGGCGTATTCTCCATGACTAGCAAGGACTCCGAAGAATCCCCTCAAGCTAGCCAGAGTCAGCAGAGCCAGCCGAGCCAGCAGGGTCAGCCGGATCAGAAGGGGCAGCAGGGCCAGCAGGTTCCGGCAAAACAGGACGCTTCTGCGACATCGCCTTCGGAATCTGACAAGCCGAAGCCAGAAGACGAACAGGGAAGCCGCGAAAACGCTTCCGCTGCAGACCGAGGCGAAGGTGAAGCGGCAGGGGCGGAAGGTAGCGTCAATAAAGAAAACACCTACGTTGCCGTCCTTAATAACAGCCCCATCGCAGGGCTCGCCGGCGACGTAGCTAACAAGATGCGCGACCAGCAGTGGAACAAGACTGGCGTGGGTAACCTACCGGACGAGTCGGGTACGTTCCCGAAGTCTGTGGTGCTCTACCCGAAGGGCAATGACGCTGAACGTCAGCTGGCTGAACAGCTTGCTTCGGATCTTGGCATCGAGGCGCGTGAGCGCGATGAGGTGACGGATCGCAGCCTTGAGGGAGTAAAGATGCTGGAGGGGGAGCGTCCCGCGGGTGTGGTTGTTGTGACAACAAATGACATGCCCCGCTAAAGTAAATATATTCTTTTAACTTCTGCCTAGATCCGTTTAAGGGGCCAAGATGGACTTCCCGGGTTCCGCACCTACTGTCGGCATTGAGTGGGAAGTCGCCCTGGTCGACCCCGAAACTCGCGACCTGGTACCGCGTGCCGCAGAACTGCTGGAGCGGATGGATGAAATCCATCCAGGCCATAAGGTTATCCGGGAATTTCTGGCGAACACCGTAGAGATGGTGTCGAGCGTGCATTCCACGATTCCTGAGGCTGTTGAGGATCTGCACTGCCAGGTGAAACAGCTATTAGAGTGTGCGGATGACATAGGCGTAAACCTGTTCTCGGCAGGTACCCACCCATTTGCGCATTGGGGAGATCAAAAGCTCAGCGAAAAGGGGAGCTACCAGGAGATCATCGAGCGCACTCAGTACTGGGGTCGGCAAATGCTGATCTGGGGAGTCCACATACACGTAGGCGTGGGGTCCAAAGAAAAGGTCTGGCCTATCATCAACGCGCTGATGACGCACTATCCGCACATTTTGGCGATGTCGGCTAGTTCACCCGCGTGGGAAGGGCTGGATACTGGCTACTCCTCCAACCGCACACTGCTGTACCGGCAGCTACCGACTGCAGGGATGCCCTATCAATTCGAGTCGTGGGAGCAGTGGGAGGAATTTAACCGGGATCAAGACCGTTCCGGAGTGATTAATCACACCGGTTCGATGCATTTCGATGTGCGCCCCACCAAGTACGGCACGGTCGAGACGCGCTTTGCCGACGCGACGATGGAGCTGTGGGAGCTTGCTGCCATCGCGGCCTACACCCATTGCTTAGTGGTGTACTTCGAGCGCAGGCTGGATGAGGGTCATGAGCTGCCAAAGCTGCAGCCTTGGCACGTTGCGGAAAACAAGTGGCGGGCCGCGCGCTATGGTCTGGATGCGCTGATTATTACCGACCGAGATACCAATGAGGCACTGGTCACCGACGAGTTGGACGCATGGGTGGACAGGCTCACGCCATTGTCCGAGGAGCTGGGCTGTGCGGCAGAGCTGCAGGGTGTACGTAGGCTTATCGCCCGCGGTGGCGACTATGCCCTGCAGCGGGCAGCAGCTCGCGCACACGGTGCAGCGCCGGAACCCGGCACCCGCACCCGTGGCGACGATGGGGTAGAAGGTGGCTTTACGCAGCCAGGGGCCTGGACCGCGGCAGTAGATCTGACGGTGGACTCGCTGCGTAAGTCTGTATAGCTCGTGAGCTATTAAAAGTGCAGGCGGGAAGCCGCGTTGCACAGAGCGTTCGCGATAGAAGTATCGCGATCCGCGCCGAAGCCGACGGCCCATACACGCTTGGACTTGTGCACCGCGTAGATGAAGGTCACGGTGGCCTCGAAGATGTCGTACTGGTGGAACTCGGCGATCTCTACCTGGAATCCGTGGTCGGCCAGAGTCTCGCTCATGGCAGAGGAAGCTCCCATGGCGGTGATCTGTACGCGAGTTGACTGACCATCAGCGCGCAGGCCGCTGATTTGCATGTCAAAGTCGTGCCGCCCCAGCGAGCGACGTGCGGACTTCAGGTAGTCCACGCGGATCGTAGCGGGAGCGTAGGTGCGGATAAACTTCTTCCACTCCATGCCGCGTGCTTCCTGACGCATGCCTACCGGCAGACGCTGGCCGAAACGAGCGCGGAAAGGATCCTCCGCGAAAGTACGGGTGCGCTTGCGACGCTTTTCGATACGGGTGTGAACCGGCTCGCTGTACGTCTTCGCGGTGGAGCGACGGCCGCTGGGGAGCGGGGTGTATACAGGCGCATCTAGATCCAGGTCCTGGTCCGGGCTCGCAAAACGGATCAAGGTCGTGGTGTTCGTAGAGGAAACGTTCATGATGACTCGAATTTCTGGAACAAGATCTAGTGGCTTAAAAGGGGCGCCGTGGGGGCGCCTCTATAAAATATTGCTACTTAAATAATGTAATCCGTCTCACTATAAGAATCAAATTGTTGTTTAGTTCTCATTAGGTGAGATTTTCGGCGGTGCGTAGCAGGAATAGCAGTTCTGCCGTCGCGATGGCTTCGATCTCCGCCGGATCCACCGATTCGTCCGCCGAGTGGATGCGGCACGTCGGTTCTTCGATGCCGAACAAAGCAAGCTCTGCCTCTGGGTGGGCAGCCAGCAATTTATTTGTTAGCGGGATGGATCCGCCGGACGCGACCTCCATAGTCTTCTTGCTGTACACCTCGCTCAGTGCCTCCCCGAGCAGCTGCAGTGCCGGGCCGGAAGTATCCGCCTGGAAGGCTTCCGCCAAAGAGCCACGCTCGATCTCCATCTCCGCATTGACCTTCTGGCTTTCCAGGTGCTTGACCAGCAGATCCTGGCATTCCTGCGGGTCGCGTCCCGGGGGGACGCGCAGGCTAACTACAGCCGCAGCCGTTGCAGGAACAGAGTTCACCGAGTTCGCCACGGATAGCGCATCCAAACCTGTGATCGTGATGGAGGGGTTCATTACCGTCAAATCGTTCGGCTGCCACTCGCCGGCGCCGTAGAGCTCTACGCCCTCGGTCACCGTGGCATTGTCGCGGAATGCCTGTTCGGTTGGTCCGACGCCACCCCAACGCTCCTTTGGTTCCAATCCCGGGACGGCCACCAGGCCGTCGCTGTCGTGCAGGGTGGATAGTAGTTGCACTAGCTCTACGAGGGCATCGGGAGCCGCGCCGCCGAATTGGCCGGAGTGCATGGGTTGCTCCAGGGTGCGGAGTCGCACTGTCACCGGTGCGGAACCGCGCAACGCGGTGCAGAGGCTTGGCTCGCCCAAAACGTCATTGCCGGAATCGGCAATCAGGAAAGTGTCGGCAGCGAAAAGCTCCGGCTTCTCGGCCAAAAGGTCCTCCAAGCCATAGCCTCCGCGCTCTTCCGAGCCTTCGACAACGATCCGGATGCCGAGTTTCTTAGCGGCGGGGAAGTGGGCGTCCGAAAGAATGGAAAGGGCGCGCAGTACCGCAACGTGCATGGCAACGTGGCCTTTGCAGTCAGCGGTTCCGCGGCCATACCAGCGACCATCGCGCTCGGTAAGGGTCCACGGGTCATCGGTCCACTCGGTTACATCACCCGCAGGCTGAACGTCGAAGTGCGAATAGAGAAGGATGGTGGGGTAGCCCTCGGCAGGTTCACGCAGGCCAATGACGGAGGTGGAGCCATCGGTGGTGACATGGCCGCTGACGGGAATGCCTACGCTGGTGAAAGCATCAACGACCCACTGGGCGGCCGCGGCGTTATCTTCCTCCAGTCCTGAGGTGGAGTGGACAGACTTGAAAGATACGAGTTTGGTGAGGTCTTCCTTGAGCTGCGGCATCTGCTCTGCGATGGCGGTGCGTGCGAGGTCTAACTGAGAGGCATTGGAATCAATGTTGGTATCGCTCATAAATAACTACTGTAGCGACCGTCTCGGACAGCTGACTCTCCTGGACAGTATCTTGCAGACGGCAAGGGAGGGTGCTAAAAACGGGGTTAGCACTTGAACTAAGGGAGTGCCAGAAAATAACCGTCAGATGAAGTGAGGGTGGACGTCGCGACATTCGTCCCCCGTGCCGTCGCGGGCGCTTGATCTGAACCGTATGTGTCGCCAACTCTAACGGAGGATCGAAAAGCCTCATGGCTAAAATGATTGCATTCGACGAAGAAGCACGCCGCGGGCTGGAAAAGGGTCTGAACACCCTGGCAGACGCGGTTAAGGTAACCCTCGGCCCGAAGGGACGCAACGTCGTCCTGGAGCGCAAGTGGGGCGCCCCGACGATCACCAACGACGGTGTGACGATCGCTCGCGAAATCGAGCTGGAAGACCCCTACGAAAAGAT
Source organism: Corynebacterium sp. p3-SID1761 (assembly GCF_055862885.1). Classification (NCBI taxonomy): domain Bacteria; kingdom Bacillati; phylum Actinomycetota; class Actinomycetes; order Mycobacteriales; family Corynebacteriaceae; genus Corynebacterium; species Corynebacterium sp. p3-SID1761. The sequence goes on along the minus strand of NZ_JBSQBJ010000003.1, from coordinate 123,700 downwards.
CGGCGCAGAGCTGGTCAAGGAAGTTGCCAAGAAGACCGATGACGTCGCTGGCGACGGCACCACCACCGCTACCGTTCTGGCCCAGGCTCTGGTCCGCGAAGGACTGCGCAACGTGGCAGCCGGTTCCAACCCAATGGGTATTAAGCGCGGTATCCAGGCTGGCGTGGAGAAGGTAACGGCTGAGCTGCTGGGGCACGCCAAGGAGATCGAGACTCAGGAGCAGATCGCCGCTACCGCCGGCATCTCTGCTGCCGATGAGAAGATCGGCCAGCTGATCGCCGAGGCTATGTACAAGGTCGGCGATGGCCAGCTGAACAAGGACGGTGTGATCACCGTTGAGGAGTCCAACGCTTTCGGTGTGAACCTTGAGGTTACCGAGGGTATGCGCTTCGACAAGGGCTACATCTCCGGTTACTTCGCCACCGACGTAGAGCGTGGCGAGGCTGTTCTGGAGGATCCGTACATCCTGCTGGTTAGCTCCAAGATCTCCAACGTAAAGGATCTGCTGCCGCTGCTGGAGAAGGTTATGCAGTCCGGCAAGCCGCTGCTGATCGTTGCTGAGGATATCGAGGGTGAGGCTCTGTCCACCCTGGTTGTGAACAAGATTCGTGGCACCTTCAAGTCCGTCGCCGTGAAGGCACCGGGCTTCGGCGACCGCCGCAAGGCACAGCTGCAGGACATTGCGATCCTGACCGGTGGCCAGGTTATCGCGGAGGAGGTTGGCCTGTCCCTGGAGACCGCCGACCTACCAATGCTGGGCACCGCCCGCAAGGTTGTGGTGACCAAGGACGACACGACCATCGTCGATGGTGCAGGTTCCCCGGAGCAGCTGGCTGGCCGTATCAAGCAGATTCGCCAGGAGATCGAGAACGCAGACTCCGACTACGACGCAGAGAAGCTGCAGGAGCGCCTGGCTAAGCTGTCCGGCGGTGTTGCAGTGCTGCAGGTCGGCGCTGCTACCGAGGTGGAGCTGAAGGAGCGTAAGCACCGTATCGAGGATGCTGTACGTAATGCTAAGGCAGCCGCAGAGGAGGGCATTGTCGCCGGCGGCGGCGCAGCTCTGCTGCAGACCGCTAGCGTGCTGGACGACAACCTGGGTCTGGAAGGCGACGAGGCAACCGGTGTACAGATTGTGCGCGCCGCTCTGGCTTCCCCGCTGAAGCAGATCGCCCACAACGCTGGCCTGGAGCCCGGTGTGGTTGTCGATAAGGTTGCCAACCTGCCTGTCGGTCAGGGTCTGAACGCTGCCACCGGCGAGTATGTGGACCTCCTGGAGGCCGGCATTTCCGACCCAGTGAAGGTGACCCGTTCTGCACTGCAGAACGCCGCTTCCATCGCCGCGCTGTTCCTGACGACTGAGGCTGTTGTCGCGGATAAGCCGGAGCCTGAAGCACCGGCTATGCCGGGCGCCGATGAGATGGGTGGCATGGGCGGCTTCTAAAGGCTTTAGCCCGAGTTTCTCGGGGCTTGGAAGAGTCCCGGAAAACTGTTAAAAATAGCTAGTTTCCCTAAAATTCACCTAGGTATACTAACTGTAAAATAGCCTCTGAGCTGGGACGTTACCAAACCGTTACCCCCTGCTGGGGGAATGGTGTGGGGAAGAGTCCTCTCAGGGGTTGTGTTGTTTCGCAGATACGCTACTGTATTCCCCAGACGGCCTACAGGGGGCGTCACTACCACTAGAAAGTTCTGGGCACAGAAAAACTGGCGCCCCTTATCTCTTAAGAGGAGAACATCATGATCGATCAGATTACCACCATCTTCGGCCAGCTGGGCGACTTCCTGGGCGGCTTCGGCAACATCTTCAAGGGCCTGAAGGACGTTATCAAGACCATCGTTGCATGGACCGGTGCTTCCAAGTAAGTTCCGCTTCTAGCGATTGTTAAAACCCCGGCTTCGGCCGGGGTTTTTTCATGCCTAATTGAGCCGTGCTGTATCGCAACATCATTCAGCGCTGTATGGCAACACCGAACGCACTAGACTAGATAGTGTTAATTAGAGTCTAAAAGCTTCAGGCGAAGGAGAACCTAGGCACATGGCCGAAGAAGAATTCCACATGGTTGATCTGGCCGCTACCGAGGGCTACTTGGTGGACGATTCGGATGAAGACGATCCGGTACTGATCACCCCCGACGGCCACCGCGTCGATACTTGGCGCGACCAGTACCCCTACGACGAGCGCATGAGCCGCGAGGAGTACGAAACCACCAAGCGCGCCCTGCAGATCGAGCTGCTGAAGTTCCAGAACTGGACCAAGGATACGGGCCAGAAGCACATCATCATTTTCGAGGGACGCGACGCTGCCGGCAAGGGCGGCACCATCAAGCGCTTCAACGAGCACCTCAACCCCCGTGGTGCCCGCACTGTGGCTTTGGAGAAGCCTTCTGAGCGCGAGTCCACCTCCTGGTACTTCCAGCGCTACGTCCAACACTTCCCATGCGGCGGCGAGATCGTCTTCTTCGACCGCTCCTGGTACAACCGCTCTGGCGTGGAGCGCGTGATGGGCTTCTGCACCAACGATCAGCACGCAGAGTTCCTGCGCGAGGTTCCTATGCTGGAGAACATGATCATGGGCTCGGGCATCTCCCTGACGAAGCTGTGGTTCTCCGTTACCCAGAAGGAGCAGCGCACCCGCTTCGCCATTCGCCAGGTGGATCCGGTTCGTCAGTGGAAGCTTTCCCCCATGGATCTGGCCTCCCTGGACAAATGGGACGACTACACCCGTGCCAAGGAAGAGCAGTTCCGCTACACGGACACCAACGAGTCCCCGTGGATCACCATTAAGTCCAACGACAAGAAGCGCGCTCGCATCAACGCTATGCGCTACGTCCTGTCGAAGTTCGAATACGCCGACAAGGACCACGAGGTCGTCGGCGAACCGGATCCGAAGATCGTCAAGCGCGGCCGCGACCAGATCGGCGACTAGTCGACGATCTCGATCGGGTTGCCCTGCCACCTAGTGGCTGCAGGCACGTGGTCGCCGCGCATAACTAGTGACGCCGGGCCGACCGTCGCTGCCTGCTCGATCGCTGCGGCAGGCAGAGCCACGCTGTGTGGCCCCATCGTTGCACCGTCACCGAGCGTGACGGTATCCAAACTCATCACTCGGTCCTGGAAAAGGTGCGTCTGCACCACACAACCCGGGCCTACGCTGGCGCCCCGGCCGATCTTCACCAGATCCGCCTCCGGCAGCCAATAGGTATCCAGCCAAGCACCCCGGCCGATCTTTGCGCCGAGGGTGCGTAGGAACATATTCAGGCTGCCGGTGCCCATTGTGTGGGCCAAGAACCATGGGCCAGCCACGGTCTCCACAAACTGATCCTGCAGCTCGTTAAGCCAGACGAAAGCCGACCAAAGTTGGTGGTCGCCAGCCTTGATGCGCTGCACACACAGCCACTTCATCAACACCGTCACCGCCGCGGCTACAAAGCCCGCGCCGACGAGAACTACGCCAGAGACAGCGAACGTCTGCCAGATGCCCTGGTTTACCAGCACCCACTGAAGTGCCAGCACCACACCCGCGGCAATCATTGCGGAGGTCATCGGCGCCAGCAGGCGCAGAGTCTCCACAATGCCACGAGCGACCTTCAGGCCGAAGCCCGGGTTATAAGTACGGGACTCGCCGCCGGCTTCCACGGTCACGCGACGTAGACGCTCCGGTGGGGAACCCAGCCAGTTGCTGCCGGACTTCGTCTTCTCCGGGGTAGAGGAGAGCACAGCCACCAAAGAGTTCTTCTTCAGCGTGCGTTCCGGGCCGGCAATACCGGAGTTGCCCAGGAAGGAGCGCTTACCGACCTTGGTGTTGCCGGTAAGCATCCAGCCGCCACCGCCGAGCTCATAACCGCCGACCATCGTGTCATCCGCCAGGAATGCGCCTTCACGCACCTCTGTGAAGCGCGGCACCATGACGGCGGTGGAGATCTCCGCGTCCTTGCCCACCTTGGCACCGAGGCTGCGGAACCACAGCGGGGTCAGCTGGGCGGCGTACATCGGGAACAGCTGAGTACGCGCACTATCCATCAGGCGCTCAATGGCCCATACCCGCCAGCCACTGAGGCTGCGGACGGCCACCACGCCCGGCTTGAGGCCTATAGATAGCACGCGAACGAATAGCCAAGTCAGTGCGGTGTAGGTGGCAAATGCCACCAGGCCACCGGCTGCTGCAAGGGGAAGTGCCAGCAAGGGGGCGTCGGAAGGAACAAGCCACAGTACGAACGCAGCGGCGGCGAACAGGGCCACGAGGGGCAGCAGGGACATGACGATTGCGCTCAGCGCATAGAGCCAGAACCACATGGTGCGCCGCGGGGCAGCCTGCTCTGGGAAGCGGTTGCGGGCCTTGCCGACCTTCACCGCGGGCGAACCAGCCCACTGCGACCCTGCCTTGACCTTCTTGGCTCCCGTCACAGCCGAGCCGGGCTCGATGTGAGCACGTGCGCCGATGCGCGCGCCCGGGAACAGGGTAGAGCGGGCGCCGATGGAGGCATCCTTGCCGATCTCAATCCTGCCGACGTGCAGTACGTCGCCCTCCAGCCAGTAGCCAGAAAGATCCACTTCCTGCTCGATAGAGCAGTGCTTACCCAGAGTGAGCAGGCCGGTGACTGGTGGAAGGGTGTGCATCTGCGCCCCCTTGCCGACCTTTGCGCCCAGCCAACGAGCGTACGTGGTAATCCAGGCCGCACCCGAGACATCGCGTGCGCCAGAGGAATCCGCCACGCGTTCGGCAGCCCAGATACGCAGGTGAACCGAGCCGCCACGTTTGTAATCGCCCTCGCCGATGCCGGCGGTTATCAGGCGAATGAGCAGCGCGGACAGCGGCAGGCGGCCCAAGGGGGTAGCGAAGATGATCACTGCAGCAATGACCACGGCCAAGGGAACGTCGACGACCCACGGGAGGTCGCCCGCCCAGGAGGAGCCGTGGAAAAGGATTGCATTAAACACCAGGATCCAAGTGACCCATTGCGCGCCCGCTAGGGTTAGCGCCGGAATCTGGATTAGCGCCTGCGCCAGGCGGGTGCCGATGCCCACCGGTTTGGCGGGTTTCACGTCCTTGGCCTGTGCGCCGGAGCTGGTTCCCTTGGTACCGGCCTTCTCGCGCTTAGAGTCGATGTGCTCGGCCAGGGCGGCCAGACGAGAGTGATCATAAAGATCGCGCACGCTGACAGTCGGGACTTCCTTACGGACGCGACTGATCAACGTTGCGGCACCCAAAGAGGTGCCACCGAGATTAAAGAAATCCGCATCCGGGCTGTTCACTGCAGTGCCCAGGGCATCGGCGAACAGTTCGGCCAGCCATTGCTGGGTCGGGTTGTCGAACTCAGCGGTGCCAGTGGAGGGCAGTGGCCACGGCAGAGCTTTCTTGTCCACCTTGCCGGAGGTCGTTACCGGCAGCTCGTCCAGCGCGCAGAGGCGCGGAACCATGGCTGCGGGCAGTGCATCGCGCAGTTGCTGCAGAGCCTGCTGCTGGTCGAAACTCTCTACGCTTTCCTCTGTAGAGACGTATCCCACCAGTACCTTGTCTCCGCCACCGGTGGTCTGCACGACGACGGTGGAACTGCGCACGCCGGGGAGGGCGGATAGCGCCGCGTCTACCTCGCCGAGTTCGATTCGACGCCCACCGATCTTCACCTGGTCGTCGATGCGACCGACGAAGTACAGGCCATCTTCCTCGAGGCGTACGTGGTCACCGGAACGATAAGCACGCTCCCAGCCGAGCTCCGGCATGGGCGCGAACTTCTCTGCATCCTTTTCTGGATCCAAGTAACGAGCCAAGCCAACGCCACCAATGATGAGTTCGCCGGTTTCGCCCCAGCTGACCGGCTGGTTGTTGGCATCCACGACGGCGAGATCCCAGCCGCGGAGGGGAATGCCGATTGATACCGGGCGCACCCCATCCATGGTGGTTCCGCAGGCAACGACGGTGGCCTCGGTCGGGCCATATGTGTTCCACAGTTCGCGGGAGTCGGTGGCCAGGCGGGCGGCCAGTTCTGGCGGGCAGGCTTCACCGCCGAAGATCAACAGGCGTACTGCGTCCAGAGCTTCGTCAGGCCAGAGTCCAGCCAGGGTAGGCACGGTGGACACAGCGGTCACGTTGCGGGAAACCAGCCAGGGCCCCAGGTCCACGCCGGAACGCACGAGGGCACGCGGGGCAGGCACTAGGCAGGCGCCGTGGCGCCAGGCCAGCCACATTTCCTCACACGAAGCGTCGAAGGCGACGGATAGGCCAGCCAGGACACGGTCGCCAGGAGCCAATGGCTCATCCTGTAGGAACATTTCGGCCTCAGCATCCACGAAAGCTGCGGCGTTGCGGTGCGTTACCGCGACACCCTTTGGCTTACCCGTGGAGCCGGAGGTGAAGATGATCCATGCATCGGTCTCCAGGTCAGGGCCGAAGGTCTTAGCGGAATTATCGGAACCGGTGCTCGAACCGGTGTGCAAGGTCTCGTCAACTACCCGCAGCCCGTCGGCGCCGTAGATTGCGGCCACATTGGCTTCGCCAAAGACAAGGGAGGCTCGTTCCTCGGGGTCGTCGGCGTCCACAGGTACATAAGCAGCACCGACTGCGAGGGTCGACAGAATAGCTATGTAGAGCGCGCGATCACCGCTGGGCATGCGAATACCGATGCGGTCGCCGCGACCAAGGCCGCGCTCGTGCAGCCATTTAGCGGTCGTTTCGATCTCGTCGAGGAGCTCGGAATAGGTAATGACCCCCTTGCCGTCGTCGATGGCGGGGGCTTCAGGGCATGCCGAAGCCGTCGCACGAACAATGTCGATGAGCGTGCGAGGCTCCGGTGCCTCGTTAGAACGGAGGTACCGGGAAGGGATGTGCACTGTGGGTCTAGGCCTCCTCGCTCGCGATGATGGCCTTGGCTAGCTTGCTCAAGTGCTTCAGCTGCTTGGAGGTCGAGTCATCAAGTGCCCTATCCTCTGCGGCGTGAACCAGTGGGGCCAGGCTGCTGTAGGCCTTATTGCCCTTCTTGGTTACTGAGATGATCTGGCGGCGACGATCCTTCGGATCTTTGACCCTCTTCGCGAGGCTGCGCTTTTCCAGGGAATCGACGAGGCGAACCATATCGGAACGATCCACTCCAAGGATTTCACCCAGCGTTGCCTGGCTAGCTGCATCGCCATCGACGAGGCAGGCAAGAACCCAGAATTCACGCAGGTTGAAGCCCTCTGCAGCGAGCGCCGTCTCCACAAAATCGCGAGTGCGACGGCGGAGGCGCTCAAGCTGGAATGAGGGCGAAGACAACAAGTCAGCGGGTAGTGGCATAGATTCGGACATGCCACAAATATAACGCTGACAATGGGTGTTGTCTAATTGTGGGGTTGCCCCACGATGGGGAGGCCGGCGTCGCGCCAACCAGCCGTGCCATTGGCCACGTTGATAGCTTCGATGCCGTTTTGCTCAAGCCACTGGCAGGCACGGGCGGAACGGCCACCAGACAGGCAAATGAGGTAAATATCCTCGTTCAGATCCAGCTCGCCGTATCGGGCCTGCAGCTCGGAAAGAGGAAGGTTAATCGCGCCCTCCGCATGCCACTGGTTGTATTCATCTACCTCGCGGATGTCGACCAGCTGCGCGCCGGAGGGAACGTCGGTGGGCTGTACAGTCTCGAATTCACTCATGTCGCCCCATTGTAGGCAAGGGTTGGGTGGGGAGTTAAGTGGAGTTAAATGGAAGGAGCACTGAGAGCAGTTTTCTAGTGGCCATCAACGAAGGAGGTTGAAGTGGAGAGCACGAGCGGGCGGGTTGATACCGACCCCACGCGGGGGCTCACTACTGAAGAGGTAGCAGCACGCACGCAGCGCGGCGAGATTAATGCGCCGGGCAGCGGAACCGGCAGGAGTGTGGCACAGATCCTGCGCGCCAATATCTTCGCGCGCGTCAATGCCATCCTCGGGGTGCTGTGTGCAATCGTGCTGTCCACTGGCTCAGTGATCAATGCTGCCTTTGGTCTACTTATCATCGCCAACTCCGCGGTGGGCGTGATCCAGGAACTGCGGGCGAAAAAGACCCTCGACAAGCTGCGCATTGTCGGCGAATCAGAACCAACTGTCATCCGCGATGGTGCAGAAAAGTCCATTCCACAGCACGAGGTGGTGTTGGGGGACATCATCAAACTTCGCCCCGGTGACGAGGTCGTCGTGGACGGCACTGTGGTTTCCGGTTCTGTGCGCGTCGACGAATCCCAACTCACAGGGGAAGCCGATGCTGTGTCCAAGGCGGAAGGAGCGGAAATCCTTTCGGGCTCCATCGTCAATGAGGGCTCCGCATTGTTTCGCACCGACAAGGTCGGAGACGAGGCCTATGCCGCACGCTTGGCGTCGCAAGCAAGCGAGTTTTCGCTTACCGATTCCGTGCTTATGAACGGGATCAATAGCATCCTCAAGGTCATTACCTGGCTGTTGATCCCCACCGGTATTCTTACAATCTGGACACAGCTTGTGCGTTCTGGCACGAGCCTGCGCGAATCCATCCTCTCAATGGCTGCCGCTATCGTTCCGATGGTGCCGGAGGGGCTGGTTCTCATGACTTCCATAGCTTTTGCCGCGGGCGTAATCCGCCTCGGCAAGTTCAAAGCCCTGGTCAACGAACTCGTAGCTATTGAGGGACTCGCCCGCGTCAATACTGTATGCACGGATAAGACCGGAACGCTCACCACGAATGAGATGGAGCTGGACTCCATCGTCACCGCCGAAGGAAAGGACGCGGAGGAATCCTGGGGCCGCAACCTCGCCGCCATGCTGAGCGCCCAGGACGAGCTCAACGACACCGCCCGCTCTATCGTGGCCGGGTTGCGTGAGTGGGGCGTAGAGCCTGAACAGTGGCAGGGCCAAGAGATTCCCTTTAACTCGCGGTACAAGTTCTCGGGGTTCGCTGTATCCAATGCCACTGCGTGGATCATGGGCGCGCCCGATGTACTTCTGCACGAAGGAAGCCCCGCCGCCAAAACAGCCAAGAAACTAGGGGATCAGGGGCTTCGCCTTCTCGTTTTCGGCCAGGTCAAAGGCGGCGGTCACGATTGGATGAACACCGACAGCCTCACCATGGATGCCGCCCCGCAACTCGACGAACCTGTGCTGGTTGTGCTGCGCCAACAACTGCGCTCCGATGCCCGCGAGACGCTCGAGTTCTTCGATAAACAAAACGTGGACATCAAAGTCATCTCCGGCGACAACCCGGACTCGGTGGCAGCTGTGGCACGCAAGGCTACGGACCGGGAGCTTGTGGCGGTCGACGCCCGTACTCTCAGCGACCTGGATGAGGCAGCCTTTGACGAAGAGATTGCCCGTGCAAACGTCTTCGGGCGTGTGAGCCCCGAGCAAAAACAGCAAATGGTGGGATCTCTGCACCGACAGAATCGCACGGTCGCGATGACCGGCGATGGAGTCAATGACGTGTTGGCGCTGAAGAAAGCCGACATTGGCGTAGCCATGGGGTCGGGTGCACCGGCGACACGCAGCGTGGCGCAGCTGGTGCTGCTGACGAATAAGTTTTCCGCGCTGCCGCGCGTGGTGGCCGAAGGGCGCCGGGTGATCGGCAATATCGAGCGCGTAGCCCACCTTTTCCTGACGAAAACCGTCTATTCAGTGGTGCTTGCACTAGTGGTAGCAGTGCTGGGTATCGCGTTCCCATTCCAGCCGATTCACGTGACGATCACTGGATGGTTCACTATCGGTATTCCAGCGTTTGTACTGTCTCTGGCTCCCAACACGGAGCGCCCGCGCGAAGGGTTCGTTCAACGCGTGCTGTCCTTGGCCATCCCCTCCGGAGTGCTTATCGGCAGCATCTGTGTGGCGATGTGGATCATCATCTACCCCGGCGCCGATGTGCCGGAGATCCAACGGCAGCAGGCCGGGACTGCAGTACTTGTGGCGCTGATCACTATGGGGCTTTGGGTGCTGGGCATCGTGGCAAGACCACTGGTCTGGTGGAAGGTACTCCTGCTGGTCTGCTGTGTGGGCGGATACCTGGTGATTTTCCTCGTTCCACCATTCCGCGAGCTATTGATGCTGCACCCGGAGAATCTGCAACTTATGAGTTTGGGTCTGGCCGTAGGGGCGGGCGGTGCTGTGCTTATTGAGATTGCCCACCAGGCAGCCACCCGCTGGCAAAAGAAAACGGAGGGGGATCGTTAATCCCCCTCCGAAGGCCTAGTACGTCAGGCTGGCTAGGCTGATTCTCTCGCTCGGCCAGACTTAACGGCGTCGAAGGATAGACGCTATTAGGCAGCGCAACTAGTCAGCGCATACATTCAGCGCGATTAATCCTGGTGGCGATCGATGGCTTCCTGCAGGATGCGCTCGGCCTCAGCCTTGTTGCCCCAACCGGAACCATTGACTTCCTTGCCCGGCTCCAGGTCCTTGTAGTGAACGAAGAAGTGCTCGATCTCGTTCTTGGTGAACTGATCGATGTCTTCGATGTCTTGGAACTGCTCGAAGCGGACGTCATCCAGTACGCACAGCAGCTTGTCGTCACCGCCGGCCTCGTCGGTCATCTTGAATACGCCGACCGGGCGAGCCTTCACGATCACGCCAGGGAATACCGGCTCCGGCAGGATCACCAGTGCGTCCAGCGGATCGCCGTCCTCGCCCAGCGTGTGGTCAATAAACCCATAGTCAGCCGGGTAGGCCATGGGGGTGAACAGGTAGCGATCCAGGTAGACCTTGCCGGACTCGTGGTCGACCTCGTACTTGTTGCGGGAACCCTTCGGGATTTCAATGGTTACTTCGATGTTTTTGCTCATGCGCACCATTCTAACCGAGCGGTGTTTTTCGGCTAGGGTGAAGCGAGTGAGTAAGCAGAAGTCCCTGAAAGTCTGGCTGTGGAGCATCGTCGCCTTCGTAGTCGTCGTCGCTCTAGTGGTGGGGGCTGCTGTGGTGTGGTCAATGAGCAACCGCTATGAGGTGCACGAGCCCCAGCAGATTGCCGAACCCACTGCAGTCATGAACACTCCCACCGGATCGGTGCCCGACGTGCAGACTGCCGTGCGGCGCGCTGCCGCGGATCCCGCCTTGGGCGTTCTTTCTGCCTCCGTCACGGATGTGGAGACTGGCGAGGTGCTGTGGGCCGAGGATGAAAACCAAAAGCTCACCCCGGCGTCGTCGACCAAGATCTTTACGGCCGCAGCTGCGCTGCTGGCGCTGGACCATGACAGTACGTGGCGCACTGAACTACTGCAGGATCCCCAGGATCCGAGCACACTCATTCTGCGCAGCGACGGAGACGTGACCTTGTCGCGCAATGGCGAGGGGTTCTTCACTGATGCGGCCTCTATTGCCGAGTTGGCCAAGGAAGCAAAGAAACAACTCGGTAGCCAATCTGTGACTTCCATCGTGGTCGATAACTCACCGCGTTCTGGCGACCTCTTCAATGAAACCTGGGATCACGACGACATCGATGGAGGCAATGTCGCCAACCTCGATGCCGTGATGCTTGATGCGGGCCGACTCGATCCCAATAAGTCCGATTCCGCTCGTTCCCACACCCCCGGCGAAGATGTGGGGCGCGCTGTAGCTGATGCGCTTGGCGTGGATGCGAAGGTTGCTGTCGAAGACGAAATGACGCCGAATTCCAGTGGCGCCAAATCCATTGCAACTGTCACCTCTGCACCGCTAAAGGTGCGCTTGCGCGACATGCTGGTACACAGCGATAACTTGCTGGCAGAGGCCATTGGCCGCGAGGTTGCCAAGGCAAAGGGGGCGCCAACGACCTTTGAGGGCGCTACCGGTGCGACGCTGGACGTGCTGCGTGAACACGGTATTGATACGGCCGATGCAGTGCTCTTTGATAATTCTGGAATGAGCGAAAAGAACCGCCTGACCGCCCATGAGTTAGACGGCGTGCTGGCCAACAAGGACGTGCGTCCGATTCTGGACCTGCTGCCGGTCTCCGGTGTGGAAGGCACCCTGGAGGCACGCTATGGCGAAGGCTCCGGAGCGGAGAATTCCGCCGGCTGGGTGCGAGCTAAGACCGGCACTCTTTCTGGAGTGAATGCTCTGGCAGGAACAGTGATGACGGCCTCTGGCAGGCCACTGACCTTTGCTTTCCTGTCGAATGAGTCGGATCCAAACACCGCTCGTCCGGCTCTGGATCGGTTGGCGAACGCGGTGCGTACAGCTCGGTAGTTTTCTCTCATGAGCGTTCAATCGGAGATCCGGGCCTGGCTGCAGGAGTTGGATCACCCAGGTACACCCACGATCCGAGCGCAGCAGGTGCGCGCCGGGGTAGCCGTAGGGCTGTCGGGTGGAGCCGATTCCCTGGCGCTCGTACACGGCTTACTGCGCTGTGACATCCCGGTGCATGCGGTGGTGGTGGATCATCAACTGCAGGAAGGGTCCGCGGATATTGCATGTAAGGCTGCGGAGACCGCTTGCACGTTGGGGGCTACCACGGAGATCCGCACCGTTGATGTCGATGGAGCGGGGGAGGGGCCGGCGCGCGAAGCACGCTACCGTGCGCTAGGTGCCGCAGCGGCCGGGAGGCCACTATTGGTTGCTCACACTGCCGACGACGATGCCGAGGGAGTACTCATCGGGTTGGTGCGCGGATCCGGAGCAGAGGCCATTGCGGGGATGCGCGCCGTACACACTGACCATGCGGCAGTGGCTGCGGGCGCAGCATGGCTGGGCCGCCCCCTGCTGCGCTGTACACGGGAACAGACGGAGGCCGAATGCTGCAGCGCGGGCGTGCAGTGGTGGGAGGACCCACACAACTACAGCAATGCGTATCTGCGCAGCCGTATTCGCACCCAGGTGCTGCCCTTTTTGCACGATGCTCTCGGGGAACACTTCGGAGCCAATGTGGCGCGAACCGCACGGATGCTGCGGGAAGACGCCGAATTGCTCAATGCGTTGGCGGAAAGGGAGTTAGCGGTCGCTGAAAAGGGGGCGTCATTAAACTGCGCCGAATTACAACGGCACCCAGCGGCGCTTCGGCGCAGGATCGTGAGGCGGTGGCTGACCGATAAAACGGGACCTCTGACAAGTAGCCATCTCAAGGCAATAGACGCGCTGGTTATGGCGTGGAAAGGGCAGGGAGGTACCGCGGTGCCATGGCCTGTGGAGGGGCCTTTGGAAGAAAGTCCAGGTGGGGTGCCGGGCTCACCTACAATGAATGAGAAACGGCGTACCCACCGACTGGTGGTACGGCGCTGCGAAGGGTATCTGCAGTTGGCGACTGTCCCCCGGTCGTAGCTGCGCGCTAGAATGCCAGGCAGACAATAAAGGCGGAGAAGTCGACGACGGAATACCGCCGAGAAAACACCCCAGTAGCTACCCAGTAACTACCCGAGAACTAACACAGCCAATCACGACGAGACGAGGTCTGCGATGCATAGCGAAAAGAACTTCAATGTCCCGGAAAATCCGTACGGCGACGACCTAGAAAGTGTCCTCATTGACGAGGAAACGCTGCAAGCTCGCGTTGCAGAACTGGCTAAGGCCACCGCTGACCGTTTCCGTGATGAAGAAGATGACCTCATCCTCATTTGCGTGCTGAAGGGCGCGGTGTTTTTTATTACCGACTTCGCACGGGCGCTGGATATCCCAACTCAGCTGGAGTTCATGGCAGTGAGCTCTTATGGCAATTCCACCAGCTCTTCAGGCGTGGTGCGTATCCTCAAGGATCTGGATCGTGACATCGAGGGCCGCAACGTGGTGATTGTCGAGGACATTATCGACTCCGGACTGACCCTGTCCTGGCTGATGAAAAACCTGCGTAACCGCCATCCGAAGTCGCTGTCCGTCGTTACTTTGCTGCGTAAGCCCGAGGCTCAGAAGGTACAGATTGAGCTGGCCGATGTTGGATTCGAGATTCCCAACGAGTTCGTCGTGGGCTATGGCCTGGACTTCGCCGAACGCTACCGCGATCTGCCCTACGTGGGCACTCTGCACCCTCGCGTTTACGAATAAAGCACTGTTCGCACGGCTTTTTAACTCAACAACTCACTAGGAAATATGGACAAGAAGAAGGTACTGAGGATCGCGGGAATCGTCGCCGTGGTTCTTATCGCGATCTATGCATTCGGTGTTCTAACTGATGACGCCCGTGGTTATGACGAGGTTGAAACCTCCGTAGCCATGAAGCAGCTTGACGAGAAGAACGTCAAGGAAGCTCAGATTAACGATCGTGAGCAGCAGGTACAGCTGAAGCTGAAGAAGTCGATCGAAGTCGACGGCAAGAAGGACATCGAGCAGGTCATCGCGAAGTACCCCGGGCGCACGGCTCCGGAGATCTTCGATGCGGTGCAGAAGTCCGAGGCGGAGAAGTACAACACCAAGGTCACTGAAGATAGTTTCCTGGGCAGCCTTTTGGTGATGCTGCTGCCGATGCTGCTGATTTTCGGCCTGCTGATGTTCATGCTGTCGCGCATGCAGGGTGGCGGCGGCATGGGTGCTTTTGGCTTCGGTAAGTCCACCGCCAAGCAGCTCAACAAAGATAACCCGGATACAACCTTCGACGATGTTGCCGGTGCGGACGAGGCGGTTGAGGAGCTGGATGAGATCCGCGACTTCCTAACTGACCCGACCCGCTACGAGGCTTTGGGCGCCAAGATTCCGCGGGGTGTTCTGCTGTATGGCCCGCCCGGTACGGGTAAGACGCTCCTGGCTCGTGCCGTGGCCGGCGAAGCCGGTGTGCCATTCTTCACCATCTCCGGTTCCGACTTCGTGGAGATGTTCGTCGGCGTGGGTGCTTCTCGCGTTCGCGACCTGTTCAAACAGGCAAAGGAAAACTCTCCGTGCATCATCTTCGTCGATGAGATCGATGCGGTCGGTCGCCAGCGTGGTGCCGGCATGGGCGGCGGTCACGACGAACGTGAGCAGACTCTGAACCAGTTGCTGGTGGAAATGGACGGCTTCGGCGACCGCGATGGTGTGATCCTGATGGCTGCTACCAACCGTCCTGACATTCTGGATCCCGCTCTGCTGCGCCCAGGTCGCTTTGACCGCCAGATTCCGGTGACCAACCCTGACCTGGCTGGCCGTGAGCAGATTCTTAACGTACATGCGAAGGACAAGCCGCTAGCCAAGGACGTGGATCTGAAGTCTTTGGCGAAGCGTACTGCGGGCATGTCGGGTGCGGATCTGGAGAACGTGCTGAATGAGGCAGCTTTGCTGACCGCTCGCGTAGAAGGCAATGTGATTACCGCCGATGCGCTGGAGGAAGCCACTGACCGTGTGGTGGGTGGACCGCGTCGCAGCTCCAAGATCATTTCGGAGCATGAAAAGAAGGTCACTGCCTACCACGAGGGCGGTCATACGCTGGCGGCCTGGGCCATGAAGGACATTGACCGTGTGTACAAGGTGACGATCCTAGCTCGCGGCCGCACTGGCGGTCACGCCATGACGGCGCCGGAAGACGACAAGGGCATGTACAACCGTTCCGAGTTGTTTGCCCGTCTGGTCTTTGCCATGGGTGGCCGAGCTGCTGAGGAGTTGGTGTTTGGTAATCCGACGACGGGTGCCTCTGCAGATATCGAGATGGCTACGAACATTGCCCGTGCAATGGTTGTGGAATACGGCATGAGCCCTGTCGTAGGTGCCGTGAAGTATGGCCAGGACGAGGGGGATCCCTTCGTCGGCCGGGGTGGCCAGGGCGGTAACCAGCCTTCCCAGAATGTTGCGAACCAGATTGACGATCAGGTGCGCATGCTGATGAACAAGGCGCAGCAGATTGCCTACGAGGTATTGCGGGACAACCGCGATTATCTGGATACTTTGGCTTCCAAACTGCTGGAGAAGGAGACCCTGCGTCGCCCGGATCTGGAGTCCATCTTCGAGGGTATTGAAACTCGTGAAGTTTCTGACATTTTCCCGATGCAGGATCTGGATCGCCCGTGCGATCACCGGGAGCCGGTGAAGACCCCTGTGGAGCTTGCCCGCGAGCGTGGCGAGGAGCCACCGGAGCGGACCAACTTCTTCTCCGCGGCTCGCCGTGCACGCATGGAGAAGCGTAAGGCACAGAACGAGAAGCGACAGACAGAGCGTCTGCAGCAGGGGCAGCAGCAGTTCCCACAGACCCAGCGGTCGCAGAACAGCCCGCAAGCTCAGCAGCCCCAGTACGGCCAGAATGGTCAATTCGTTCCTCCGGTACAGGAAGAACGCGGCTTCCAGCTGCCTGCCCATGAGCAGCCGGATCATCAACAGCAGAAGGCACACGAGGCACCGGAGCCACAGGTAGCAGAGGAAGCGCAGGCACCTCAGCCGCAGCCGGAACCGCATGTACAGCCGGAGCCGCAGGAGCCGCAGCCAGAGGCTGAGCCCCAGGGACAGCACCGTCGGCAGGAAATGCCGAAGCAAACGTTCCCATGGGAAAAGAACCGGAATGATGACCGGGAACAGGAAGACAACTAGTGAATAACCCTCAACAGCCACTTGCTCCCGGCACCTTCGACCAGGAGCGGGCAGAGGCTGCCATCCGTGAGTTGCTGCTCGCCATTGGCGAGGACCCCGACCGCGAAGGGCTCCAAGAGACCCCAGCCCGCGTAGCGCGCGCCTACCGCGAAACTTGCTCGGGGCTGTACGAGGACCCCACCGAGGTGCTCAACAAGACCTTCAGCGAAGACCACCGGGAGCTGGTGCTCGTCCGCGACATCACCTTCTACTCGATGTGTGAGCACCACCTGGTTCCCTTCTTCGGCAAGGCGCACATCGGATACATTCCCGGCGAATCTGGCAAGGTCACCGGCCTGTCCAAGCTGGCACGGCTCATTGATGGCCTGGCGAAGCGCCCGCAGGTGCAGGAGCGCCTGACCTCCCAGGTGGCTGATGCGCTGGTGGAGAAGCTGGATCCTTCCGCCGTAATCGTCGTCTTGGAAGCCGAGCACCTGTGCATGGCCATGCGTGGTATCCGCAAGCCCGGCGCTAATACGGTAACCTCTGCCGTTCGCGGTGGGTTCCAGAAGAACGCAGCCTCCCGCGCAGAGGCGATGGCGCTGATCCGACCGTGACGGATCCAACTCCCGCCGGCCCCCAGCGCACCCTCGTGATGGGCATTCTCAACGTCACCGAGGATTCCTTTTCAGATGGTGGAGCCTATCCCAACACCGAGGCCGCTTTGGCTCACGCGGAAGCCATGGTCGCCGATGGAGCGGACATCATCGACGTCGGCGGGGAATCCACCCGCCCAGGCGCAACTCGCGTCGACCCAGTCGTGGAGGCTGCCCGCGTCGCCCCAGTCATCGAGGAGCTATCCCGTCGGGGAATCGCCACCAGCATCGACACGATGCGGGCTTCGACGGCGCGGGCCGCGTGGAAAGCGGGCGTCACCTATCTTAACGACGTCTCCGGCGGTCTGGCAGACCCCGACATGCTTCCGCTGGCTGCGGAATCCGGACTGCCGATCATCCTCATGCATTGGAACAAGGGAAAAGCCGCTGAGTTCGCCGGTGCCGAGGGCTACCACGATCACGGTGAGGATATCGTCGGCCACGTCATCCACTGGCTGGAAAAGCGAATTGAAGCTGCGGAGGCGGCGGGCGTCGCAAAGGAACAGATTTACCTGGATCCCGGCATCGGCTTTGCGAAAACTCCACGGGAGAACTGGCAACTGCTGGGTGCGATGGACCGACTGGTGCAGTTGGGCTATCCGGTGCTGGTAGGAGCTTCGCGAAAGCGTTTCCTCACAGCACTGCGCCCGGCCAGCGATGGCAAGCCTGGCACCCCGGAATCCGCGGACGATGCCACTGCGGCGACCTCTGCACTCGCGGCGGCAGTTGGCGTCTGGGCCGTCCGGGTGCATAAAGTAGCTCCGACACGGGCCGCCGTGGATGTTGCACACGCAATGGCCACCGGATGCGGCCCTGATATCGACGAGCAATGGAGGGCACGACGTGGCTGACCGCATCGAGCTCATGGGCGTGGAAGCATTCGGCCACCACGGAGTGTTTTCACACGAGAAGGACACCGGTCAAAAATTCATCGTTGACATGGTGGTGTGGACGGACTTCCGCGCCGCCGCGGACACGGACGCGCTGGAGAACACAATCGACTATGTGCAGCTGGCCGATATTGCGGTCAATGCGGTCGAAGGACGGGGCACGCCGCGTGGGCAGAGCCACGACCTGATCGAAACCCTGGCCTCGGAGATCGCCGATGAAATTGCCGAGCTCAGCGGGGTTTATGCCGTGGAGGTCACGGTGCACAAGCCCGAGGCTCCCATCGCCCATCCATTCGCTGACGTGCGTGTAGTCGCTAGGAGGTCCAAGCGATGATCACTGTTTTCCTGGGAATCGGCTCCAATCTGCCGGGAGACGTGGGCAGCCCAACTGCACAGATCGAACGCGCTTATGAGCTGCTGGAAATGCACCCGGCCATCGACATCGTGGAAAAGTCGCGAATCTTCGCCACTCCGCCGTGGGGCGGGGTAGAGCAGCAGGAATTCCGCAACTCCGTGGTGGCCGTCAGGACATCGCTGGATCCTTTGGCGCTGTTACATCACTGCCAATTCGCGGAGGCCGTCGCGGGGCGGGAGCGCGAGGTCCGGTGGGGGCCGCGAACTGTCGATGTGGATATACTTTTTGGTTTTGACGCCCAGTTCCAACCCATCCAATCCCAGGGGAAGTGGGGGTTTGAACTTGTCATCCCACACCCCTATGCCCATGAGCGGGCATTCGTGTTGGTGCCCCTTAATGATCTGCAGCTGGCTCAGGAACCTTGGTGTAGCTTGGCCGGGCGAAGCATCCTGGAGTGGCTGGAAGAGGTCGATCCAGCGGAGCGGAAGGCCATTGTCCCGGCTGAGCCGCGGAGCTAACTGTAACCGCGGGCTCGCTTGGCTAGTCTGAAGAGTATCAGTCTGGAGAGAGTCAAAGAGGGATAAAGAGGCAGATACGATGAGCCCGCTAAAGCGCACGAAGATCTCTACGGTCGCCTTAGTGGCTATAGTCTGTGCTCTTATTGCTTGGGTCAGTACGTTGAGCTTCTATGGCAGTTTCCCGCCGATTAAGGCGACGAGCTCCGTACTGTTGTGGATTTTCGCAATCGTATGCGCGATAGGCGGGTGGGTGATCCGCAAGCGCATCGGCAACAGTGGTATCGGCATGGATCGCACTCAGATGCAGCCGACGACTGTGACTCAGTGGTTAGCGTTAGGGAAAGCAACGGCGTGGGCTGGTGCTGTGTTTTTGGGCCTGTTTGCGGGGGCGGGAATGTACGTTATTCCGCAAGCGGGACGTCTAATGGCCGCGGAGGCCGATCTGCCTGGAGTGATAGCTGGGGCGGTGGGGGCTTTGGCTGCTGTTGTGGCCGGTATGTGGCTGGAGCGCAGCTGTGAAGCGCCACCGCCGGATGCGCCATTAACGCCCAACGGGCTCGACGTTGGGTAGTGTGTTGACCATGAGCTTCCCGCAGTCTCCTAAGCCACAGCAGTCTCACCAGCCGCAGCAGCCCTTTAACGGGCGCCAGTCCCCGGATGCTCCGGGGTACGAAGATGACTCCACTTATCGGGGAAACCAGCTCCAGGGGTCGCAGGTTGCGTCGAACGAACCTTCGAGCTTCTCTCGATTCCTTATGTTCGGCCTGGTGGTACTGGCTCTGCTGGCAAGCGTGCCAATGCTGTTCATGGATTCTGATGGCTGGCTGAAGGTAGCTCTGATCGCCGCTCTGTGGGCCGCGTTCTTTGGCGTGGTGCTTGTGCTGCGCTATGCGGGCGCCCTGAAGCTCGCTCGTGAGCAGGCGGAAAACCAAGAGAGCTACTACCAGTCACAGCTGCAGAGCGAACGCGCGCAGCTGAAGAAGCGTGAGGCGGAAACCCAAGCCAAGTATGCGGCGGAGGCCAAGAAGTCTCAGGATGAGCGCGATAAGCACCTGGAGGAGTTACGTGCGGAGCTGGCTCGTATGCGTCAGCAGCTCGCGGAGCTGACCGGTGAGGACTTCGGTGAAGGAGAACAGCGCGCCGTCCGCGCCAAGGCTGAGCGCGTACGCGAACTGAGCCAGGGCAGCGGTAACAATGCGGGTCACGACGCAAAGCCCCAGCAAGCACAGCAGACAAGTCAACCGCATAAGGCACAGCACCGCAGCAAGCCGAAATTCAACACTGGCACTTTTGCTGCTGTGAACTGGACTGGCCAGGACTCCGAGGAGACCTCCCAGCTGCCGTTGGTTGTGGATACGACCGCCATGAACGAGCCGAAGCCTGCACAGAAGCGTCGCGCTCAGATGCCTAGTGCTGACGCTGTGCGTTCCGGTCGCGATCACACTGCAAACCCTAACCAGGCTAAGCAGCAGCCACAGACAGCTGAAGAGTCACGGCCGGATGAGCAGGCCGAAGGCACTCATGGTCGTCGACGTGCCGACGAGGCCAAGAATGCTGTGACTGTCGCCGACTTGATGAAGCGTTTCAAGAACTAAGTGGCGGAAACAGATATTCAACAGCCGCGTCTGTCGGTCGGCATAATCTCAGCCGGCAAAGTCGGCGTGGCTCTAGCTGAAGCTTTTACACGCGCCGGCCATCATGTGCATGGTGTGTACGCGCATTCGGCACGCTCGGAAGAGTTGGCGTCACAAAGAATCCCGAACATTCCCCGCATCAGCCTCAGCAGCACTGCACACGCCGCGCTCGTGGTTCTGGCGGTGCCGGATCCGAAGCTTCCCGAGGTGATTGAAGAGGTGGCGCAACACACGCGCGACGGGCAGATCGTCGCGCACGTATCCGGTGCCTTTGGCTGCGAGATTCTGCAACCGATTACCGATACCGGCGCACTGCCGCTAGCACTGCATCCGGCAATGACATTCACCGGAACCCCAGCTGATAGTGAGCGCTTAGACGGATGCGCATGGGGCGTAACCAGCGACTCCGAGGTGGGTGACGTGGTTGCCCAGACACTCGTAGCCAGCCTCGGCGGGGTGCCAGTCGCGATTCCCGAGAACCATCGCGCGGCTTATCACGCGGCAATGGCACATGCAGCCAACCACCTGGTGACACTGTTGACGGATGCGCAAGAAATCCTGGATCGGGCGGTCGACGCACCAGGCGAAAGCCCCGATAGTGCGCTGCTGCTGCGTCGCATTGCTCACGCGGCGGTGGACAATGCCCTGGAGAAGCGCATGGATGGGCTGACCGGGCCAGTTGCCCGTGACGATGCGGCTGCGGTGATGCGCCACTTGGCGGCGCTGCGGAGCTTGGAAACCCAGAACACTAGCGCCGAAAACGCATACACAACCATGGCCCGCCGCACCGCGCTAAAGGCGGGGGCTATTGAGGTCGAAAGACTGCTGGATCTAGAGTAAGAACCATGACGTTCACACCTGGCCAGGCAGAGGTTTTCACGGAGATTGAGGGAATCGGGCAGCTGACCCGCGCAATGCGCAAGGCAGGTCGCCCAGTCGTATTGGTACCCACTATGGGTGCGCTGCACGAGGGGCACCTTTCGCTGGTGCAGGCCGCACAGCAGATTCCCGGTGCGCTGGTCGTCGTCAGTATTTTCGTCAACCCATTGCAATTCGCCGAGGGGGAGGACCTGGATGCCTACCCGCGCACTTTAGATGCTGACGTGGAGAAGCTTAAGGCCGCGGGCGTGGATGCAGTCTTCGCCCCCAACCCGCGTGAGATGTACCCCAATGGCCCGCGCACTACCATCCACCCAGGTGAGGCCGGTCGCATCCTGGAGGGTGCACACCGCCCAACCCACTTCGCGGGCGTGCTGACGGTAGTGAACAAGCTCTTTACAATCACCCATTGCGATCACGCATTCTTCGGGGAGAAGGATTATCAGCAGCTGCTGCTGATCCAGCAAATGGTCACGGACCTAAACATGGAGGTACAGGTCCATGGAGTGCCGATCGTTCGCGAGGCTGATGGACTGGCGAAGTCCTCCCGCAATGTCTACCTCTCCGCGGAGGAACGTGAGCTGGCGCTGACTCTTTCAGCGGCTCTGACCGCCGGAGCTTTTGTGGCCGAGCAGGGCCCCGAGGCGGTTCTGCAGACTGCCGGCTCTATTTTGGACGCCACCCCAGACGTGGAGGTGGACTATCTTGAGCTGCGCGGTACGGACCTTTCCGACTGCCCGGCAGACGGCGAAGCTCGTCTGCTGGTAGCGGCGCGCGTCGGTACGACGCGCTTGATCGACAACGTCGGAGTTCCGCTGGGTACGGGTTTCAAGGGGCTTGACGAGGCTGGCACTGAGGGTGCAGCAGAGTAGAGCCATGGATCAGGATCAACGCCACTCGCACCCTTTCGTAGAGATTTCCGTAGGGGAGTACCGAGCCAGCATCTCCACGTTCGGCGGTGGCCTACGCAGTCTGGAATACGCGGGAAAGCCCTTGGTGGTTTCCTACCCCGAGGGGACTTATCCACCACTTTCTTCAGGCATTGTGCTGGCGCCCTGGCCGAACCGCACCGCCGATGGTGTGTTTGCCCACGACGGCGTGCTGCACCGGTTGGACATTACTGAGCCGGGACGAGCCACCGCCATCCATGGATTCGTGGGACAGATGGCCTGGCACATTGCCGACCAGGGTGAGGATTTTGTAACGCTGGAGCTTTCTACCGGCCTACGGGCTGGCTGGCCGTGGCCCTTGCTGTTGCGGATGACATGGGCCGTACGCGCTGCAGATAGTGGAGAAGGCGAGGGGCTATTCGCCACCTTTGAGGTGCGCAATGAAGGCGACGCTTCCTGCCCCTTTGGTCTGGGGTGGCACCCCTACCTAAGCGCGCTAGGTACTCCGCTGGACGATTGCGTTGTGCACCTGCCGGTCGGTACGAACCTGCCACTGGATTCCGTGCGAAATCTGCCCGCCGGGCCGGAGATTCCTGCTCGCCGGGTGTTGCCGGACGTGGAAGCGGGCCAGCGTATGGCAGGGGTTTGGCTGGATCACTGTTTCGGTGATGTCGATAGGGCTCAGGGGGTGACCGCCGAGGCACAGTTGCTGAACCCCGAGGGCGAGGGTGTGCGTCTGTGGGTAGGAGAGGGCTTTAATTGGTTCCAGGTGTTTACAGCGGATCCGGCTCGTCGCGAAGGATACCCCGGTGTAGGACGGGCATTAGCTGTCGAACCGATGACGTGCCCACCGGACGCATTGCGTTCCGGTCGTGACCTTATTCGCCTGCTACCAGGCGAAAAGCGCAGCTTTGAATGTGGGATTTACTATGTTTCGCGTGGGGGCGTCGAGACCTAAAACAAAGGTACTTCCATAAATAGAAAAGAATTTCCTTTATAGCACTACGCGGCGTTAAGATTTCTATTGAATCAAACATCCAATAGTTCTCGTCGCTGGTAGTTGTGAACTAAAACGATTGGTGCCTGGGACGGGAACCCGACGTTCCTGGAGGTTCGCAGCTATGACAGCTGAAGGACTACGTTTGGACGCGAGCTGGGTAGACTACGCGCTGGTCGCGCTATACTTCGCTTTCGTCCTCGGCATCGGATGGGCAGCTAAGTCCAAGGTGTCCAGCTCAATCGACTTCTTCCTCTCCGGCCGATCCCTACCCGCCTGGGTGACGGGTCTGGCCTTTATTTCTGCCAACCTGGGCGCCGTTGAAATTGTGGGTCACTCGGCCAACGGCGTGCAGTACGGATTCGAGACCATGCACTATTTCTGGATCGGTGCGATCCCGGCCATGGTCTTCCTCGGCATCGTGATGATGCCCTTCTACTACGGCTCTAAGGTGCGCTCCGTTCCGGAGTTCATGCAGCGCCGTTTTGGCAACGGCGCGCACCTGGTCAACGGCATCTCCTTTGCCGTAGCTCAGCTGCTGATTGCCGGCGTGAACCTACTGCTGCTGGCCAAGGTGGTTAACTCACTGCTCGGCTGGCCACTGTGGGTCACCCTGGTTGTTGCCGCGGTCATCGTTTTGTCGTACATCACCCTGGGTGGTCTGTCCGCAGCGATCTACAACGAGGTGCTGCAGTTCTTCGTGATTATCGCCGCCCTGCTGCCGCTGACAATGATCGGCCTGCACCAGGTTGGTGGTTGGGATGGCCTGCAGGCCAAGGTTGCAGACTCCTCGCACTTCCACACCTGGCCGGGCACCGAAATCTCAGGCTTTGAGAACCCGGTCGTCTCCGCTATCGGCTTGGTCTTTGGACTGGGCTTCGTGCTGTCCTTCGGTTACTGGACCACCAACTTCGTAGAGGTTCAGCGCTCCATGGCAGCCGATTCGCTGTCCTCTGCACGGAAGACCCCGATCATCGGTGCGTTTCCGAAGATGTTCATTCCGTTCCTGGTGGTTATCCCGGGCATGGTTGCAGGCGCGACTGTCACCCCGATTATGGATGGCTCCGCCGAACCGAACGATGCCATCCTGTACCTGATGCGCGACCTACTGCCGAACGGCCTGCTGGGCGTGGCCATCGCAGGTCTGTTGGCCGCATTCATGGCTGGTATGGCGGCTAATATTTCCGCCTTCAACACCGTGTTTTCCTATGACATCTGGCAGTCCTACATCGTGAAGGACCGCGACGACGACTACTACCTGAAGGTCGGCCGTATGGCCACCGTCGGCGCTACCGTCATCGCCGTGTTCACCGCCCTGCTGGCATCCAACTTCGGCAACGTCATGGACTACCTGCAGACGCTGTTCGGCTTCTTCAACGCCCCGCTGTTCGCCACCTTCATCCTGGGTATGTTCTGGAAGCGCATGACGCCCACCGCAGGTTGGGTCGGCCTGGTTTCCGGTACGGGTATCGCGATTGTCTACTGGGCTATAGCCACCTTCGGCAGCACCGACGCTAGCTTCTTCAACCTCCCGGGACAGGGCACGGCCTTTGTCGCCGCATCCTTGGCATTCGTCACGGATATCATCGCTTCCATCCTGGTTTCCATGGTCACCAAGCCGAAGCCGGATGAGGAGCTGGTGGGCTTCGTCAAGTCCGTTACCCCGAAGGAAAACCTCACGGATGCTGCCGAAGCCAGCCTGCCGTGGTACCGCCGCACCGTACCGCTGGGCATCCTATGCCTGGCCATGGTGCTCGTCCTCAACATCGTGTTCGCTTAACAAGGGCGCAAGTTTTTCAGAAAGGAGTGAATGGACACAATGGCTAAGAACACTGCTAAGAAGGGCTCCCACATGGCGGGTGCCTTCGATATCCGCAATGTCATCGGTTCCCTCATGGGCCTGTACGGACTTGTGCTCTTGCTGAGCTACTTCCTGCTTGACCCGGGTATGGATGTATCCACCGGCGAGCCGAAGAACGAAACATATAACCTGGTGTGCGGGTTGGCCATGATCGCCGTGGCAGCGATCTTCGTACTGTGGACCAAGTTGGATCCAATCAAGATTGATGAATCCGCCGAGCCGCAGGAACCGCAAACTAAATAACGCATTGCCCGCCCCACTGAAGAGGCGGGCTTTTTCTTCGTGCGCCTCTATGCGCATTAACTAAAGGGAGTGATCCACGCCGTGCAGCATGATTTCAAGGTAACTCGAACGACACTTGCGGATGGCCGCGAGCTGATGTACTTCGACGATGAACCGGCATACGTGGCAGGGGAGAAACAACGGGAGCTGCACGATTCCCGTGATCTGCCACAGGCCACTACGGAATCCGAGATGCGGCAGGATCCTTTGACCGGCCAGTGGTATGTCTACGCCGCCCACCGTATGAACCGCACGTTCATGCCCCCGGCGAACGAGAATCCGTTGGCCCCCACCAAACCTGGCGAACTACCCACTGAGGTGCCTGCCGATGATTACGACGTCGTGGTTTTTGAAAATCGCTTCCCCTCCTTGTCCATGCACATGGAGGTGCCGGACGACTTCGCCACACAGGTCGACGGTCAGGAGCTTTTCCCCCGTAAGCCCGCCATTGGCCGCTGCGAGGTCGTCTGCTTTACCCCGGATGTGAACTCCTCGTTTAAGGACCTGTCCTACGAGCGTGCCCGTACCGTCGTCGAAGCCTGGGCCCACCGCACCGCTGAGCTCTCCGCTATCGAGGGCATCCGCTTTGTGTTCCCCTTTGAAAACCGCGGCAAGGAAATCGGCGTGACGCTGCAACACCCGCACGGCCAGATCTACTCCTATCCTTTCGTTCCGCCGCGCGCCGCCGAGGTAGCCACGCGCGCTCGCGCTTTCCGGGAAGACACCGGTCAGGATCTTTTTGACGCCGTCTTGTCCGCTGAAAAGGAATCCGGTACCCGTGTACTTCTCGCTGGAGAGCACTTCACCGCTTATGTTCCGGCGGCAGCAAAGTGGCCGGTCGAGGTCATCCTCATGGCCAACCGGGCAGTCCCGGATTTCGCGGCACTCACAGACGAGGAAAAGGATGAACTCACCCGCTTCTACCTAGACCTGCTGGGCCGTATGGATCGCTTCTTCGAGGGCATTGAGCGTACTCCATATATCGCTGCCTGGAACCAGGCGCCGGTGGGGGAGGATCGCGAAAACGGTCGCCTGTACTTGCAGCTGTATTCGATGATGCGCTCTGCTGGGCGCATGAAGTTCCTGGCGGGAAGCGAGTCCGGCCAGGAAGCCTGGATTTCCGACACCACACCAGAAAGAATCGCCGAGCGCTTCCGGGAGGTAGCCGACAATGCCAACTAACGTAACCCCCCGCTGGCTGCAGACCCGCACCGAGGAGCAGGGCACTGCCGACGTACAATCCCTATTCCAGAAGGTCTACGGCTATCAATCTGCGGGTGTGTGGTCCGCGCCGGGCCGCGTCAACCTGATCGGTGAGCACGTGGACTATGCCGACGGCATCAGCCTGCCCTTCGCGCTCTCGCAGCGCACCTACGTGGCCGCCGCCAAGAACAATGACGGTGTGTACCGCGTAGCTTCTCGCTACGGTGACCCAGCCGAAATCGTCCACGTCGAGATTCCTGTTTCCGAGGTTGGCCCCAACAATCCAGCCAACTGGGCCGGCTACGCAGTCGGAGCCATCTGGGCGGCCATCGAGGCCGGGCTGATGCCTGCCGGTGGATTGAACCTCGCCATTGAATCCGACGTGCCAGTCGGCGCAGGGCTTTCCAGCTCCGCAGCGTTGGAATGCTCGGCGGCTCTTGCAGCCTTCGACCTAAACGGCAGCGCACCCCTTGATGATGCGGTGCGCAGCGGACTCATGAGGGCGTCAATAAGAGCAGAAAATGAGGTAGTCGGCGCCTCCACGGGCGGCCTCGACCAGCGCATTTCCCTATTCGGGCAGGCTGGCCACGCGCTCGCCATCGACTTCGCCGAAGACAGCGCCACGTTAGTTCCTTTCGACATCGCGGCGCGCGGGCTTGCCATCCTCATCATGAACACGAATGCCCCGCACCGCCTGAACGATGGGCAATACGCCGCGCGCCGTGCCGTGATCGATGGGGTGACCGCCGACCTGGGCGTGAGCAGCCTACGCTATGCGAAGGACGCAGAGGCGGACTCTGCCCGGTGGGCACAGGCGAATGGCCAAGACCCACAGCAGGTGGCGGCACGCGTACGCCATGTGGTTAGCGAGATTGCCCGCACCGCGGAAGCGATCCAACAGATCCGTGGTGGAGATGTGGAGGCCTTCGGACGATCGATGCAGGGCAGTCACGCCTCCCTGCGCGATGACTACGAGGTCACTGTGCCGGAGCTAGATACCGCGGTGGATATGGCAATGGAACAGGGAGCATTGGGCGCCCGCATGACCGGTGGTGGATTCGGCGGCTCCGCCATTGCACTGCTGCGCGAGGATCGGGTGGAAGCAACGGCGCAGGCTGTGGCGGAGGCATTCGCGAAAAAGGGCTTTAATGAACCCGAGTTTGTGGTGGCTTTGCCGAGCGACGGCGCACACCGGAACGCCTAAATCCCAGCTAAATAGATTAATTGCTGTGCCGCGAGTAAGGTGTTCACCCGTGTTGCGAACAATGCTGAAATCAAAGATCCACCGTGCGACAGTTACGCAGGCCGACTTGCACTACGTCGGCTCGTGCACCATCGACGCTGATCTGATGGAAGCTGCCGACATCCTTGAAGGCGAGCAGATCGACATCGTCGACATCGATAACGGCAACCGCCTGACGACCTACGCCATCACCGGCGACCGAGGCAGCGGAGTGATCGGTATCAACGGTGCCGCCGCGCGCCTAATCAGTCCCGGTGATCTCGTCATAATTATCGGGTACGCCCAGTACAGCGAGGAAGACCTGAAGGGCTACGCCTCCCGCGTGGTTTTCGTGGACGAGAACAACAAGCAGATAGAGCTCGGCGGAGACCCGGCCCACGTGCCGGACGGCTCGGGGCTCAAGAACCCGCGCCACCCGGAGGCTTAACTAACTTCGTACTTCCCGTCGTCGTTGTGCTTCACATGGACGCGCCACAGAGGCATTCCATCTTCCTCCAGGTCTTTTTGGGTAGTCGTGAGCGTGTCCGCTCCAATAATGATGAAGTCGGTGTCATTAAAAGGAAGGCCAACTTCCGAGCAGAAATGCTGACTGCCCTTGCCATCGGACATAGGGGTTACTGTCTTGCCGGCAATCTTCATCACCCAGTACTCGCCATCCGGCGTCTGCATACCTATCTCGGATGGAGGGAACAACGGTGATTCGTCTTCGTATGCATACTCCACCTCGGCGCAGAATTTGCCGTAGTCCCGAGGATTGTCAATTAAAACCTCGGGGTTTTTCAGTTTCATTTCCGTCCTGCCTCGGCCTACTTTCTCAGTGACTGCCTCATCCTTAGACTTGGCTTTTTCTCGATTCTCGAGAAAACCATCGTCAACGATGTTGAGTTCCACGCGGTCGCCAACTTCCTGAGGCCCTTCAGCGCCGCCAATGTTTGCTTCCTTGCCTTCAAGCTCCTGGTAGCGGTTGCCCAGATTCGTTAGTGAACGTAATAGAGGCTTGATGATGTCGCACCCGTGTGTGGACATGATTTCCGCGTTCTCTAACGGAGTTCCCTCTGGACCAGAAAGGCTGCAAAGTTCATCCTTGGTCGCAACTTTCCAGCCTTTTATGCCATCGTCGGAGAGCTCAGAAAATTCGGCATCGTCGCCCATCAGATCCGCTAGGTCTGGGCGCTTTTTGGTGGCGGATAGTGCGGTATAGCTGGACGTATTCTTTACTTCCTCCGGGAGGTCAGCATTGTTCTTTGGCTTGGCAAAGCCTGCGCAGGTTTCGGAATTAACAAAAATATCCGCCGAGTCCAGGGGAAGAACCTTTGAACTATCGAGATAGGCCTGGTTGTAGAAATCCTGACCTAGATCGCAGTCACTGAAGTTGCCGTCTTTGAAGATTTCCCGCAATCGGTTGTCGTCGATCTCCTTGGAAACCTCCGAGTAGTTTCCGGCCGCGGGCTGACCCTTGTCATTGCCGGAGTCGCTGCCGTTGCCGGAGCCGTCCTTCTTGCCGCCGAAAGAAATTTCTTCGCTGGCTCCATCGGGACGTTGGAAGACAGAACAACCGGCGGTGAAGGTTAGAACACCCGCGGCCAGGCAGGCTGCTGTAACGCGGGCGTACTTGCGGGTGGGGGAAGTCGGGTGTGAGGAAAACATGGGGCACGCTTCCTTTGAATCTTGTGCAACGTTACCTAGGGACAAGTGGGCAAACCTGCCTTATGTTCCTCCAAGCTAACACTCCCGAACCTCTCACATGCCTCAATCGGTAACCCCACCGCGCCATGCGCTAGGCTTTGTAAACGTGACTGACGCAGCAAAATCCCCCGCACAAGACCTGCCCGAACAGCTTCGCATCCGCCGCGAGAAACGCCAACGGATCATCGAGTCCGGCAAGGATGCCTACCCGGTCGAGGTGCCACGTACCCACTCCCTAGCCGAGGTGCGTGCACAGTGGGCCGTGAAGAAGACTGATGGTGAAGCTGAAGAGCAACCGGTTGAAGCAGAGGGCGTCACTTATCTCGCCGCTGGCGAAGAAACCCAGGACGTCGTGAGCGTCACTGGACGCCTAATCTTTATGCGCAACACCGGCAAGCTCTGCTTCGCCACCCTGCAGGATGGCGACGGAACGCAGCTGCAGGCCATGCTGTCTTTGGCAGAGGTGGGCGAGGATGCGCTGGCTGAGTGGAAGGCCGACGTGGACCTCGGTGACTTCATCGGCGTAACCGGTCGCGTGATCGCGTCTCGCCGCGGCGAGCTGTCCGTCATGGCTAGCGAGTGGGTTATGGCCGCGAAGTCCCTGCGTCCGCTGCCCGTTGCCTTCGCTGAAATGAACGAAGAGACGCGTGTGCGCCAGCGCTACAACGACCTGATCGTGCGCGAAGAGGCTCGCAAGAACGCGATGACTCGCGTGAAGGTTATCCGCGCGCTGCGCGACTACATGGAGGGCGAGGGCTTCGTAGAGATCGAGACCCCGATGCTGCAGACCCTGCACGGTGGCGCGGCAGCCCGCCCGTTCGTTACACACTCCAACGCGCTCGACATTGACCTTTACCTGCGTATCGCGCCGGAGCTCTTCCTTAAGCGTGCCGTGGTGGGTGGCATCGACCGGGTCTTCGAGATCAACCGCAACTTCCGCAACGAGGGTGTGGATAAGTCGCACTCCCCGGAGTTTGCGATGCTGGAGACCTACGCCGCATGGGGTGACTATGACGATTGCGCCCGCACGACGCGTGAGTCCATTCAGTACATCGTTGACCAGCTCACCAAGGGCACTGATTTGGAGGGGACCGGCAAGGTACGCCTGGCCGATGGCACCGAATACGACTTCGGTGGCGAGTGGAAAGAAATCGAAATGTACCCCTCGCTCAACGAGGCTTTGGCACGGAAATACCCCGGCCAGCCAGAGGTGACGATTGATTCCACCGTCGAAGAACTCAAGGATATCGCCAAGGTCATCGGCCTGGACGTTCCTGCAAAGGGCGGCTGGGGCCACGGCAAGCTGGTGGAGGAGATCTGGGAAGTCCTGTGCGAGGACCAGCTGGATGGTCCTATCTTCGTGCGCAACTTCCCGGTTGAGACCTCCCCGCTGACCCGCCAGCACCGCAGCAAGCCGGGCGTGACGGAGAAGTGGGACCTGTACGTCCGCGGCTTCGAGCTGGCAACCGGCTACTCCGAGCTGGTGGATCCGGTTATTCAGCGCGAGCGTTTCGAGGATCAGGCACGCCTGGCCGCCAATGGTGACGACGAGGCAATGCGTCTGGACGAGGACTTCCTGGCAGCCATGGAGCAGGGCATGCCGCCGACAGCCGGCACCGGCATGGGTATTGACCGCCTGCTCATGGCCCTGACCGGCCTGGGTATTCGCGAAACCGTACTCTTCCCGATCGTGAAGCCAGAGCGCGACAACTAGTCGAGCGTCCTACTTAGTAACTAATACAGACGCTTGGGATCCCCTCGGGTGGCGCCCGTGGCGACCACCCGACTAGCGTTGCCGTTCAGCGCAAAAGGTGCACAATCGTGCACCCTTTTTCGTATTCGGGTGTAATTCAGGACGCCAATTGCCCCAAAGTGTGACGCGCGCCATTAGAGTGGTTTACGCTACATACATAATTATCCGCACATGCAGATATTTGATTTGCGCTGACAACCAGTGAAAGGTGGCCGCACGAAATGAGCGACCGAAGCAAGCGTGCCGATTCAACTCCTGGCCTGAACAACATCAAGCGAGATGCAATCGGCACGGTTATGGGAGTCCTGACGAAGTTCACAGGCTCCGACCTGGCAGAGAAGTACGGCCTCGGCAAGAAGGTCGACCGCGTTGCCTACCAGTCCACTAAGACCGGTATGCGCACCCTCGGTGCCGTGAACCGCCAGTTCAAGAAGATCAAGGGCTCTGGCAAGCCGGTTCGTCTGGCAAACCAGACCACCGACGAGAACAACCAGCCCGTCCCGACTGAGGCGCCGGCACCGGGTAAGGCACTGTTTGACCTGACCCCCACCGAGGATCAGGAGATGATCGTCGCCGCAGTACGCGAGTTCGCAGAAGAGCGCCTGCGTCCCACCGGCCACGACCAGAATGAGGCATCCGAGCCTGCCGAGGGTCTGCTCGAAGCAGCCGCCGAGCTGGGCGTTGCCCTGATCAACCTGCCGGAGGAGTATGAAGGCATCGCCTCTGCGTCTGGCGCTACCACCAACGCCCTGATCGCCGAGGCTCTGGCATTCGGCGACATGGGCCAGGCTGTTGCCATCCTGGCGCCGGCTGGTGTGGCGAATGTCATCACCAACTACGGTGACGACTCCCAGCAGAAGACCTACCTGCCGGAGTTCGCTGGCGAATCCGTCCCGGCCTCCGCTGTGGTCGTCTCTGAGTCCCGCCCGCTGTTCGACCCCTTCACCTTGCAGACCACCGCCGTCCGCGAGGGCGATGACATCGTTATCAACGGCGTCAAGACCATGGTTCCGAACGCAGGCAAGGCTGAGCTGTTCATCATCGCCGTCAACCTGGACGGTGAAAACACCTTCGTCATCGTCGAGTCCGATACCGAGGGTCTCGTTGTCGAGGCTGACCCGTCCATGGGTCTGCGCGGCGCTGCCCTGGGGCGCGTTCTGCTGAAGGACGTCCGCGTTCCCGCCAGCCAGCTGCTGGGTGGCAAGGACCTATCCGCTGAAGAGCGCAAGGAAAACTACGCGGAGATCATCCGTCGCTCCCGCCTGGGCTGGGCCGCACTGGCAGCCGGCACCGGCGAAGCCATCCTGGAGTACACCAAGAAGTACGTCAACGAGCGCGAAGCCTTCGGCGAGCCGATCTCGCACCGTCAGGCCGTAGCCTTCATGGTCGCCAACCTGCGCATCGAGCTCGACGGCCTGCGCCTGATCCTGCTGCGCGGTGTTTCCCGCCTGGACCAGGGCCTCTCCTTCAACCGTGAGGCCGGTCTGGCTCGCCGTTACGCCTCCGACAAGGGCATGGTCATGGGCCTCGACGGCGTGCAGCTGCTGGGTGGCCACGGCTTCACCAAGGAGCACCCGGTCGAGCGCTGGTACCGCGACATGCGCGCCATTGGCATCGCCGAAGGCGTAGTCGTCGTCTAACTCCCGCCACACATTCGAATCGATATCGAATAAGCACTAGGAACTTCAAGGAACCACATCATGATTAATCTGGAACTCCCCAAGCGTTTGAAGGCGGGCCAGAACCAAGCGCACCAGGCCGCCGCCGAAATCTTCCGCCCCATCTCCCGCAAGTATGATCTCGCGGAGCACGAGCGCCCCGTCGAGCTGGACACCATGGCCAGCCTGGTCGAAGGCATGGCAGATGCCGGCCAGACCATGGCCGGTGCCTCCGGTGGCCGCGGCGATGACAAGAAGAAGACTGAGGGCGTCAAGAATGGCGGCAACATGGCCTCCATCCTCAACGTCATCGAGACCTGCTGGGGCGACGTCGGACTGACCCTCTCCATTCCTTACCAGGGCCTGGGTAACGCAGCCGTCGCCGCAGTGGCCGACGATGAGCAGCTCGAGCGCTTCGGCAAGATCTGGGCCGCTATGGCCATCACGGAGCCGCAGTTCGGCTCCGACTCCGCAGCCGTTGCCGCTACCGCCAAGCTAGATGGTGACGAGTACGTCCTGAACGGTGAGAAGATCTTCGTCACCGCCGGCGAGCGCTGCACCCACGTTGTCGTCTGGGCATCCGTCGACAAGTCCGCAGGCCGCGCAGCCATCAAGTCTTTCGTCGTCCCGCGCGATACCCCGGGCTTCGAGCTGATCCGCCTGGAGCACAAGCTGGGCATCCGCTCCTCCGACACCGCGCACTTCATCCTGGATAACGTCCGCATCCCGAAGGAGAACCTGCTGGGCTCCCCGGAGGTGGACACCAAGAAGGGCTTCGGTGGCGTGATGGCCACCTTCGACAACACCCGCCCGATGGTTGCCGCCATGGCCGTCGGTGTTGCCCGCGCTTCCCTGGAGAAGCTGCGCGAGATCCTCACCGACGCAGGTGTAGAGATCGATTATGACGCCCCCGCGTGGAACCAGCCCGCAGCCGCCAGCGAGTACATTCGCCTGGAGAGCGACTGGGAAGCTGCATACCTGATGACGATGCGCGCAGGCTGGATGGCTGACAACAAGCAGCCGAACAGCAAGGAAGCCTCCGAGTGCAAGGCGAAGGCAGGCCGCATGGCCACCGACCTGACCCTGCGTGCAGTCGAGATGGCCGGTGCCTACGGCTACTCCGAGCGCGACCTGCTGGAGAAGTGGGCTCGCGACTCCAAGATCCTGGACATCTTCGAGGGCACCCAGCAGATCCAGCAGCTGGTCGTCGCCCGCCGTGAGCTGGGACTTTCCTCCAAGGAGCTCAAGTAAGAGCCCACTAGAGCCTGCCTAGAACAGGCGCACTGAGTGATCAACGGGGCCATGGCCTTGACCGACTAGCAACTTGTCGGCATTGGCGATGGCCTCGTTGAGCCATTTTGTGGACCATTCCAACGCATTCTCTAGCGAATCTCCCGCGCCCAGTCTGGTGGCCAGTGCGGAAGACAAAGAACACCCCGTGCCGTGGGTGTTTTTTGTTTCCACGCGCGGGGAGCTGACCTTGTGCGTCTGCCCGTTCGGGGCCACGGCA
This sequence comes from Corynebacterium sp. p3-SID1761, assembly GCF_055862885.1. Lineage (NCBI taxonomy): Bacteria > Bacillati > Actinomycetota > Actinomycetes > Mycobacteriales > Corynebacteriaceae > Corynebacterium > Corynebacterium sp. p3-SID1761. The sequence continues at coordinate 89,350 of NZ_JBSQBJ010000003.1, read as the reverse complement.
ATGTTTCCGGCCTCCGGCCCAGCCAGGTGCCCCAGCTTCACGATCACGGTGGTGTCGGTTTCCCGCGCCCACTTCGCGGCGATGTCCACGGCATCTTGCTCGCTGCTGGCAATGTCAGTCTTAGTCAGGAGTGCGAGCTCGGGGAGGTTCGGCGTCACTACCGAAGAAGCGGCAGCGAAGTCCCGCAGTGCGTCCTCGGCGTCCGCGGTGAGCAGCCGATCGCCCGAGGAAGCCACCGCCACCGGGTCCAGCACCGTCGTGACCTGGTGGTTCTGCAGATAATCGCGGATGGTCTGGATGGTCTGGGTGTCGCCGAGCATGCCGATCTTCACAGCATCAACGGTGACGTCGTCGAAGACGGAATCGAGCTGCGCGCGGAGGAAATCCAGCGGGGGAGTGTGGATCTCGCGCACACCCTGCGTATTCTGCGCGACCAGCGCGGTGATCACGGACATGCCGTAGCCACCCGCCGCCATGATGGACTTCAGGTCCGCCTGCGCGCCCGCCCCGCCCGTCGGATCCGTGCCGGCGATGGACAGCACGCGCGGACGGAGGGGTTGGTTGGGGTTGCTGTTGGGGTTGCTATTGGTGCTGCTGATCTGGCTCATGCCAATCATTATTGCGCACGCCGTGGGGCACTGGCTGCGGCCAGTCACCCTTGCTGTTGTTTGAGGAAGTTGTTTCGGTTGGTGTTGTTCTGGTGATTCATGTTTTATGACGCCCACAGCCCTTGCCGGCTTTACGTGATGCTAAATGTCGGAAAAGTTGCAAAACTGCAGACTTACTATTCCTGACCCTTGGTGTGCGATTCGCTGACCAGGGCTTTTGTTTTAGTAACAATCATCCCCAATAGTGTTTTGCAACTTTTCCGACATTTACAGTCTTTGGGAGAGGGCAAGGTGAAACGGGAGGGGGTGGTGCAGGGCTCAGCCCCTCAGCCCGCCGAGGCGCCAGCCTCATTCACCCCAACTAGGGCTGCGGAAGCTCGCGCGGAACCACCTTGCCCACCGCGTTGCGGGGCAGCTTGTCCAGGTATACGAAGTAACGCGGCACACTGTGGCGAGCCAAGTGAGCCTTGACCTGCAGCTTCGCCTGCTCCTCGAATTCCGCCTTCTCGGCGTCGGTCAGTTCGGCTGCGCTCTTGCCCTCCGGCACGACCCACGCGCACAGTGCCTGGCCGAACTCCGGATCCTCCACGCCTCGCACAGCGGACTCGGCAACGAAGTCCATGGAGTTCACCACGTCCTCGGTCTCCTGCGGGAAGACGTTCTCGCCACCGGAAACGATCATGTCGTCGCTGCGGCCAGAGATGAACAGCAGCCCGTCCTCGTTGTAGTATCCCAGGTCGCCGGTAGCGACCATGCCATCGATGATTTCCTTGTCAGAGCCGGGGCGTGTGTAGCCCTCGAACAGCATGTCGTTCTTCACGAAGATGCGTCCAATCTCGCCGTCCGGCAGCTCCTTGCCATCCTCGTCCAGAATCTTCAGCGTCGTCGCCATTGGCGGCTTACCTGCAGTGTTGATGTGCTTGCGCAGCTCCTCCGGGGTGGCAATGGAAGCCCAGCTGACCTCCGTCGACCCGTACAGGTTGTACAGCACGTCGCCGAACTTCTCCTGCGTCTCGCGCACGACCTTCGGTGGCAGCGCCTCGCCGGAGGTGGCAATGATCTTCGTGCCGGGGTTGAATCCTTCCGGGACGACCTCCAGCATGCGGCGCAGCATCGTCGGCACCATGGCGATGGTGTACGGGCGGTTCTTCTCGATCAGCTTCACTGCCCCTTCGGGGGAGAATCGCCGCTGCATAATCATGGTGTTGCGCAGCGCGAGCGCCAGCTGAATCTGCGCGAATCCCCAGGTGTGGAACATCGGCGCGGAGAGGAAGGAGGGGCGGTGGTGGCGCATCGGGATGCGGCTCATGATCGACGACGCCGGCATGTACGTCTTCGGTTCCGGTCGACGCGCGCCCTTCGGCGTGCCGGTGGTGCCGGAGGTGAGGATTATGGTGCGGCCTTGGCGTGGGCGGCTGGGGATGGACAGGTTCTCCGGGGTAGTCCGCACTACCTCGTGCAGGGTGCTCCAGTCTTCGTTGCGGGTAGCGTAGTCGCCGCTATCGATTGCGTCCTGAATATTGGAGGGTTTCTTCAGTGCAGCCTCGGCCTCGCGGGAAAGTCCTAGCGTGTCGCCGTCTTCCCAGGCGATGATCACGGGGCAGGCGTCGAAGTCCTTCGGTAGTAGCGGCAGGAACTCTTCGTCGATAAACAGGATGTCGATCTTTTGTTCCTGTAGCACGGCTTGGGTCTGTTTTGCGGACGCCCCAGTGTTCAGCAGCACAATGTCTGTACCCAACCGACCGTGTGCGCAGAGGGTAAGGATGAAGCCGCGGTGGTTGCGGCACAGCACGCCAATACGATCGCGTTCGCGGACGCCGGTGCGGAACAGGGCTTGCGCCAAGGTGGAGGACTGTTCGTGCAGCTCTTGGTAGGTCATCGACCCAGCGTCATCGATGATGGCGGTGTGGTAGGGGTCGCGTGCAGCGCCGATGGCTAGCAGGCCGGCGGGGAGGAAGCTCCACTGGATAACGCCCTTCAATGCCTTGGACGCGGCGATCGGACTCATTGAGCCCAGAACGCCGGACTTGAACAGTGGCAGGGTGCCCTTTAGGAGCGTGCCTGCGGTTCCGATCTGTTCAGTGAGGGAGGGCTTCGTTAGCTGGGCGGCTGCAGCTGCGTTCATTTCTGGGTAACTCTCCTTGGGTCGGCGTTTGGGTTGGGTTGGCGTTTGGGTCTGCGCCTATTGGTAGTGCCCCGGGGAACTAACCCGGAGTGGCGCCTCGACTTGAGCGGTTTATATCTTCTTAGTGGTGTACATCACTGTAATGTTCGCAAAGCAAAAAGTTCTCGGTTTGAAAAAATAACTATGCAAAGATGGCCGGTCTATATGCGTGCCAGGACGGGCGTTCGCTGACGGCGTACAGCGTCGAAAATTCCGCCACGAATAGTTGTTGACCTGCTGATATGGGGGTATTTGGGGTCGAAGGGGCGTCGGAATAAGGCGGCGACAACGCAGTGTTGTGTGGAAGGCGATATGAGTTGCCCGCACTCACGGCTAAGGTGGGCAGCATTGGCGAATACACAAGCTAAGTCTTTGGAAACTAGCCACATCTTTTGTAAAGGGAGCACACCATGTTCGAGAGGTTCACGGATCGCGCGCGTCGCGTCGTTGTGTTGGCGCAGGAAGAAGCCCGCGCGCTGAATCACAACTACATCGGCACAGAGCACATCCTGCTCGGCCTGATTCAGGAGGGCGAAGGCGTAGCAGCGAAGGCCCTGGAATCCATGGGTATCTCCCTGGACGCCGTGCGCACCGAAGTCAAGGACATCATCGGCACCGGCGGTCACCCGCCGAGCGGCTACATTCCCTTCACCCCGCGGGCCAAGAAGGTCCTGGAGCTCGCATTGCGCGAGGCGCTGCAGCTAGGCCACAAGTACATCGGCACCGAGCACATCCTGCTGGGCCTCATCCGCGAGGGGGAGGGCGTGGCAGCGCAGGTGCTGGTCAAGCTCGGCGCTGACCTGTCCCGCGTGCGCCAGCAGGTGATCCAGCTGCTCAGCGGCTACGAGGGTAACGAGGAAGAAGGCGGCGGCGAGCCCGCTGCTGCTGGCGTGGGCAGCACCGGTGAAGGTGCACCGAGCCGCCCTGGCCAGAAGTCCAACTCCCTGGTGCTGGACCAGTTCGGCCGTAACCTCACCCAGGCCGCTAAGGATGGCAAGCTGGATCCGGTTGTGGGGCGCGAGAATGAAATCGAGCGCGTCATGCAGGTCCTGTCCCGCCGCACTAAGAACAACCCGGTGCTTATCGGCGAGCCCGGTGTGGGTAAGACCGCTGTGGTGGAAGGCCTGGCGCTGGACATCGTCAACGGCAAGGTGCCGGAGACGCTGAAGGATAAGCAGCTGTACTCCCTGGACCTGGGTTCCCTGGTGGCGGGCTCCCGCTACCGCGGTGACTTCGAGGAGCGCCTGAAGAAGGTGCTGAAGGAGATCAACCAGCGCGGTGACATCATCCTGTTCATCGACGAGATCCACACCCTGGTCGGTGCGGGTGCCGCCGAGGGTGCGATCGATGCTGCCAGCATCCTGAAGCCGAAGCTGGCTCGTGGCGAGCTGCAGACCATCGGTGCGACCACCCTAGACGAGTACCGCAAGCACATCGAGAAGGACGCTGCGCTGGAGCGTCGCTTCCAGCCGGTACAGGTGCCGGAGCCTTCCGTCGAGTTGACCGTGGAAATCCTGAAGGGGTTGCGCGACCGCTACGAGGCGCACCACCGCGTATCCATTACCGACGGTGCCCTGAAGGCCGCCGCCCAGTTGGCTGATCGCTACATCAACGACCGCTTCCTGCCGGATAAGGCCGTGGACCTGATCGACGAGGCCGGCGCCCGCATGCGTATCAAGCGCATGACCGCCCCGAAGTCCATCCAGGATGTCGACGACAAGATCGCCGAGGTGCGCCGCAAGAAGGAAGCCGCCATCGACGACCAGGACTTCGAGAAGGCAGCAGCCCTGCGCGACGACGAGCGCAAGCTGGGCGAAGAGCGCGCGGAGAAGGAAAAGGCCTGGCGCGCAGGTGAGCTGGACGAGGTCGCCGAGGTAGGCGAGGAGCAGATCGCTGAGGTCATGGGCACCTGGACCGGCATTCCCGTGTTCAAGCTCACCGAGGAAGAATCCACCCGCCTGCTGCACATGGAAGACGAGCTGCACAAGCGCATCATCGGCCAGGACGATGCCGTCAAGGCTGTCTCCCGCGCCATCCGCCGCACCCGTGCGGGACTGAAGGATCCGAAGCGCCCGTCCGGTTCGTTCATCTTCGCCGGCCCGTCCGGTGTGGGTAAGACCGAGCTGTCGAAGGCGCTGGCCGAGTTCCTGTTCGGCGACGACGATGCGCTGATCCAGATCGACATGGGCGAGTTCCACGACAAGTTCACGGCATCCCGCCTGTTCGGTGCCCCTCCGGGATACGTCGGCTACGACGAGGGCGGCCAGCTGACCGAGAAGGTCCGCCGCAAGCCGTTCTCTGTGGTGCTGTTCGACGAGATCGAGAAGGCCCACACCGAGATCTACAACACCCTGCTGCAGGTGTTGGAAGACGGCCGCCTGACCGACGGCCAGGGCCGCATGGTGGACTTTAAGAACACCGTCCTGATCTTCACCTCGAACCTGGGCACCAGAGACATCTCGAAGGCTGTGGGCATGGGCTTCAGCAGCTCCGGCGAGGCCGACGAGGAAACCCAGTACGAGCGGATGAAGCAGAAGGTCGACGACGAGCTGAAGAAGCACTTCCGCCCGGAGTTCCTGAACCGCATCGACGACATCGTGGTCTTCCACCAGCTAACCCGCGAGCAGATCGTCCAGATGGTGGACCTGCTGCTGGGCCGCGTACGTACCGCGCTGCAGGCGAAGGACATGGATCTGGAGCTGACCGAGCAGGCGAAGTCCCTGCTGGCCAAGCGCGGATTCGACCCAGTGCTGGGTGCCCGTCCGCTGCGCCGCACCATCCAGCGGGAGATCGAGGATCACCTGTCCGAGAAGATCCTGTTTGGCGAGATCGGCGCTGGCGAGATCGTCACCGTCGACGTCGAGAACTGGGACGGCGAGTCCAAGGGTGAGGATGCGAAGTTCGTCTTCGGCACCAAGCCCAAGCCGCTGCCGGAGGTCGGCATTGACGACGCGGCCGCCGACGAGGCCCAGGAGGCTGTGTCTGTCGCCGCCGAATCCTCCGTTCCGGAGGATAAGGATTTTGACGCCGCAGACTCCAGCGACGATTGGAACCAGAAAGGCTAACTAAGCCTTGTTGAACGGCACTGGGCGGCCGTGGAGCACACTATCCAGCCAGTCCAGCGCCGGCAGCAGGTGCGTAAACATCGGCAGCATGTGATCGCCCAGCGGAACGGTGCGGGGGATGTTGTGCTCCACGTAGTTCACCTTCGTGCCACCCTCTGCCCACTGGCGGGCCATGCGGCGGCTCTGCTCCACGGGGATCGTGTCATCATTCGTGCCATGCCCCACGTACACAGGGACCTGGGGTGGGCGGTTGCCGATGCGTTGGGCGTCAACAAGCTTCTTAAAAGGCTCCTGCCGCAACAGTTCCGTAAGCGATTCGCCGGACTTTGTCAGGGTGCGCGTATCGGTGTAGGCGTGGCGCGCCAGTGATTCGGGGAGGCACTCGCTGGCGGTCTTGCGTACATATTCCTTGCCCTTGGCATTCATGCGCGACTCGACGGCATCGCGGATCTCTGGGTTAGAGATCAGGAAGCCATTCAGTGTGTAGCCCAAAGCAGCGGCCAGTGGGCCGTTGTCGATGGCGGTGGAAGTCATGGCCAGATCGGCCGGCACGCCGCCGGCGTAGCCGGCCTTCAGGTTGATCTCGGGGGCGTAGGTCGAGGCCAGCTCGAGTGCTGCGGCGGAAGATCCACCGCCCTGCGAGTAACCCCACAGCGCTACCGGTGCGGACTTCGGCACCCGCTGCATGTTCTTGGCTGCGCGAGCCATGTCCAGGGTGGCGTTGCCCTGATCTACGCGATTCATGTAGGTGTGCTGGGCTGGGCTGCCCAAACCGTTCAGGTCCGTCAGCGCCACCGCCCAACCGCGGGAGAGCGCGGCGGCGACAGGGGTGGCCTCGTATTCCAGCCCCAGTGGCAGCAGCTTGCCCGGGGCGCACGCATCACCGCTGCCCTGGGTGCCCGGCGCAACGACCAGCAAAGGACGCTCGCCGCCGCCGGTGTAGGGGGCTCGGGGCACCAGGACGGTGCCGGTGACGGGGACGGTTTCACCGCGAGAGTTGGTGGAAACATAAGCCACGCGCTGGGCTTCGCTGTTGGTCCAGTCGACGAAGGGGATGCCAAGTGCGAAGTTGCTGGGGGCGGTCTTCAAGATTTCCCCTGGCTTACCCTTCACCTGCAGCGGCAGGGAGGAGTAGAACCCGTCCGGATCGTGGTTAGGCAGGGAGCCGACGGCGGACTTGCCACTGCCCGTGGCTGCGGCCCTGGATAGCGAACCTTCCACGGAACCATAAAAGCCGCCCTGGGAGGGGGCGGCTACAGCCACAGGCGTGGCCGATACGGCGGCCGCGGGCAGAAGAACTGCACAGGTCGCGGCTAGGGAACGGGTGAAACGAAGGCGGTGGAAACTCTTACGGGGAAACGTCATAGGAAAATCCTAAACGTATTCCCCGGGAAAAGTGTTAGATATTGCTAGTTAGGACTGAGAAACCGGGGCTTCTTCGTCCACATTGGCTGTGAACGGGTCCAGAGCTTCGAGATCTACTTCCTCGTCCTCGTCGTTGGGCACCTTGCGGCTCAGGTCGATGGCCAGGCCAATGATGGTGAAGACGGTGGTCGGTAGCAGCCATCCCATGCCGGCATCCATCAGCGGAATCCAGCTCAGCGCATTCTGTACCGACTCGACCGGAACGTTCAGCGAAGCCAGGAAGTCGACGAAGGAGAACACGAAGGCTACGGCCACGCCGATGCGGTAGGAAAACACGAGCTTGTGCTGGCGGAACAGCAAGTGCACGTAGGACAGCGTGATCAGTACGATCGCCGGCGGGTAGATCAGGCCGATGACCGGGCCGGATACGCTCAGGATTTTCTCCAGCCCCAGGTTGGCGATCGCCAAGCCGACGAGCGTCAGGATCGTCGCCCACCAGCGGTAGCTGATCTGCGGAACCAGCTCATGGAAGAACGTGGACGTCGCCGCGGTTAGACCAACGACGGTGGTGATGCAGGCCAGCAGCACGATCAGCGAGAACACGATCTCACCGGTGTTGCCCATGGTCAGGTGTGCAGCCGAGCTTAGGAGTGCAGCGCCGTCGCTGTAACTTTCCTTATCCGGCATGCGGGCGCCGACCAGACCCAGGCCCAAGTAAACCAGCATCAGGAAGAAACCGGCGGTGAAGGCGGCAATGCCGGAGAGCTTGACGATCCGCTTGTGATCGGTTTCGCCCTTCTGGCTAAAGGCGCTCACGACGATCAGCGCGAACGCCAGCGCGCCGATGGAGTCCATCGTGAAGTAGCCCTGAGAGATGCCGCTGACCAGCGGGTTGGAGGAGTACTCCTCCGTCGCCGGGATGCTGGGATCGTTCAGCTTCTGCAGGCCGACGATGGCCAGCACGGCCAGCAAGATCAACAGTAGCGGTGTCAGAGCCTTGCCCAGGGTGTCCACGACCTTGCCGGGCCAGAGCGTGAGCAAGTAGCACACCAGGAAGAAGGCGAACGTGCCAGCCAGGCGCCACCAGCCGCCGGTCAGGTTGAAGGTGGACTCGATGCCCAGTTCGTAGCCGATGGCTGCGGCGCGGGGCACGGCGTACAGTGCGCCGATGGACAGGTAGGCGACGATGGCGAAGATGAGACCGAAAAGCGCACCAGCGCGGGAAGCTAGGTCGCGCACGCCGGTACCGGAGATTGCGATGGCGATGACCGTCAGTACCGGCATGAGCACTCCGGTTAGGAGGAAGCCGATCATGGCGGGGGAGAAGTTGTCACCGGATTCCACACCGAGCATGGGCGGGAAGATGAGGTTGCCGGCGCCGAAGAACATGGAGAAGAGCATCAGGCCTACGGCCGCCACGGTGGTTGTCGTGTTCGGACGCTTGCCAGTCGAGGAGGTAGGAGTCGACATAAAACATTCCTATTGTGATTTGGGTAACTCACATCACTCTAATGCACATCTACCCGTGAAACCTAAGCCGTACAAAACCGCTTGCGTAACGCTGCTTAGTGCGGCAGATGGTATTTTCCCCCGTCACGGGCCACAAGCCCGTCGTTAAGCAGCGATTGCAGGGCGCGCTCGCGCTGTTCCTGCCCGGGCCACAGCACGTCTACTTCTTTTTTTGTGACGCCACCGTCCCCCGTTTTTCGCAATAGTTCCATAATCTTTCCGCGTACCTGGCGATCGGTTCCCTCGAATTTCTGCACGCGCCGGGCAGCGGCTGCCGCTTCCTCCTCGGTGGGCTGCGGCTTGCCCGCTTTCACCCACGCGCAGTCGTCCACCACGGGGCAGCGGTCGCACGCCGGGCTCTTCGCGGTGCACACCAGGGCGCCGAGTTCCATCAGCGCCGCGCACATCAGATTCGCGGCATCAGCGGCATCTGCGGCATCAGCGGCATCAGCGGCATCTGCGGTGGCGGTCGAGTCGGTGGGCTGGCCGGTGGGCTGGCCGGTGGGCTGAGAGTGCGGCGGGCGGGGGAGGTGGCGTCGAACCAAACGAGGGTCCGGATCCACGTGGGGCAGCAACGATGCCACATCCGCCAAGTCGCGCGCACGGGCGGGGCCTTGCAGGTAGCGGCCGTCGACAAGGCGCCGGTAGACGCGGCGGACGTTCGTATCCACGACCGGCACGGCCTGACCGAACGCAAAAGCGGCGACGGCGCGGGCGGTGTAGTGGCCGATCCCTGGCAGGGCTTCGAGGTCGGCGATGTCGCTGGGAACCTGACCTCCGTGGCGCTCCACACAGGCGATTGCGCACTCCTTGAGTCGCAGAGCGCGCCGGGGATAGCCCAGGTTGGCCCACATTCTTAGGATCTCGGATTTCGGGGCCTGCGCCAGGTCTGCCGGGGTGGGCCAGCGTTCCAGCCAGGCCGTCCAGAGAGGGATCACGCGGGCGACTGGGGTCTGCTGGCTCATCACTTCGCTGAGCAGGATCGCCCACGGGCTCGTATCCGGGTGGCGCCACGGCAGGTCGCGGGCGTGCCGGGCGTACCAGTTGTTCAGCTTGGCGGGCAGCTCGGCTGCCGAGTCCGAGGAGTCAGCGTGTGGGGAGTTCATTGCACGAATCACTGTATCGCGGTGCACAATGGATGCATGACTTCGAGCCATCACAAAACCCCGCTGGAGGCATGGGACAGCCTGCGCGAGGGCAACGCCAGATTCATGCGCGGTGAATCTGACCACCCACACCAGGACCTCAGCCGTCGCATCACCCTGCAGGAAGGGCAGAAGCCACAAGCAGTGGTGCTGGCGTGCTCCGATTCTCGAGCGCCGGTGGAGATCCTCTTCGACCAGGGGTTGGGCGATGTGTTCGTGATCCGCACTGCCGGGGAGATTACCGACCTGTCCGTGCTGGCCTCCCTGGAGTTCGCGGTGGATTCCCTGGAGGTGCCGCTGGTGGTTGTGCTGGGGCACGAGAAGTGCGGCGCGGTCGCTGCGGCCTCCCGGGCGCTGCACGGCGGGGACATGCCGTCCGGCTTCCAGCGCGTGTTGGTGGAGAAGGTTACGCCCTCGTTGCTGTCGGCGAAGAAGCGCGGGATGGAAAGTAGTGACGCCTTCGAACGCAACCACGTTGCAGAGATCGCCGACCACATCGTGGATCGTTCGCCGGAGATCCAGGCGCGCCTGGCGGACAAGCGTTGCGCCGTGGTTGGACTGCGCTACCGCCTGTCCGATGGGCTGGCCGAGCCACTGGTCAGTTACGGGCTAGATATTGAGGGGGCGCAGCGCATCTACTAGCCATTTCGCGGGCTATTTTAGGCGGTCAACCCGTGTCTATCCGCCGTGTGCGGGTGGGCAGCATTTAGCATTGGTTGTGTGACTGAGGAAGACAACAGGCGCCCGTTGCCACGCGAAGTGTATATCCGCCGCCGCATTGCCGCGGTGGTGATTCTGGTCGCTGTGATCGGCGTGATCTGGGGTTTGATCAGCCTGGTCAGCGGGGGAGGGGAATCCGAGAACACGGCCGCTACCGAATCTGCCACGACTACTTCCGAACAGCAGGACATGTCTAGCCCGCCGGAGCCGCCGAAGGGTGCGGATCCTAGTGAATCGGAGGCGAAGGCGTCCGAAAGTAAGGAGTCGGAGGCGAAGGCGTCAGAGGACAAGAAGAAGGATTCTTGCTCCCTGGCCGACTTGAAGGTCACCGCTCGGCCAGGGGCGACGACGTTCAACGCGGATCAGCAGCCGAACTTCTACGCCCGGATTGAGAACCCGACTGGCGCGGATTGCGACATCAACCTTGATGATGCTCCGCTGAAGTTCGAAGTGTTCACGATGGGCAACTACCAGCGCGTGTGGGGCGATATCGACTGCAATGCGCCGGAGGTGACCGGGGACGTAAAGATCAAGGCTGGCGAGGCAGTGAACTACGAACTGGCCGGTTGGTCCCGCACGACCTCTGCGCCGGGCCAGTGTGAGGCTCGCCAGCCCGTCGATCCGGGCAGCTACCTGCTGTACACCCACGTGGGCGACAATACGTCCCAGCCAGCCTCGTTCAACTTGCAGTAGCTCTCGTTTAACCCGCAGTAGCTCTCGCTCAACCCGCAGTGGCTAGGCGGAGGCCAGGCAGTAATTGACAGCCTGGCAGAGCGTGGAGACCTCCTTCACCTTCATTCCCTTCGGCGCCTCGTAGTGGCAGTTCTTCGGCACCAGCGCGGTGTGGAAGCCCAGACGGCTGGCCTCTGCCAGCCTTTGGGTGAGCTGCGGGATGCGGCGCACCTCGCCACCCAAACCGACTTCACCCAAAGCCACCAGCCCGAGGGGTAGCGGCGTGCGCTTAGCAGTGGAAGCTAGAGCGAGCCCCGTGGCTAGATCCGCCGAGGGCTCCAGGATCTTCATCCCACCCACCGTCGCAGCGTAGACCTCCTTATCCGCTAGGGGGAGGCCGCAGCGTTCCGAAAGCACCGCCAGCACCATCGATACGCGCGAGGCATCCATGCCCGTCATGTATCGCTTCGGGTTCTTAAATTCGCTGTTGAGAGCCAGGGTTTGTAGCTCTCCAACCATCGCGCGACGGCCGTCCATCACCACAGTCACCGCGGTACCAGTTACGGATTCGGTCCGGTGGTGCAGGAAGAGCCCGCTAGGATCAGCAACCTCCTGGATTCCGTGGGCGGTTTGTTCGAAGCAGCCGACCTCATCCGTCGCGCCGAAGCGATTCTTGATGCCCCGCAGGAAACGCATGGAGGAGTGCTTGTCGCCCTCGAAGTTCAGAACCACATCCACCAGGTGTTCGATGGTGCGAGGGCCTGCGACCGTGCCCTCCTTTGTCACGTGGCCCACGGCGATGACGGGCGTGCCGGACATCTTGGCCAGAGTTGTTAGCGTGCTGGTGACCGCACGAGTTTGGGCTACGCCGCCGGCCACGCCCTCAACCCCGGTGGCCTGCATGGTCTGCAGGGAATCCACGATGATCAGCTCCGGGTTGAGGGCATCTACCTGTGCCAGGCCGTTTTCCAGGTCGTTTTCGCTGGCCAGGTAGAGGTTGTCGTGCAGCGCGCCGGTGCGTTCCGCGCGGTGGCGTACCTGTCCGACGGATTCTTCCGCCGTGAGGATCAGTACTGTGTGGCCCTTCTTTGCCCACGCGGCGGCGACCTCCAGCAGCAGGGTGGATTTACCCACACCCGGTTCGCCCGCAAGCAGCACAGCGCTGCCTGGCACGATGCCGCCGCCCAGCACCCGATCCAGTTCCCCGATACCCGTCGGTCGGTGCTTGGCGATGGTCGGGTCCACCTTGGTCACCGGCTGGGCGCTGGCCCCCGGCACCAATCCTCCGCCCCTGCGCCCGCGGCGCCCAGAACCACCCGTTCCACCAGCTACACCGGCGATCCCCAGTGCCCCGAGGCTGCGTGTATCCCGTTCTTCCAGAGACCCCCACTCCCCGCACTGCGGGCAGCGCCCCATCCACTTGGACAGCTGGTGATCGCAGGAGGCGCATACGAAAACCCGGCTTGCTTTGCTCGACTTACTTGCCATGTGCACAACAATAAACGCCGCCCCGGACGACCAATGTCCGGTGACGGCGTTTGTTCGATTTTGTGGCGGGTCCTGGCTTGGGCGACCCGCCTAGGTGACCTACTTGTTGGTCAGGCTGCCATCCTCGTCGCGGTGCAGCTGGCCAGATTCCGGAACGTACGCGGTTACCGGAGCGTTTAGCTCAACGGTGCCGACGTTCAGCTTGAAGGTGACCTTCTTGCGGCCGCCAACGTAAACGTCCTTCAGACCCTTGACGGAGGTTTCAGCGTACTGCAGTTGGCTCTGGCCCTTGGTCTCTACGTCCTTCAGAGCAAACTTGCCGTCAGCAACCAGGGAGCCACCCGCCGGGATCTCCTTCTTATCCAGGCCGGAGACCTCCTTGCCATCAACCTTCACGGACTCAACCTTGACGGCCTTGCCCTTTTCGTCCTCGTTGGTGACAGTGAACTTCAGTGCCAGGGTGTTATCCGGGCCAACGACCACGGACACGTCCTGGACGTCAGCGTGGCCAGCGTTGCCGTGCGCACCGTTGACGGCGGCCACCTGGCTGGAAGTCTGGGAAATCTGACCTGCGCCACACGCGGACAGTGCGAGCGCGGAACCTGCGGCGACCAGCGCCAGCGCACCACGGGCAAAGGTCGTCTTCAGCGGCTGGGCCTTGAGGGTCTTCACGATGCGTTCCTCCATCTGAGGCATGTCTTAAAGCAGTTGAATAAAAACGTCTGTGTCCAGCCTAGCCTGTAGCCCCCTAGTACACCTAGCCAAGGAGGCCTTTAGTAGTAATTAGTGCCCCCTAGTGCGTGCTTGCTGGGGATTTTATGCCCCAAATGCGGGTAGTGCGGGCGATTGCGGTAGAATCTATCGGGTATTTGCGCACTTGTTTTTCCCAGTGCCTATCACATCCCGCCCCAGCCTTTCGGAAGGACGTTAGAGGAACACTTATGGAGTTCGCAGTCGGAGATACGGTCGTTTACCCGCACCACGGCGCCGCTGTCATCGAGGGCATCGAGCAACGGGAATTCAAGGGGGAAACCGTCGATTACCTGGTGCTGCGCATCAACCAGGGCGACCTTTCCGTCCGCGTGCCGGCCGCAAACGCCGAGAAGGTCGGCGTGCGTGACGTGGTGGGTGAAGAAGGCCTGCGCAAGGTTTTCTCCGTGCTGCGGGAGACCGATGTGGAAGAGGCTGGCAACTGGTCCCGCCGCTACAAGGCGAACCAGGAGCGCCTGACCAGTGGCGACGTGAATAAGGTTGCCGAGGTTGTGCGCGACTTGTGGCGCCGCGACCAGGACCGTGGCCTGTCCGCGGGTGAGAAGCGCATGCTGGCCAAGGCCCGCCAGATCCTCGTGGGCGAGCTCGCCCTGGCTGAAGGCGTGGACGATAAGAAGACCGACGCGCTGCTGGCCGACATGCAGGCCGCCATCGAGCGCCACCGCGAGGCTGCCGCCGCGGCCCGTGCAGCAGGTGTGGATGAGGATTCTAAGTCCGGTGGCTCCATCGACCTGGACGACGAGCTGGACGGCGAGGACTAATCCAGGCCAGCGCCGTGACAGCGAACGTCTACGCACTCGTCGCCGCCGCCGGTAGCGGCACCCGTCTGGGCTTTGATACCCCGAAAGCTTTCGTCGAGCTCAACGGTCGGTCGTTGCTGGAACGGTCGTTGGATGGCCTGGCGGCGTCCCAAAGTATCGACCAAGCGATTGTGCTGGTCAGCGATAACATGCGCGACCACGCCGAACGCATCGTCGGTGATCCCATCAACTCCGCGGAGTGGGCCCCCATGACTGTCAGCGTGGAGCTCGGCGGCGGCGAGCGATTCGATTCTGTGTACGCAGGCCTCGTAGCTATTCAACGGCGGCTAAGCGCTGCGAGCGAGGCCACCGAGGGGCGCTTCGTCGCCGTTCACGATGCCGCGCGTTGCCTCACCCCACCCGCCATGATCGCCGAGGTCGTTGACCGCGCGCGCCGTGGTGTCGCAGATGGTTCCTGTTACGGGGCGATCCCGGTGTTGCCGGTGGTAGACACTATTAAAGTTATTGACGCCCCCACCTCCGGCCCGCGCGCAGGGCAGACGGTCGTGGAGCAGACACCAGACCGCGCTAGCTTGCGGGCGGCCGCCACGCCGCAGGTATTTGACCTGGAGAAGCTGATCGAGGCCAACGAGCAGTACCTGCGCACCACGGAGATCAGTTCCGCGCACGCGGTGGATCGGGTAGGTGCCTCGCCGCTGCCACTGGTGACGGACGATGCTTCGCTGATGGAGATGGCAGGATTCCCGGTGGTGGCGGTGGATGCCGACCCGTTGGCTATGAAGATCACCACGCCCCAGGACTACCGCGTGGCGCAGATGATTCTGAATGGCAGCAAGGGCTAGAAAGCCCGAAATGGACAAGTGAAACGCAAACAGAGGCGAGAGGCAGACCGCATGAACACCCCACACATCATTCCCCGCGTAGGTATTGCGACGGACGCCCACCAGGTACAACCAGGTAAAGACTGCTGGATGGCTTGCCTGCTGTGGGAGGGGCAGGACGGCTGCGAAGGGCACTCCGACGGCGACGTGGTGGCGCACGCGGTAGTGGATGCGCTTCTCTCCGCCGCCGGGCTCGGTGACCTGGGCAGTTTCGTCGGGGTGGGGCGTAAGGAATACGACAACGTCTCCGGCGAACGCCTACTGCGCGAGTGCCGCGAGCTGTTGGAATCTAAGGGGTTCGTGATCGGCAACGCGGCGGTGCAGATGGTGGGGAACCGCCCGAAGATGGGCACCCGGCGTGAGGAGGCCGAGAAGGTGATGGGAGAGCTGATCGGCGCGCCGGTCTCCGTCTCTGCGACCACGACCGATCACATGGGCTTCACCGGCCGTGGCGAGGGCGTGGCGGCCGTGGCGACGGCGGTTGTGTGGCAGGCGCAGAACTAGTTATTGACAATCCTTTCGCACCCTCGTAGGTTTGTTCCATCAAACAGAACCCCTGCGCATTAAAGGTTTGGAACTTTCTTGTCGAAAAGCTACTCGTTTTCTTTTAGCTACCCGCGCTCTGATGAAGGGGTCGAGGTCCACTCGCTTGAGGTTCCCACTAGCCCAACAGTCATACTGGGTGTCAACGGTGCCGGTAAAACTACGCTTATGAAGTTGCTTGCCGGCCAGTTAAAACCGTCTGAAGGCGCTGTACCGAAGTTGGGCAGAGCGGTGTACGTCCCGCAGCATTTCGAAAACATCAATGGTGCGCGCGTTGTCGACTATGTTTCCTACGTCGCCTGGCTTAATGGTGCCGGTTGGGCGGAGAGCAAGAGGACCGCGGCCTATTGGATTGAATTCGTAGGTTTGAAGGAACACGCACATAAGCAATGCAGCAAGCTGTCCGGTGGGCAGCAGGCTCGCGTGCAAATAGCAACAGCCCTGAACTCTAACGCGGAGCACATTCTGCTGGATGAACCCAGCGCCGCACTCGACCCACTGGCGAAGCGGGATCTGCAAGGGCTCTATCGATCCATTGCGGAAGCGGGCGTTGGCCTTTGGGTTTCTAGTCATCAGCCCTTGGAAGTGGAGAAGCCGTTCGAGCATGTACTCGTGTTGCATGAAGGAAAGGTTGAGTTCCAGGGGCCAATGAGCGATTTTCTGCGAGTTGGGCGCGGTTCGCTAGAGCCGGGGGAGTCACATCGCTATTCCGACACTGTGAGAAACCTTGCGGAGGCATTTTCCAGGACCGGTGGCCATGTCGAGGATTAATGCGATCAACGTTGCTTTGGTGCTCGCAGCTGCAGCACTTGGTTTGCTGAGCATTGCACTCAACGCCAACCCGGTGCCTACGCAGGACAACGCAGTCTCCAACAGCTTGGCCATCTACTATTCGCTGGGGCCAATCCTGGGCTTTATCGGTGCTAAAGAGATGGCACGCTTCCGTTCCTTTTTTAAGTCCCGCGGCTCTGTGCAGGATGTTTTTAAAGTCTGGCTCAGATCCTTGGCGCTTCCGCTATTGCTCGCGGTGGCAGTGGTGTTGGCGTACCTCGCAGTGCAGCTGGCGGATATCGGCTACGTAGAGTCCGCACAGTCCCTTGCAACGGGGTTGGTCTTTATTGTTCTTCACGGCGTGGCATGGCTGAGCTTGGGGGCAACTTTAGGGCTGTACCTACCAGCAATTGTGGCGATCGCTGTCGGCTTGCTTCTTCCTTATATCCTGGTCGCTTACCCAGTGTCGCTCTCAAACGTGGCGTGGCGACAAATGTTCGGGCAACCGTTCAGCTCTTGTTGCCAAGTATCACAGAGCGTGGACCCGATTCTGTGGAAGGCTTCGGCGCTGGTGCTGGGGGCTATATGCGTTTGCTCGTTGCTGTTGACCGCGGCTTTTCATGGAAATTGGCTTCCGGGGCTGTCCGCGTGGCCACTTCGCGTGGCCGCCATTGTTCTACTCGGCGTGAGCTGTGGATTAGGCTACGGAATCGCCCAAGACGGAAACTATGGTTCCGCGGTGCCCCGCCCCCAAGAGCATATGATCTGCGAGGGAGCGGTGTGTTACTGGCGCGAAACCCCATCTGAGCAGGTAGATGCAAACCGCAAGGTGTGGGAATCTTTGGGCGTCAATACTTATAGGTTGATTGACGCCGAACCGCAACGGGACGGCGACATCTGGCTCGCCCACTCGAATCAGCAACAGGAAGTAAAACACGCGCTCCTGGTCGAACTCCTCAGCAACGAACCTGCACTTAAGGGGGCTCCATCGTGTTGGGGAACTCCGCAGGAACCCGTATCCGTAGCGGAGTCTCTTCCCGATCTGACGGAAGAAGAACTGGAACGAGCGACCCTGACGCCTTCCGGACAATGGCGCGGGGTGCATGGCACGAATGAGGGAGTGGACGTGAAGTTCATCCTGGATCGGGCGAACTCCGAGTGTTGGGAGGGATAGTGTCTGCCCAGCATCGAGCACAAATCTATTGGCGCGGTCATTCCGCGACCTACGCGGTGATACTTCAGGTGTTCGCCCTCGTGGGCGCCGTCCTGTTCGGCACGACCACGATCCCCATTCCCTGGGCTTCGTGGAGTTCGTCCGGAGTCGTTCCGTTTAACTTCGTGTTCTCCATCGCTATCGTTAGCTCTGCGGTGATGTTCTGGGATAACCGGCTTTCCCAGCTGGAAGAACTAACTGGCCGCACGTGGGCGGCCTGCGACTGGCTTTTCCTTGGGATTTGCTTGGGCGAATGCGGCGTTGTCGCGGTCCTGGGCAACCCAGGGATGTTGCAGTACACGCTTATTGCACTGTCGGTGATTTTCGGCGCATGCTTGGTGGCAGACCTGCGAAAGAGCTTCTATGGACTGCTTCTGCTAACCGCAGCCCAGTGCCTGCTCATATCGGTATTGCCAAGCAAATACCTGCCATTGTTCTGGTCGCCCAGGATCGATGTGATTGTGATTGCGCTTCCCATCTGCCTGCTACTTTTCGCGGCAGTGCGGAGCGCTATCAAGAAGGCCGAGCCCCGGTTGGCTCAGCTCAGCAGTTAATGCGGTTGCAGATTTCCCCGATGCCGTCTACAGCGATGCGCACCTCGTCGCCATCGGCCAGGTACTGCGGTGGGGTCATGCCATGGCCGACGCCCTCTGGTGTGCCCGTCACGATGACGTCACCAGGTGCCAACGAGGCGAAATTGCTGATGTAATCCACCAGATCCTGTGGCTTAAACACCAGGTCGGCAACGCTGTGTTCCTGGCGGAGTTCGCCGTTGACCCAGGTGCGTAAGACAGCCCCTTCCGCAATCGGATCGAAGTGTTCGGCGGGAACCATCCATGGGCCGAATCCGCTGGAGCGGTCCAGGTTCTTGCCCTGCAGCCACTGTTGGGTGCGGTACTGCCAGTCGCGCTGAGAGAAATCATTCATCACGGCGTAGCCCGCGATCTGGCCGGCCTCTCCCATAATGACGGCGAGCTCGCCCTCGTAGTCTGCCTGCGCAGAGAGCTCCGGAGGCACCACTAACTCGTCGAACGGGCCTGCCAAGGCGGAGGCGTACTTCACGAACAGAGTGGGGTGGTCTGGGATCGGGTGCCCCATCTCTGCGATGTGTTCCCTGTAGTTCAGGCCGACACAGAAAATTTTCCCGGGGTTCGGTACGACCGGCCCCAGCTGGTCGGCGGTGAAGGTAACGGTAGGGAGGGAATCCAGCTCCGTGCTGCTGATCGGCGCCTTGTACGGGAACTCGGCAAGGAGTTTGCCCTCGCCGCCTTCGGCGGAAAAGGAGGTGACGGCGATGGGCTGCCACGCATCCCGGTTGTTGAGGCGGATGGTGGCGAATCTCGTGGTGCTTTGAGTGTGCATGCCTTCCACGATACTGACACGCAGGGGAAAGAGGCCGGATGCGCATGCCTATACTGTGTGGTGTGACTTTGCGAATCTACGACACTGCCGCCCGCCAGCTCCGCGACTTTGAGCCTATCCGTGAAGGCCATGCCTCGATCTATCTGTGTGGAGCGACCGTGCAGTCGATCCCGCACATCGGACATGTGCGTAGCGGAGTTGCTTTTGACATTCTGCGCAACTGGCTAGAGGCCAAGGGGCTGGACGTCGCTTTCGTAAGGAACGTCACCGACATTGACGACAAGATCTTGACCAAGGCCGCGGAGAACAACCGCCCGTGGTGGGAGTGGGCCGCCACGCACGAGCGTGCGTTTAACTGGGCTTATGACCAGTTGGGCGTCACCCCACCTTCCATCGAGCCCCGCGCCACAGGGCACGTGCCGCAGATGATCGAGTACATGCAGCGCATCATCGACAACGGCCACGGCTACGCCGCAGACGGCAACGTGTACGCGCAACCCGCGACGATCGATAACTACGGTTTCCTGTCCGGCCAGAAGCTGGATGAGATGGATCAGGGTGAATCCGCGGGTACCGGCAAGCGCGACCCGCGCGACTTCACCATGTGGAAGGCAGCCAAGCCGGGCGAGCCGGCCTGGGATACTCCGTGGGGCCGTGGCCGCCCGGGTTGGCACATCGAGTGCTCCGCGATGGCCACGACCTACCTGGGCAGTGAGTTCGACATTCACTGCGGTGGGTTGGACCTGCAGTTCCCGCACCACGAGAACGAGGCCGCGCAGGCGACGGCAGCGGGGGATGGGTTCGCGCGCTACTGGATGCACAACGGCTGGGTGACGATGTCCGGCGAGAAGATGTCGAAGTCCCTGGGCAACGTGCTTTCTATCCCGAATGTGCTGAAGCTGGTGCGTCCGGTTGAGCTGCGCTACTACCTGGGCAGCGCGCACTACCGCTCGATGTTGGAGTACTCTGAGGCGGCGCTAGGCGAGGCCGCTGCGGGCTACCGCCGCATCGAAAAGTTCCTGGTGCGCGCCATCGAGTACGTCACCGGCGAGACCGCCGTGAACCCGCAGGCGCTGCCGGTCGGCGAATTGCCGGAACAGTTCGCGGAGAAGATGGACGACGACCTGGCCGTACCGCAGTCGCTAGCCGTGATCCACGACGTGGTTCGTGAGGGCAACAAGCTACTGGACGCAAAGCCCACGGACGAGGCAAAGCAGCAGGTTAAGGAGATCGCCGGACAGGTTCGTGCGATGGCTGCCGTGCTGGGTGTGGATCCGCTCAGCGAGACGTGGTTGGAATCCACTAAGGCCGCTGCGGGCGGATCCGACGTGGCGATGGGTGCCCTGGATGTGCTGGTCAAGGCTGAGCTGGAGCGCCGCGCCGAAGCCCGCGCGGCCAAGGACTGGGCCACCGCCGACGAGGTACGCGACCGCCTGGCCGAGGCCGGCATTGAGGTTACGGATACAGCCGATGGCGCGAAGTGGTCGCTGAAGGGGTAGTTCCATAGACGTACTCGTCGGGCTGTAACTCTGATCCTGGAAGCTCGACCTCGTCGTCATATATTTCTTCGGGTACGAAGTATTCTTCGTCTTTCGACCACATGGGGTTCAGGCCTGGCAAGAACCAAATGGTGGCGGCAGAAACGATGGCAATGATGATGCCGCCCAGTGTTGCGTGCTCCGGCGGGATGTACCAAAAACCGGCCACGATCAGGGCGCCGATGGAGCCGATACATAGGGGGAGGAAGAGGTTCAGATTCAACCTGTTTGCGGTTCTGTATTCGACCCAGTCCTCGCTGGGGAAGCGGCCGCGGGCTTGGGAGCGGATTCGGCGCTGCGTTTTCTGAGAACATACGACGCATGCGATGGCGACTAGTGCCAGCCCGACTCCGGCGATAATAAAGTCGCCGACTACTGCGCCGTATGCCATCACGCCGATCGATACGGTTAGGGCAAAGCGTTCGGTCGCGGAAAGCGGAATTGCCTGGTGGGGGTCTACTTCAGGGTAGAGGTTGGCCAGAGGGGCCGGGGTGTATGCGGTCATCCTTCGTGTCCTTTCTCGGGGGTGAGAGGTGGGGGTGGGAGACGAAGCTAAACACAAGATGCTTCTGTCTCTTAGGCTGACGTCATGATACTTTCAGTTAAGTTGAGCCTTACCTAATTAAGGTAACACTATCCTAAGTTAGTGGTAAATCCTGGGTAGAAGGTAAGGCTGCGTAAGTCTTTTGATGTTTCAGTTCTGAGTAGGATCAGCATGCACCTTTCACTGTTTGGATCACGTCGAGGCTCGGTGCGACGGTCGTTCGGTCGTACATCCACGGCCGTGGCCGCCACCTCCGTACTTGCCTTCGCTCCCGTAGCATTTACCACGGTCGCTACTCCCGTTGCCTCAGCGGCGGGAACCTGTGAATTTAATTGGGGTATCAAGCAGAGCTACCGTGCCTATATCCAAGGCCCTGTTGCTAAAGGCGGATGGGGTGGCGACGGTATCGGCTTTACCGGCGATAAGACCGGCCCGAATGGCACCTTCCAGTTCAGTCCCCAAAAGCCCCAGGTAAACGGCGATACGGTGACCGTTCCGCTAAACGGAGTTCTCCGTTTCAACGGTCACAACTATGGCGGCGATGACCTGCTAGATATGACGCTCTCCGATTGGAAGGTACGCGCAAAAGGAAAAACCGCCGAGATCCTGGTGGACTATGTCTCCTATGAGTCGGACATGGTCGATAAGAGCAAACGGGGAGCCAAAATCACTGGCGACGATGAAGTCATCGCCAAGGTGAACCTGTCTACCCCGGTGAACCCCGGCTCAGGGAGCGTAAACCTTTCTGGTTCTACGACGCTTACTCAAGGTGGCAGTCGGCTGTTTCTCGCTTACAAGGC
This sequence comes from Corynebacterium sp. p3-SID1761, assembly GCF_055862885.1. NCBI lineage: Bacteria > Bacillati > Actinomycetota > Actinomycetes > Mycobacteriales > Corynebacteriaceae > Corynebacterium > Corynebacterium sp. p3-SID1761. Next base: position 67,430 of record NZ_JBSQBJ010000003.1, on the reverse strand, counting down.
GGGAACCTCGATGGATCCAACCAGTGGCTCAGTTGCTTTGGACGGCAGCTGTGGATCAGATTCGGGCAGTGGCTCGGGATCGGGCGAAAAGCGCACGCTGACCACGATCGATGGCAACTTCACCGGCTTTAACAAGGAAGCTATGGGAATTCTGTCTGAGACGAACGACACGATGAACGCCCTGACCACTTTCATGGGTAACTCCCAAGCCTTCTTGGACGAGTATGAATCTTTCGTCAATCGCGGGCGCGGTAAGAACGGATCTTCTAGCGGAAGCGACTCCGGAACTAGCTCCACCTCCGGAACGAGCTCCAACTCCAACTCCGGTTCTGGTGGCGGATCGGCCTCTGGTGGAGCATCGCTTGGATCCGGAAACAGTGGTGCGCGAAACGGCGGAACAGGCGGCGGGTCGGCCTCCAGCGGAGGCGGAACAACCCGTGGCGGTGTCGCTGCAGGCGGAGCAGCTGGTGGCGGTGGAGATCTGCACTGCGCGTCGGTCAAGGCAGTCGAAAGCGCCAAGGCATCGTGGGCTCTGAAAGAATCCTTCCAGTCGTACATCACCGGCTCTATCGCTAAGGGCAAGTGGGATTTGAGCGGGGTCGGATACAGCGGTGGCAAGTATCAGTTCACCGGCAACGGTGGCAACGTCGATACATCTTCGCAGCAGGGAACGATTTCCTATGGTGGTGCGATGCAATTCACCGGTCACAACGGAATTCTCGACCTGAACATTGCTAATCCGGAGATCCAGTTCAACGGTGGAACAGGAAGGCTTGTTGCCGATGTTCGTTCTTCAAACATGGAAGGCGAGAAACGAGACTTCGGGCGCACAGTGCTGGGAGACCTGAGCTTTAGTTCCCTTGATGTCTCGGAAAACTCAGTAAGCGGAGAGGCGAGTGTATCGCTGACCCAGGATGGTTCCGTAGCTTTCGCTGAATTCTACGATCCGGGAACCCAGCTAGCGCCGATATCTTTCAGCGCCCAGCTAGGTGGCCAGGGTGACTGCGACGCAGTGGGCGGTACTTCAGCATCTGGATCGAATGCGGGTGGATCGGGCGGTGGTTCTTCTGCCGCGCACAATGCTGCCGCCGCGAAGCTCGCCGGCAATAAGGACGGTTTCGGCAATGGCGTCGACGGCGATTCTTCATCGGCTGGGTACGAAAACGGATCGAGCAAATTCAAGGTTAAGCCTGTTGCGGCTGAGGGCCAGGATGAGAATCCGACTTCTTACCTTCTCGGATTGATCGTAGGAGTCATCGTCGCAGGTGGAAGCATCGGTCGACTGGTTGTAAGTAATCCGTCTTAATCCGCCTACTAGGTGGCAAAACACTGTTCAGTTAGAAAGCACGTTTTAATGTCCATTGTTCCTAATCGAACTGTGCGGTTAGCGTTCCGCACCTGTGTGTTGTTTATCTGCACGGCCAGCCTCGCTGCGTGTGGCGTTAAGGGCGCCTATGAATCCGAAGCTGATGCTGCTCTGCGAAACGACATCAAGAATGCCGCTGATCTGCAGGACCCCCGTAGCTTTGAGGGAGTTTCGGAGGTCAAGGACTTCACGGATGTGGAGCCTGTGACCAAGAATCCATCCCCGAAGCTGCCGGTGGAGCTGACCGACGCAGACGGCCACGATGTCAAAGTTAATAAGCTAGATCGGATTCTGGCTCTAGACCTGTATGGCACTTACACTAAAACCCTTACTGGCCTGGGGCTTGCCGACCGGATTGTAGGCCGCACGGTCTCTTCTACTGAAAACATCTTGGCCGACAGGCCAGTGGTCACTCAGGGTGGGCACAACATCAACGTGGAAGCCGTGTTGTCGTTGGAGCCGGATATCGTCATCGTGGACCACTCCATCGGTCCACGGGACGCTATCGATCAGATTCGTCAGGCGGGCGTGACCACCGTGGTCATGGAACCGACCCGCACGATCGATTCGGTGGCCGAGGACATCACCACGCTCGGTGCTGTCGTGGGGCTCCCGGAGGATGCGGAAAAGCTTGCAGATCGCACAGTCGAGGAAATAGATCTGGATAAAGAGACCATCAAGAAGATGGTGCCCTCTACACCGATGCGGGTGGCATTCCTTTATGCTCGTGGAAATGGTGGAGTGTTCTTTATTATGGGCGAAGGGACCGGAGCCAAAGACCTGATCGAGGGCGTTGGTGCGGTTGACGTGGGGACGGAGAACAACCTTTCCTACATCGAACCAGCCAATGCGGAGTCGCTAGCTAGGTTAAACCCAGATGCGTTCATCATGATGACCGGCGGGTTGGAATCCACCGGAGGGATCGAAGGTCTGCTCAAACGCCCCGGCATAGCCCAAACCACAGCAGGGCAGAAGCGGCGCGTAATCACGATTCCAGATGGTCAATCGCTGGCGTTCGGTCCTATGACTGGGCAAACACTTTTGCGGACAGCGAAGGCGTTATATGACCCACACGGTTAACACGAACGAGTTTCTCCGGGCGCGAACGCGCCGACGGGTAGGGATTTTCGGTGCACTTGTGGTGCTTATGCTTGTTGCTGCGGTGCTATCGATCGTGCTTGGACAGTACTACGTGCCACTGCAGGATTTAGGTTCAATCTTGCTGGGGAAAGACCATCATTCAGGTCTGGCCTCCAGCGTAGTGTGGGATATTCGCTTGCCGCGCATCCTGCTGGGGTTCCTAGTCGGTGCATGCTTGGGTGTGGCTGGAACATTGATGCAGGCGGTGTTTGCCAACCCACTGGCCGAGCCATCGATTATCGGCGTGACCTCGGGAGCCGGGGTTGGTGCGGCGTTGGCAATCGTCTTTAACCTTGCTTTCTTCGGCACGTTCACCGTTCCATTCTTCGCCTTTCTTTCCGCATTGGTTGCCGCTGGCCTGATTTACCAGCTAGCTCGAAGCCAAGGCCGAGTTGTGGTTATCAATCTGGTTCTCACAGGTATCGCGGTTAATGCCGTGTGTGGAGCAATTATCTCCTTCATGGTCTATTTGGCTCCGACCGCCAGTCGGGAAGAGATCATCTTTTGGCAGATGGGATCCCTAAATGGTGCCCAGTGGAAGCACGTTTGGGTGGTTTTGCCGATCACGATGGTTGGAATTGCCGTAGCCCTACGGATGGGTGGGGCACTAGACGTACTTGCTTTGGGTGAGAAAGCCGCTGGTCACACAGGGATCAATGTAAGTCAATTGCGAGTGATTGCGATCATCGCTGCGACCGTACTCACTGCAGGCGCAGTTGCCTTTGCTGGGCTCATCGGCTTCGTAGGGCTGATTATCCCGCACCTATTGCGAACGGTCATGGGGCCGGAGAATTATCTCCTCATCCCTGCTTCTGCGCTTGGCGGGGCGGTCTTGATTGGTCTGGCCGATGTGGCTGCCCGCACATTGATTGAATTCGCAGATTTGCCTATTGGCATCTTCACTGCCCTTGTCGGCGGCCCGACTTTCTTCGTTCTGCTGCGCCGAATGATGCGAAAGGGGATTCATGCATGAGTGCTCACGGTAGCGATGCGACTACAAACAGTATGGCTATTGGCGATAGGGCCATTGAGGTATCTGGCCTTACCGTCGACGTTGGCCCCAAGCGGTTGCTCAGTGACATTAGTTTTGTCGCTCGTGCCGGTGAGGTCACAGGGCTCATTGGGCCGAATGGTGCTGGTAAGTCGACGCTGCTTGCCGCGCTGTCTGGGGATATTAAACCTACTCAGGGTGTGGTTTCCGTCGCCGGATTAGACCCCTCTCGGGCTGATGCAAGGACGATGGCGCGGCGCCGTGCGGTGTTGCTTCAAGATGTCCAAGTCGCGTTTGAGTTTCTTGTTCGAGATGTTGTGGCGATGGGACGGCGACCGTGGCGAGGGACAGTCGATAGCAGTGTGGATGAGCTCATTGTTGACGCTGCTCTGGACGCCACCGGTTCCACTACGTTGGCAGTTCGTGACATCGTCACTCTTTCCGGTGGCGAACGTGCTCGGGTTGCATTGTCCCGGGGATTGGCCCAGCAAACACCGGTGGTGTTGTTAGACGAGCCGACCGCGGCGATGGATATCCGTCATCAGGAACAAGTCTTGAGCTTGATGCAGCAGATCGCTCACAGAGTTGGAACTGCGGTGGTGATTGTGTTGCATGACCTCGATGCAGCTGCGGCGTATTGCGATCACATCGTCTGTCTATCCAATGGGCGAATTGCCGCCGATGGATCGGTTGATTCGGTCTATACCGACGAGATCCTCTCCAGCGTTTATGACTGGCCCATCGAAGTTGTCCGCAGTGCGGATAATGACATCTCTGTCCGTCCGCGGCGAAGGGATCCGCCTGCTGCAGTAGCTCAACTGCTTTCCGCATATCAATCCACCCTCCCATTCACTAGGGCTAAGTCCCTAGGATCCATTCATCAGGAGTAATTCTCATGTCTATTAAGTCAACTCGAAATGCCATGCTCGGCACTGTGATGTCCTTCGCCCTGGGCACTGCTGCACTTTCCGTACCCGTTGCATCGGCACAGGAGGGCGCGTCTCAGGCTAAACCTGAATGCAAAACTGTTATCACTGGCGGTACCTTCAACTGGGGATTGAAGGAGAGCTTCCGCAGCTACATCCTGGGGAGAATCGCTCAGGGAAGCTGGGAAACGAAGGGTGAGGTTAAGGAATCTGATCCTGCCAACAAGAAGTCCAAGGACTTCCAATTCCAATTCCAGGTAGACCCAAGTGTATCTAGCATTGAGGTCGATTCCGAGGGCAACGTAACCAAGGCAGAGATCGGCACCAAGCCGTCCGATGTCGTTTTTGAAGGCCATCATGGTGCTTTGTACTCGAACTTCAAGTCCCCTTACATCACGGCCGAGGGGGCTAGTATTCAGGGCGGCGCCAGCTATGAGGGATACTACGTGCCTGGCAAGCACATGACTGAGTATACGCCTGAGGACCGTATCGAAGAGAACAAGGTTTCCGGCAGGGACGTGTTCTCGAAGGGGCACGGAAACTGGAAGGTTGACGGGGACACTGTCACGCTTGATGCAAGCAGCATGACCTACGTTCCTAAGCCAGGAACGGATGGGGACAAGAGCATTGTGGAGGGTGTAGACGTCCTATTCATGGGCATTTACTCGGCGGACTACAAGCCAGAGCTGGATGACATCAATGTTTCTCTGACCACCGAGAAGAAATGTGCAACGCCAGGGGAGCCGAATCCGGATGATGAAGGTGGTTCCGGCCCGGACAACCCAGACAACCCGAGCAACCCAGACAACCCGGACAACCCGAGCAACCCGGACAACCCGAGCAACCCAGACAACCCGGACAACCCCAGCAACCCGGACAACCCGAGCAACCCAGACAATCCGGATGACCAGGGGCAAGGCCAAGGTTCGCTGGGCAAGTTCGGAAAGGTGTGGAACTACATTCTTGGCACGGTCGGAATCCTAGGCATGCTGGCGATCATTGGCCACGCGATCAACGTGTCTGGCGCTCTCGATGGCATTCACAAGAAGATTGATGAATTCCTACGCCACCACAACTTGCGCTAATAACGAGTTCCCTTTTCTCGTTCAGCGACAAATTCCAGATTCCACGCGGATCTTGAAACTCTTTCGAAAGGAATAACGTGATGGCTTCGACCTCCACACTTTCAAACACAAGCTTTAACACAGCCGAGCCGATCTCTCAGGCACTGCGCAATGCCACTGCGGAGGCGCACGGGCGCGCAGAAGGATCCGAGTTCATGAGCACCCTTTTCAAAGGCGAGCTTGACGCTCAAGCGGTGTATGCGCTTTCGGGACAACTCTGGTTTGTCTACAGCGCTCTAGAGAACGCTGTAGAAAGAGTCTCCGGCACTCCCATCGGGTCGGTTATTGCCGATCCGCGCCTGCAACGTTGCGCTGCGTTGGAACACGATCTGACGTATTGCCTCGGCTCCGATTGGCGCGAACAACTTGAACTACTGCCCGCCACCCGGCGGTATGTAGATCGCCTCGACTCTTTCGGAGAACAAGACGTTGTACGAGTGATCGCTCATCACTATGTCCGCTACCTCGGGGATATTTCCGGCGGTCAGGTCATCGCTGTACGTGTAGCAGACCTCTACAATGTCGCTCCTGAGGCATTGAAGTTCTATGACTTCTCCGCTATTGGCAAGATCCCTCCGTACCGAACCAGCTACCGTCAGCGCCTCGATAGCCTGCCACTCACAGCACAGCAGCGTTCCGAATTGATTGAGGAAGCCATCGATGCTTTTGGTATGAATTTTTCCCTGTTCACAGATCTTTACGGAGTCTGCGCGTGAATACACCATTCTTGTCCAAGTCCAATTCCCGCCACTTCGTTGCCAGCGCCCTGGTCAGTTCCGTCGCGTTAAGCGGCATGGCGGTTCCTGTAGCACAGGCAGAGGAAGTGTCCGCCCCAGTGTTAGGAGCCGGTGCTTTTGCCTGGCCGATCAAAACCTCTTTCCTTAAGCATGTGCAGGGGCCGATCGCCAGGGGAACCGTCATCGGCGATGGAGGCGCGGAGTTTAAGGGAAACCAGTTTGTGTTCCCAGTAAATACCCAAGAAACAAAGCTGGACCCGCAGGGGAATGGCACGATTGCCCTGGACGGCAGCGCACATGTGACCGCATACAAAGGTCTTGGTAAGAACGGCGGGCCAGCTTTGGATGTCTCTTACTTCGACTTGAAGTTGAATGTCACAGGTCAGGCGGTATCGCTTATTGGGGACTACTCCCTTTCCGGTAACACGGCGAACGATCCTACACAGCTAGACAAGCGCGGCGACGATGAAGTAATCGTGACCTTCACCCTGGAAGCCCCGATTGATCCGGGTAAGGATCTCGTTGCCCAGAACCGTCCCACAACGGCCGGTATCGGATTGCAGAGATCTCTACTCCGCTACAACGAGGGCGAGCAGCTGGAGGGCGCGGACGTTGACCTGCTGCTGGACTATGACGATGGCAAGCAGATAGAAGATGTAACCCCGCAGGAACTGCAGGGAAGTGCAAGCGGATTCTCCGGTTCTTCTAGCGGCAGTTCCAAAAACTCGTCCCTTGGCATCGCGGCCGGTGTGATCGCCGCCATTGTGGCAGTGATTGGGGTAGGGGCACTGGCCTTCGGGCCCGTGGATTGGCGAGGAGTTTTGAAGAACTTCGGCATCACTGCCTAGAAGGAAAGCATCGTACCACCCCATCTGCGAAGAACTATTGCTCGTTTCAGCTGCTGCCGGCAAGATTGGTAATGGAAGCAACAAATTCACAGCAGGTGGGGTGCTTTGCTGTCCACGTTCTCGTGAGCCTGGTTCCAGTTTTGCGTGCCGGGAAGTAACATACACAAACGCACGTAGTCGACCAGGTAAGAGGGGCAATCACAGTGGCGGGCAACACCCAGCGCAGCGGAGGCGTGCGCAAGAAGAACAAGAAGGGCGCAACCAAGGGCTCCGGCGGTCAGGGGCGCCGCAGCCTGCGTGGCAAGGGGGCCACGCCGAAGGCGGAGGATCGCGTCTATCACGCTGCCTACAAGCGCAAGCAGGCCGCCAAGCGCCGGGCATCTGGTGCGCACGACCGCTTCGCAAAGGACGAGAACCAGGTGGAATTGGTGGTCGGCCGCAATCCTGTGATCGAGTGCCTGCACGCCAAGGTTCCCGCCACAGCACTGTACGTCGCGGAGGGCACTAAGAACGACGAGCGCCTGGCCGAGGCCGTCCACACCTGCGCCGACCGTGGCATCTCTGTACTGGAGGTTTCCCGCGCCGAGCTGGATCGCATGACCGGCAACGGAATGCACCAGGGCATTGGCCTGCAGATCCCGCCGTTCCAGTACACGCAGGTTGAGGACCTGATCGAGCGGACCGCCTCCGCAACACAGCCCGGCCTAGTCGTCGCGCTGGATAACATCACTGACCCGCGTAACCTCGGTGCGGTCATCCGCTCCGTCGCGGCATTCGGTGGTCACGGCGTGATCATCCCAGAGCGCCGCAGCGCCTCCGTCACCGCCGTCGCTTGGCGCACCTCCGCGGGCACGGCCGCCCGCCTGCCGGTCGCGAAGGCCACTAACATGGTGCGCTCTCTGAAGCAGTTCCAGCAGGCTGGTTACCAGGTCGTGGGCCTGGATGCTGGTGGCGATCACACCCTCGACACCTACGACGGCACCACCCCGACCGTCATCGTCGTCGGCTCCGAGGGCAAGGGTCTGTCCCGCCTGGTGGCGGACACCTGCGACACGATCATGTCGATCCCGATGGCCAAGTGGGTCGAGTCCCTCAATGCGTCGGTCGCTGCGGGCGTGGTGCTCAGCGAGTTCGCCCGCCAGCGTCGCGCTGCTAAGTGACGCCCCTTCGTTTTCGCCCCTCTGGGTACATCCGCGGGGACTGCTAGCTTCTAAGGCTTAAGTCCCCGGATGTATGTCTCCACGAGCCAAGGCTGATAATCGGGGACAAGTTTTCGTGCAGCGTCAGGGAGGGGGCGGGTGATCGCCGCCAGGCCGAGATCGAAATGTAGTGCGTCCACGTCTTCTCTGAGGAGCGACCAGTGGCGTGCCCGGTGAAGCACCCTTTCTAACTGCTCCATCAGCTCGTTCATTCGAGGGACGAGGTCTGCCTCGAAGTCCAGGTTTTCCACAATGGTGGGCACTACCTGCGTGGCGATGGCTCCTAGTTGCAGCCCCGCTACGCTGTGGACGAAGCTGTTCCACGTTTCGGTGGCTTGTCGAACGTTCTCCCATCCCGCCGTGTGGCGGTCGATGATGTCGATGAGCCGCTCGCGCCCGTAGTCGAAAAGTCCCGTTAGCAAGTCTTGCTTGGTGGGGAAGTGGCGGTAGAGGGTGCCGATGCCCACGCCAGCTTCGCTGGCTATGGTGCGCATGGAGACGTCGATTCCAATGGTGGAAAACAGTCTCCAAGCTGCGGTGAGTATTGCTTGCCTGTTCTCATGTGCATCCGCGCGCATTACTAACCTTCCGAAACTTTTTTGCTCTATCGCTTGCATTCTATCTAAGCGGAATGTTACGATCCATTTTGTTCAAACGGAACAAAATGTTCCGGTTTATGGGGTACAGAAAGGGGAAACCCATGTCCAACGCTGTTGATACGCAGAAGAATCCACCAACCCAAGCACGTCCAGTCCCCGAGCGCAGTGATAACCGTCGCCTCGCCGCAATCGTCGTAGCCCTCACGGGAATCATCACGCTCATGCTGTTGGCATTCCTCACCCCCAGCATGAACTCCGGCCCGAAGGATCTCCCTCTCGCGGTCTCCGGCCCGGCGCCTGCCGTTCAGAAAATTGAGGGAATGCTCGAGCAGAAACAGCCCGGCGCCTTCGACATCACCACCTACGACAATCCAGACGAGGTAAAGACGAAGGTTCTGGAACGCGAGGCAATCGGCGGAATCGCCCTCGGCAAGGACGGCACCGTCGTCACCATTGCCAGCGGAGCAGGCTCTACCTTCAAGCAGATCATGACCGGCCTTGCCGATGGCATGAAGCAGCAGGGCCAGAAGGTTTCCGTGGAGGATGTAGCCCCGCTGTCCGAAGGCGATCCGAACGGAATTGGTCTGAACACCCTTGCCCTGCCGCTGGCCTTCGGAGGCATGGCCTCGGCCGCCCTGCTGACCTTCGGACTCAAGGGGCGCCGTTGGGGCCGGGTGGTCGGCGCAGCCGTGTTCTCCATCTTGACTGGCCTGGCGCTCGGCGCAATCATGCAGTTTGGGTATGACCTGTTCGACGGAAACTATCTTGAGCTGGCAGGAATCCTCGCACTGGGTATCGCCGGTACTTCGATGTTCGTCCTCGGCATGGAATCTCTGCTCGGCGGCGCAGGTCTGGGCATCGGCGCGATCATCACGCTATTTGTTTCCAACCCGCTGTCCGGCATCGCGACGGGCTGGCAGTGGCTACCGAGCCCCTGGGGCTGGTTTGGCCAGCACCTGCCGATCGGAGCAGCTGGCACGGCCGTGCGTTCCGTCGCCTACTTCGATGGCCACGGCATCACCCACGCCGTTGTTGTTCTGTGCTGTTGGGTTGCGCTCGGTGTGGGCATGGTCGCTCTAGCGTCGTGGCGGAAGCGTCGCGTTGCTCAGTGACGCCCCTTCGTTCCAGCTGTAGCCGGTCCCAGCGCTAGCTGATCATTAGCGCTAGCCGAACATTTCCTCTTGCTTATCCCACTGAACCTGCGCCCAGGCCTCCCGCAGCTCGGGCTGTGGGTCGTAGATGGTTTCCTCGCCGGCGGGAAAGTGGGCGTCAAAAACCTGCGTGGCGAAGCCCAGCGAATAGGGATCAAAACCTGGGTCGTGAGAGTGCACGAACTGCCTCCACCGCGACTGCATGGTGACGGTGGTGGCGCGCATCTCGTCGCGACCGCCGAGTAGGACGGCAATGCGGCCCTTGTCCTGGTCATAGCGCTGGAAGAGGATCGGCAGGTCCAGGGCGTGTAGCGCGCCCATGCCGGAATAGCGCAGGAAAGGCGTGGTGGTGTCCAGCCGGTAGACCCACGCCCGGTCGCTCGGGTGATTCTGCGCCAGGTACCAGGAGGGGCCGGTGAACAGCGCATCGCCGAAGAAGCGGCCCTTCAGCTTGCGGGACTTCGGGCCACCATAGTGCTGCTCCAGGATGTTGGTGGCCTGGGCATCGGCGCCGGAAATCGCGTGGGCGAACGTTCGCGTGCGCGCGTACTGCATGGAGCTACGCTTCGGCTCCAGGTGCATCATGTCGTACTCGTTGCGGTTAGAGCCGATCAGTAGTGGCAGATCCATCATCGCACCGGGGGAAAGGGGGTGCTCCGGCAGCAGGTCCTCGTCGATAACCGGAGCAAACGGGCCGGCCTTGGAGATCGGGTTGTCCGCGTGGAAACGCACCATCTCGTCCGAGAGACGGCCTAAGATTGCGTGCTCGGCGGTCAGCAGGTCTTCGGTGGCGGCCTTCAGCTCCTCGTCGCTGAGCTCCGGCGGCGCCTGGCGGACCGGGGTGCGCTGGTCCAGCGGCAGGGATTCTTCCGCGCGCATGCGGTGCAGCCAGCGGGCGGCGAAATCGGTCCAATACTTCGCATTCGCGCGGGTGTGGACGATCATCGGGGCGGGGGACTGTGCGATGGCCGCGCTGAACAGCCCCTCTGCGGACGGGGTGGCCAGCAGGCCGGTGACCATGGAGCCACCGCTGGATTCGCCCATGATGGTTATGCGGTCCGGGTCGCCTCCGAAGGCGCGGGCGTTGTCGTGGATCCAATGCAGGGCCGTCAGCAGGTCGGAGTGGCCTGGGTTGGTATCCATGTCGTCTGGCGTGTGAGTGCCCTCGCCCAGGGCCAGTTGGCCAAAGATGCCCACGCGGTAGTTCACCGCCACGTACACACAGTCGATGGCCTGGGCGAAGTACTCGCCGGAGAGCAGGGGTTTGTTCGCAGAGCCGTGGATGTTTGACCCACCGTGGAAGTAGACCACGACTGGGCGGTTGGCCTCCGGGTCGATGGCTGGCGCATCGGTGCCAGTGGAGTGCGCGGGACGGGGGACGACGACGTTCAGCCACAGGCAGTCCTCGGTGCCTTCCCAGTTGCCCGCCGACTTACGCGCCGGGCGGTACTGGGAACACGCGTCGCCGGAGGTAGCGGCGTTGAACACACCCTCCCACGGCGCGATGGGTTCAGCGCGGCGGAAGCGGCGGGCGCCGATGGGTTTTTCGGCGTAGGGGATTCCGCGGAAGGCAGTTACCCCGGTTTCCGCATGGCCTTTGACTAGGCCGGTGGTGGTGTGGACGATCCAGGGGTTGGTGGGTTGTGGATTGGCTGTCGTCTCGGTAATCACAAGTGCTACCTTAACGAGCCAACCGTCGGCTGTCCCTCTTCCGGGGGAGGTGCCTATATTTCTATGCGTTTTACGCGCCCGGTCGCTCTATGCGTGGTGGGCGTGCCCAGCTGCCTCGTTGCTGGTCTGCTTGGACACTGACTCGCCGGTCGCGGAGTACTCCCGCGCCCGTACCGCATCCGCCTGGACGTGCCGGGAACGCATCCAGGCGATCCCGCGGCAGACCAGGTAGATCACGAAGCTCAAGGTGGTCACGAACACCGACACCGGCAGCCCCGGCGCCAGCGATGCCACCAGTCCGCCGACCGCCGACACCACGGAGAATGTCCCCGACAGCACTACGGCCAGCACCGGGTTGCTGGTCACCTTCACTGCCGCCGCGCCCGGCGTAATCAGCAGTGCGATCAGCAGCAGGGCGCCGACGATCTGCACTCCCTGGCTGGCCACCACGCCGATCAGCGCGGCGAATACCAGGGCCAACACACGAACTTTCACGCCCGAGGCCGCGGCCAGCACCGGATCCACAGTGGCGAACAGCAGTGGCCGCCATAGCAGCGCCATCGTCGCCACTACCAGCGCAGCCAGCACCGCCAGGATGCCCAGCGAGGCAGAGCTCACGCCCACGATCTGGCCGGTCAGCAGGCTAAACGCCGCCGACGACCTACCGGGGTACAGGTAGATAAACAGTACGGAAAGGCCCATGCCGAAGCTCAAGACCACCGCCACGATGGCGTCCTGCTCCCTTTGCCCCAGTGCCGTCAGCGCCACGGCGGCCAGCACTGCGCCGATCAGCGCACCCCAGCTCACACTAAAGCCGAACAGCAACGCGGCCGCAGCGCCCATCAGGGCCAGCTCGCCGGTGGAATGCGCAGCGAAGCTCATCTTCCGCATCACGATCAGTGGCGCAATCGCGCCGGAGACAATGCCCAGCAGCAGCGCCGCCAGCAGCGCGTGCTGTACGAAGTCCACCGAGAGTAGCGCGAGGGTGTCCTCCCACCAGTCGCCGGTGTGGAATTGGCTGCTCATACGACCACCAGCTTTCCGTCTACGTTCACAACCTGCACGTCCGTCCGGTATAGACGGGAGAGCGTCTCGCTGTTCATGACCTCCGCGACCGTGCCAATCGTGTGGCCGTGTGGCGCGAGGTACAGCACCCGGTCGGTCACGTTAAGGATCGGGTTGATGCCGTGGGTGACGAACACGATCGCAGTGTTGTGTTCCCGCCGCCTGCGATCCAGCAGTTCCACGGTCTGCTTCTGCGCGCGTAGATCCAGGGAAAGCAGCGGCTCGTCGCACAGCAGCAGCTCCGGATCCTGCGCCATCGCCTGCGCCTGCCGGATTAGCTGTTGCTGCCCACCGGACAGCTCGCCGACCCGTCGATTGGCTAGGCCGGTCGCGCCTACCTCTTCCAGCGCCGCGTCGATCTGGGCTTTCTTTGGTCGTCTGTTCTTTATGACGCCCGCTGCGAGCGCAAGGCCAACCAGATCTCTTGCGCGCAACGGGATGGATTGTTCAAACATCCTTTGCTGTGGGATGTAGCCCAGCTTGTCCGTTACGTCGATGCTGCCGCGGCTGAGCTTGCGGGTGCCGAGGGCAGCATTCAGAAGGGTGGACTTGCCCACCCCGTTGGGACCCAAAATAGCCAAAAACTCCCCCGGCGCGACCTCGAGGTCGAGGTCGCGCCAGAGGGGTTCGACTGCCGCGTTGCGGAGAGCGAGAACCATTACTTGGTTGCGTCCTCCAGCTGCTTGATCAGGGCGTCGGCGTACTCGAAGTAGTCCTGGCCCTCATCAGGGGTTTCGTTGACGTTGACGACCTTGATGCCCGCCTCCTTGGCGGCCTCGGTCAGCTGGGAAGCTGCCGGGGTTTCCGACTGCTCGTTGGTGATGAGGATGTCGGCCTTCTTGTCCTTGATCAGCTGGCGGGTCGCGGCCAGGTCAGCGGCGGAAGGCTCGGACTCGTTGTTCACCGCGTGGGCGAAGCCCTCCGGGGTGATGTCCTTCAGGTTGGAATCCTCGATCAGCTCGGCGGCGACCGATTCGGTGAGGATGACATTCTTGCCCTTCAGCTTCTCCACGCGCTGCTTCAGCTCGTCGGTCTTCTTGGTGACGTCGTCGTCGGACTCGGGGATGTCAGAGTTCAGCTTGTGCAGCTCGACGGAGAGCTTCTTTTCGAACTCGGAAACCACGTCCAGGTCGAACCAAACGTGCGGGTTGGTGGCGTCGTGGCCGTGATCGTGCCCCTCGTGGCCGTGGTCGTGACCTTCGTGCCCGTGGTCTCCGTGGTCGTGCCCCTCGTGCCCGTGGTCATGTCCCCCGTGATCGTGGCCGTGCTCCTCACCGTGACCGTGGTGGTGTGCCTCGGCCAGCGGCTGCGCCGTCACCAGCGGGGTGCCCTCTTCCACGTTGTCGGTCAGCCAGTTATCGTAGCCCGCGCCGTTGGCGACTACGATGTCCGCGTCTTTGACCGCCGCGATGTCGCGGGCGGTGGCCTCGTACTCGTGCGGGTCGTCGTCCTTGCTGCTGAGGATGGTGGTCACCTCAACGTCATCGCGCCCCTCGGTGATGTCCTCGGCAATGCTGCCCCAGATGGATGTAGAGGCGACCAGCTTGATCTTGTCGCCATCCGCGGCGGAATCTCCGGATCCGCCCGCGCAGGCGGTTACGCCCAGCGCCAGCGTTGCGATACTCAAAACTGCTCCGAAATTGGCAACCATTTTCTTCATTCTTCCGAGGTTAATGGGCACGAAAATGCTCGTCAACAAAAAGCTTGAGCCAGATACGGGGATCTGGGCAGTGCCGGGGGAGGGGGCGTCAACCCCCAAGAAAGAAGGGCTGAGGGCTACCCTTAGAAGAATGAATAGACCAGCACGGCGCGGCACCTTGGCCTCCATCGCGGCCGAACTGGGCGTTTCGCGCACCACAGTTTCGAACGCATACAACCGCCCGGATCAGCTTTCGCCCGAGTTGCGGGACAAGATCCTGCACGTCGCGGCGAAACTCGGCTACCCCGGGCCAGACCCGATGGCGCGTTCGCTGCGCACGCGCCGAGCGGGGGCGATCGGCGTGCTGCTGACCGAGGAGCTGCCGTACGCGTTCGAAGATCAGGCGTCGCTGGAGTTCGTCTCTGGCGTGTCGGTGAGCTGTGGGTCGATGGATGCCTCCATGCTGTTGATCCCCGCGGGCGTGGACGATAACCCCAGCGCCGATCGCCCCGCACAGCTGGTGAACCAGGCCAGCGTCGACGGCTTCATCGTCTACTCGGTGGCGGGCGACGACCCGTACCTCGCCGCCGTGCGCAACCGCGGACTGCCGACCGTGGTGTGTGACCAACCCGCCGGCGCCGGCGATCCTTTCGTGGGAATTGACGACCGCGAGGCCATCAAGCCCGCCATCCGCGCTCTTGTGGAGGCCGGGCATACCCGCATCGGCGTGCTATGTATCCGTTTGGATCGCGTGCCAAACAACGGGCCGGTTCCCACAGAACGCATTGAGGGGGCGCACATGCATGTGCAGCGCTCTCGCCTGCTTGGCATTCTGGACGTGCTCCGCGAGGCGGGGATCTCCGAGCCACCTATCGTCGAGCGGCATATCAACAACCCTCAGACTGCCTACGAAGCTGCCGAGGAGCTGCTCGCAGCCAACCCGGAGCTCACTGCGGTGGCGTGCACCACGGACTCACAAGCCCTCGGAGTGCTGCGCTACGCAGAAAAGCAGCGCATCGACGTACCCGGCCAGCTTTCCGTGACAGGGTTTGACGGTATTCCTGAAGCTATTGACGCCCACATCACCACCGTCCGCCAACCCAGCAAAGACAAGGGCCTGGAGAGCGGCAACATGCTCGCTGAACTCATCGAGCAGCGGTTGAATGACAACCCGGCCAAGCCCGCGCAACGGGCGGAGACGCCCACCGTGCTGTTGGAAACTGAGCTAATCCGCGGAACGTCCGTCGCGCCGCCGCAGTAGATCCTGCAGGAAGTCCCGGACATCCTCCGGGGTATCCAAACGGTGGGTAGCGGAGGTTTCACCGCCGCCGACGCGAATGCCCACATCCGCAGGCGGGGCGGACTGTGCTGAGGGCTGAGCGGTGGCGGGAGAGTAGTACAACGTGGAAAGCACAGTCTCATCCGTCGTATCATCCCCGGCAAAAAGCACCCGCAGGTTGCGGCCATTCCGGGCCGCGTAGGCGCCGCGGAAGCCCTCGATGTACGAGCCCTTGGTGGTCTTGTCTACCGCGACTTCCAAAATGTCTTTACCCCACGTCACCTGGGAAAGATCGCTGGTGGCCGCGAAGTCCGCCAGCCGTTGGTTGAGCCACCCGGCCAGCTCCTTATCCGGCACCAGTCGGGTATGCAATCCAACTGCCAGAGGCTTGACCTCAACCCAGGCTCCCTCATGCTCGGTCGCGATCGCTTCTGCGTGGTCGCGCAGCTCTCCCAGCCAAGTCGCCTGCTCCGCGCTCAAAGGCGCAGCCCCGCCGTCGGCAGGCTCCGCGCCATGGCTGCCCACAAGGTGTACCGGACCTTCCACTGGCAGCATCGTTGCGGCCGTCAGCAACTCCAGATTGCGCCCAGAAATCACCATTGCCTCGGTATGCGGAAGCTGCGCCAGCCCCACTAGCGCCTCCATAGCGCCGGGGACAGCGTGCACTCCCTCGGGCTCGTCCGAGAAGTGAGCCAGGGTGCCGTCGAAATCCATCGCTACCAGTAGGTCTGGGGTGGCGGCGAGCTCGGAGATGTCGGCGTCAGAAAGTAAAGGTAGAAACGATCCATCCATGGCACTAGCCGTCCTTCGGGCCGCTGAGGAACTCGACCGCAGGAATAGACTCCCAATCCTGCTTGTCCTCTGGGGCGGGCTGCTTGAGTTTGAGGAAGTTCTCGGAGGGGCGGGTGTAGGTGAGATCCTGGTCGTTGAGGACTGCCTTCAGACGGTCGGCCGTATCCTCATCGCCGGGGAGACACTGGGCTCCGTCGATGGGGGAAGAGGAGAACTCGCTAATCCGCATGCCACCTTCCTTCCACTCCACGTGACCGGAAAGGTGCACGCAGCCGCTCGCACCGGTCAGCGAATCCTCACCGAAAACCAGGAAGCTGCGGCCTTGCTGGGCATCCGGCAGCAGGCCCCCACGCGCATCCGTATCGTAGATAGCCGAGACCTGCCATTGGGAGTTGCCCAGCGGTGCCTCCGAATCGGAGCAGGCAGCAAGGCCGGTCAGTCCGGTTGCGCTGAGCCCTAAGACCACGAGGGCGGTGGTGCGACTCCTGCGCATCACTCCACCTCCCGCAGCTGCTGCAGGAATGCATCGGCCCAGCGGTTGACATCGTGTTCCTGTAGGTGAGACCACATTTCGCGCATCCGGCGGATTTTATCCTTCGGCTCGTCCTCGATGGCTCGTTGTAGTGCGTCTGCGATGGACTCAATGTCATGCGGATTACACAGGTAGGCCTGCACCAACTGTGTGGCCGCGCCTGCGAACTCCGAGAGCACCAGCGCCCCCGAACCATCCGAGTGGCAGGCTACGTATTCCTTGGCCACCAGATTCATGCCATCCTTTAGCGGAGTAATGAGCATGACATCCGCGGCGGAGTACAGCGCGACGATCTGTTCGAAGGGCAAACCGGAGTGCATGTAGTGGATCAGGGAACGTCCCAGGCTGCCGTGGTTGCCATTGATGCGGGAGACAATGGCCTCGACCTGCTGGCGAGTGCGCTGATAATCGTCTAGTCGCTCGCGAGACGGGGTGGCGACCTGCACCATCGCTATATCCTCCGGCGCCAAACGCCCAGAATCCAGTAGGAACTCTATGGCCTCCAGTCGGTGCTGGATGCCTTTGGTGTAGTCCAATCGATCCACGCCCGCGATCAGCACCTTCGGGTTACCCAGGCGGGCACGTAGATCACTGGCTTGTGCCAACACATCGGGCTGGTTGGCTTGGGCATTTACCTTGGCGGTGTCGATGGAGATCGGGAAAACTCCCACCTTCACCACACGCCCTGTGTCCAGAGTGACACTGCCCACCACCTGTGCCTCTTCGGGCAAGCGAGCCCCGCGCAGGAAATTAGCAGACTCAGAATCATCCACGATCTGCACCGAGTAATTCATCGCCCGCAGCGCCACCATAAAGTTCCGGGCGGAATCCTGCGTGTGGAACCCCACCACGTCCGCGCCCAGGGTGCCTTCTAGCACCTGGCGGCGCCATGGCAGCTGGCGGAACAACTCTGGGGCGGGGAAGGGGATATGCAGGAAAAAGCCGATGCAGACATCGTCGCGCATCTCGCGCAGCTGGCCGGGAACTAGGTGCAGTTGGTAGTCCTGCACCCACACCGTTGCATTCTTTGCGGCCTTATCCGCCGCAGCCTGGGCAAATCTTTGATTCACCTGCTGATAGCGCTCCCACCAGTCTTTATCGTAGGTGGGGTGCACGATCAGGTCGTGATAAAGGGGCCACAGGGTGGCGTTGGAAAAGCCCTCGTAAAACTGGGAAAAATCATCCGCGTCGAGGTTCACGGGAATCATATGGATCCCGGCTTCCTCCGGCGACGGCATGTCCTCTAAGCGAACCTCATCGGTTGCTCCTGGCCAGCCGATCCACGCCCCACGGTTGGATTCCAGAACCGGCTTGAGAGCGGTGACCAGCCCGCCCGGTGAGGGCACCCATGTGACCTCACCGGTGGAGTCGTTGACGTTGCGATCGACGGGAAGGCGATTAGCAACAACCAAAAAATCGGATTGCATGGCGGTCACTCCGTATCAGCAAGAGGCGTTAACAAACGGCGACCTACTCGCTGGCCTTGGTTGCCTTCTTCGCCGTTTTCTTGGTGGACTTCTTGGCGGTCTTCTTCGTCGACTTCTTTGCCGCGGCCTTCTTTGCCGCGGCCTTCTTTGTCGTCTTTTTCGCAGTCTTCTTCGCCGACTTCTTGGTGGTCTTGCGGGTGGATTTCTTGGCCTCCTGCTCCGCTTCTTCCAGTTCAGCGACCACGCGGCGGTGGATTAGCCCCTCCGGCTCCACGCCCAGCATGCACATCAAGGTCGCTGCATCGAGGAAGTCCTCGGAGTAGGTCGCAACGATGCGCTGCGCAGCCTGAGCCGTTTCTGCTTCCACCGCATGCAGGGATTCATTATTAGCGGAACGGTTGTCGGTGACCTTCGGAGGCACGAGCCTGACCCCATTTCTACACAGTCGACGTACGGAACTTAAGTCTCAACTTTAGATATTTTACGCGATTTACTGTTCGCTCGTTCCTGTCGGGTGGTCTTGTTGTTTCTCGAGTTCGCCTTCTGACGCCCGCATTTCACTATCCAACTGCCACATACTCTTTGACGTGCTCCTTCGGCGGCGACGCCAGTGCAGCGGCTGGCGAACGCGTCCATCTGTGCCCATCCGTGGCTTCTGCTGGGGTGCTCGGCGCGAACCCACGTTGGGGCGTCGGAACTGCTGGTAGCGATGTAGGATCCGCGGACGGCGAATACGGCGGGCGATCCATTCGCCGAGCACCACGCCAGCAGCCAGTGCAGTGGCGGTAGTCAGCGCGAAACCGAGGTTAGACATACCGACTACGAATTGGTCGTTGAGCACCGAACTCATGCCACGGTACAACGCCAAACCGGGCAGGAAAGGCGTGATGCCAGCAGCCGCGGTGATCTGCGGAGGAATCATATAGCGACGGGAGAGCAGACCACCGGCCAGGCCGACAACCAGCGCGGCCAGGGCAATGCCGAAGGTACCGGGCCATTCCAATAAAGTCGTCACGCTGAACAGGGCGAGTGAAGCGATCAACGCAGTCAGACTTGCGACTACCGTGGCGCGGCGCTCACAGAAGCACGCACTGCAGAAGAATCCCGTGGCGACAGCACCGGAGATGATCTGAATTGTCACAGACCCCAGCACGCCCGATGTATGCGTCGTGTCCAGCGGCGGCAGGGTAATGCCCATAATGGCCATCATCTGAATACCAGCTGCAATGCCAGTGATGATGCCGCCGGTTTGAAGCAACGTTTCGTAGAAGCGGGCGGCCGATGTGACCGGGGCGCCAGTGATTCCGTCCTGTAGCGCCTGAACTAGCGTCAAACCTGCGAGTAGCGCAACGATCGAGGAACCGATGATCAATGAAGGTGGCAAGTAGAAATCGATTCGATCCGCAATCGAGTAGGTGACGGCTGCGGGAATTACGGCGGCGAAACCACCCAACACGTTTTGGAAGAACAACGGCAAGGACTTCGAAGCCAACCAGGCATTCGCAAACATCGTGAAGATCGTTGTGATACCTGCGACGATGGCCACGGCCCAACCACCGCCGAGCAGCAACGCGACGGCAGCCGCGAACCCGCCCCAGCTGGCCAGTGCATAACGGTTCCTATACGGCAGCAGGGAAGTCTCAATGTCGAAGAGAATCTTCTGTGCCATTTCCAACGGGGTGGCTCCCGCAACGATCGAGCGGATTAGGCGATCGACCTCTGTGATACGGGAGAAATCTGTAGACAGCTGCCGCACAACGCGAAACATGTTTGTCGGGGGAGTGTTCTCGTTGAAACGCGAGTAGATGTAGATCGTGTTCAACGTGATGTCGACGTGGGTGTTGTTCAGGCCGTAGGCGCTCATGATGCTTCGGATCTGCGCCTTCGCATCTGAGTTGCTGCTGCCTGCGGTGAGGAGTTGATCGCCGATTCGGGCGGCGAGATCCATTACCGCATGAGTCTTTACCGGGTCGGAAAGATCCACCGGCGCCAGTGGTGACGGTGGCGGAGCTAGGCGGATAGCATCGATGGTCGCTCTGTTGCCAGAAAAAAGCAGGTCAGAGCTCTTCTTTAACGCCCTCGACATGAAACTAGACACCCTCATACCGTACATGGGGGCGAAAGAGTTTTCACAGGCGCACATTTGCCCAGCTCAACGGTGAAATGCCGGGACCGTTTTAATGTTCTCGCGGATCGCTTGCTAGGCTGGGAAAGTCCATCATCTGCAAGGGGCGTTGTTTCTTGCGGACTTCGAAGATGGATTGTTGCTGGAGTGGCGCAATCGGTAGCGCAACGGTCTTGTAAACCGTAGGTTGCGAGTTCAAGTCTCGTCTCCAGCTCATCTGGATCCGGTGTGGCCTAAAGCGCCACTCCGTTGCCAGAAACGCCGGCGTAGTTTAGTGGTAGAACATCAGCTTCCCAAGCTGAGAGTGCGAGTTCGATTCTCGTCGCCGGCTCCAAATTCAGGGGTACTCTTTTGGTGTGACTAACAATCAACACTCACCACAAAGAATCGCAGATTTACTGTCTGTAGAGGAAGCTCAAAAGCTAAACCTTTGGCTTCGCAATGAGCTTATATCTGGAACATCAAGTCTCGCCCGGCTTGCAAACGATCTTGTTAATCCCCAAGTAGAACTGTACTTTCCTGACGATTGGGAGCAGCGATTAAAGCAACTGCCAGTCCGGGAAGAAGGTGTTCATGGGAAAGAAAAGACGACACTTTATGACTTCGCCAATGAATACCTGGCTGATATAGCTCAGCAGTTGAATGCTGAAATGGAAGCATGGGCTCTCGCGACTACCGATTTTGACCGACTGTACTGTTCCATCCTGGAAATGCGAGCCAAAAGGGTAGAAGTCTTGGTTTTTGATGACTGGGGATCGAGCGAAAGTGATGGCGATGAGCTCGGCGAAGCGCTGATCCCCTTCGAAATGGCAGACGGGATTGATTTTCAGGAAGTAAGCATCGATTTCTATGTCCGGTCGATGACGGAGCAGGTGGAAGAGGCGGCGCAAGTCATTATCGATTCGCTGAAGTGCAACGGTTTGCATCCCGTATGGGATAGCACTGCAAAGGGGCTCACTACGGGGCCTATTTCTGTTCGAATGGTCTGGCAGCCGCACAGCATCCTAGAGGAAGGATGGGACGATCTCTTTGAAACCCCGGAGGAATACCTAGCCAGCCTTGCTGTGCCACCAAGCGAATCCTAGTAGCACCGGTGCAACCCGGGCTCGGAGTCTACCCCGGCACCTTTTCTAGTCGAAGGTGTACAGCATGACGTGCGCGTGCTCGGCCTCGTCCACGCCCTTGTCGACATAACCGATCTTCTCGTACACGTGCTTCGCCCGGTCGTTGCCAAACACCACGCAAAGGCTTACTCCCGGCTTGCCGTCTGCCTTTGCTTGGTCAAGTACAGCTTGCATTAGCTTTGTACCCAACCCCTTGCCTGTGTTGCCAGGCGCCATGGCGATTGCTACCTCTGGATATTCCTCGGAGACAAACCCGTAACCATGATGCTCTTTTGAAGAGTCAAGCAACCACGCAGCGCCGATGGCCTCGCCGTTTTCTTCGACGATGACGCCACCTTGTCCCTCAGTCCAGCCATCCACATAAAAGACAGTGTCCTCGTCGAACGTCTCCGAAAATCCCCGCTCCGGGTCACCCCAGGTATCCGTTTCCTCGTTCATTTTGTGGATGAATGGACGGTCGGCTTCGACCGCTCGACGAAACGTGAACTCAATGGGGGAATCAGCGTGAGAAGTCATATATCTCAGCGTAGCGAAACAAACCCCCAGGGCGAAGCGTGGTGCTCGCGCTGGGGGTGGGAGTATGCGCCGGCGACGGCCAGGAGCCGGCAGGGGATCTTAGTAAATGTAGATCCGGTCGCCGACGTTCAGAGCGTTGAAGAAGTTCTGAGCGTGAGGGGCGGCCAGGTGGATGCAGCCGTGAGACATCACGTTCGGGGAGCCCTGGTGGAAGGCGTGGCCGTTGTTAGTGAAGTACACGGAGTATGGCATCGGGGCGTTGCCGTAGGTGCGGGAAACCTCGTTCTTCACCTTGCGGGTGATAACGTGCCAGCCCTTCGGGGTCTCGTAGCCACGCTTGCCGGTGGAAACCTTCACCGGGCCGTAGCTGGTCTTGCCGCCACGCTGCAGCCATGCAGTTTGATCGCGCAGGCTTACGCAGCCACGGGCGTTAGCCGGGCACGGGCTCTTGCGCGGAGCCGGGGCGGGGCGGTGCTTCGGGGCAGGAGCCGGACGTGGCGCTGGCTTGTTGGCGCGCTCGCGAGCAGCCAGGGCGCCAGGGGCGAGGAAGTTTGCAGCGTCGTCAGCTGCGCGATTGATCTGGCCACGGACAGGTGCCGGCAGTCCACGGGTTCCGTTGTGGACGTTGTCGCGTGCACCTAGAACGATGTTGTTGATGTCTTGCTGGGAGGAACCGAGGGGAGCAGCGGACGCAGCGCCGGTGCCCAGGGTTGCTGCCATCATGGTTGCAGCACCGACAGCAGCGATGCGGCGGCGGAGAGAGTGAGAGGTAGATTTCGTCATAGGCACAGCTTAATGGGTCTAACTCTTAAAAGGCGTACTGAATGAGGATTTCTTTAGGAATTATGGACTGCAAGAGGTAGCTAAACCTCTACATTGTTCACAGCTGACATCCAGCTATCATGCAGACAGACGCTAATTCTCTGCAGCACAATGAGGTGCATGACCATGCCAAACAATCAGCCGGTGAAGGTACTCGTTGTCGATGACGAGGCCAATATTTCTGATCTCCTCAAAGTGAGCCTGAAGTTTCAAGGTTTCGACGTTGAAACGGCCGACAACGGCCAGGACGCACTGGCACTGGCGAATACTTACAAGCCGGATGCATTCATCCTGGACGTGATGATGCCCAGCATGGATGGATTTACTCTGCTAAACAAGCTCCGCGACGCCGGTCACGAAGCTCCGGTGCTCTTCCTTACAGCCAAGGATGGAGTGGAAGATCGTATCCACGGCCTCACAATCGGTGCAGATGATTATGTGACCAAGCCTTTTAGCCTCGAAGAAGTGATTACCCGGCTGCGGGTGATCCTGCGCCGAGTCTCTCCGGACGATGAGCGGGAATCCAGTCTCATTACCTACGAGGACATCACCCTCAATGACGACATGCATGAGGTCACCAAAGCTGGTGAGGTCGTCGATCTTTCCCCGACTGAATTCAAACTCTTGCGCTACCTGATGATCAACGCCGAGGTTGTGCTGAGCAAGTCCAAGATCCTGGATCACGTGTGGAATTACGACTTCGGTGGGGACGGCAATGTTGTCGAATCCTATGTCTCCTACCTGCGTCGCAAAATTGATAAGGAAGAGCCCCACCTGATCCAGACAGTGCGTGGCGTGGGGTATGTGCTTCGCAAGCCGCGGTCTTAGTTTTTAGATTCTGCGCATTTCTATGTCGTCACCTGCAAATTCCTCTGCAAATTCTGCAGTCAACCCCGCTTCCCCTGCATCAGCCGTCCCGGTGCGTTCGGGGCATCCGGGGCATTTCCTTTCCCATTACCCGCTACGAATCTCATTGGTCGTGGTCATCGCCGTCTTGGTTGCGATGGGCTTAACGGTTTCTGGCGTATCTGTGACCACCACCCTGCAGCGCTTCCTGATCCAAAGAGTCGACGAGCAGCTGGATCAGGCCACGAATGGTTGGGCTCACAGATCGGGCCTGGTCGACGGAAACAGCGGTACGCAGAGCGAACAAAACAATAGCGATACTCAGAATGAACTAGAATCCGACGGGATCGCTGGTTCCTCAAGCGGACACTCCCTCGGCCTCGAAGGCTTCGGCGTGCTTAACCAGCAGCTTCCGAATCCCGTCACCGGAGTAACCCGACCGCCGAGCGACTTTTATGTCTTGGTAGTTGACGACAATATTTCCTACGAATACTTCAACTCTCCCGTGACAGCTCGCCCCGAAATTCGCGGGCTGGGCAAACCGACCATGCCTGTCACCGTCGGTTCCCGCGAGGATTCCGGTTCTCGTATCAGTTGGCGGGCCACTAGCTTCCGAAACGATGATGGGACGATCACTATCGTTGCATTGCCGCTGGAGGAAGAAGAGCACATTATTTCCCGCCTCGTCCTACTTCAGGTACTTATCGGCTTGACGGTGATCGCATTCGTCATTCTGGCGTCGATGTATCTGGTTCGTCGCGCGTTACGCCCGTTGAACGAGGTGGAACTGACGGCGTCAAAAATTTCGAACGGCGACCTCGGGCAGCGCGTCCCGAACTGGCGACCCAACACGGAGGTCGGACGGCTTGCGCAGGCTCTCAATAAAATGCTCGCACAGATTCAAGCGGCATTCGTGGCCATCGGCGCTTCGGAGAAGCAGGCGCGCAAATCTGAGGCATCGATGCGCCGTTTCATCGGCGACGCCTCGCATGAACTGCGCACCCCGCTGACGTCGGTGCGAGGCTACGCGGAGCTGTACCAATCCGGTGCTACTGATGACGCCCCCATGGTCATCGACCGCATTTCCGAAGAGGCTGGCCGCATGAGTCTACTGGTCGAGGATCTCCTGGCACTGGTCCGCATGGACGAGGGGCGCCCATTGGACAAAGCACGGGTGGACATGCTGGAACTAGTGCTGGAAACAGCAGAGTCAGCGCGTGCAGGTTTCTCGAACCGCATGGTACATGTGGTCAATGAAACGGGAGAGGTACCCCTGGTTATTGGCGACGTGAACCGGTTGCACCAGGTATTCGGCAATTTGGTTACCAATGCTCTGCGGCATGCCGGAGAGGATGCGGAAGTGACTCTGCGTCTGGATCAACGCGATGGCCGTGTGATCGTAGACGTGGAGGATAACGGGCAAGGCATCCCGGAGGAGGATCTGCCGCACCTATTTGAACGGTTCTACCGCCCGGACGTGTCACGCTCCCGTGCTTCGGGTGGTTCGGGTCTGGGGCTGTCGATCGTTAAGGGGCTGGTGGCTGCACATGGTGGAACAGTCTCCGTGGATAGCACAGTAGGCGAGGGCACACGGTTCCGCATCGAACTGCCTGAGGCTCCCGAGGCGGAATAGCGTTCGGGGAGAGTACGGGGGCTAAGCCTCCGTATCGTGTTCTTCTAGGCCGTCGAGCAATGCCAAGTGGACGATGTCCTGCACATCCGGATTAGTTGGTAATTCCTCATGCTTACATTTGGATACGCCGAGATCCTGTAAGAAGTAATTCGTGATGATGGCCTCGCCTGTATCGTTCGAATGGCCGTCTTCGAGGTGAAAATCTTCATGGTCGCTGGGGACCGTGGGCTGGCGGTCACCCAGGAAAGCGTTTTCGTGGGGTACGACGGTCGCGTCGTTCCGCGTGGCGTAGCAGGTGTATCGAATGTGATTGCGGGTCTCAGGGGACGCGGCAAGCGTCTCCATCAATGGCGAACCAATGACCTGTTGCATACCCGCTGCGCCGAAGATCCGCCGAATAGTGGCGGCTGCCACGCGCTGGCTCATGTCGGTTGTGAACATATTGCCGAGCATGCCCATGAGTGTGGTGCCCTGGTGTGGGGCGCCGAGAGTGATGAGGTGGTGGACATAGTCCTCACCACCGAGCTCATTGATCCAATAGCGTGCCAGCAATCCGCCTTGGGAATGCCCCACAATGTCCACAGCCTCCGCCCCCGTGGCGGCCAAAACCTGTTCAATATAGGCGCCAATGTCCTGGGCGGAAGTGGGAATGTCCTGGGTGCCATGCACACCGTAGTCCGGACTGAACACCACGAAGTCGTCCTCACGTAGGCGCAGAACCAGGTTCTGCCAGACATTTTTCGAACTGATGGTTCCGTGGATAAGGATCACAGGATAAGGGCGATCAATGGTGGGGCGTGCTTGCCAAAGGTCGTCGGCATAGCCGGGGGAGACCTGGCGGGCGCCAAGCGGCGGATCGGGGATGGCGCCGCGTAGCTGCGGTAGTTGAGGGCGGCTCATCCGTCCGGGAATATCCCAGAGGAAGCGGCCGGTACTGGAGATACCGCTGGCCATCCCGCTACCGAGACGGCTCAACCAGCTGCGATTGTCCGGCCCCTCACCAATGACATCACCGGCGTTGACAGGATCATAGTCGGCGTCACCGTCACCGTTGTTGTAACCGTCGTAACTGTCGAAACTGCCGGGGCTGGCGGCGGAACCACCATCCGCAGTTTCTTTCATTTCAGCTTCCACGGCTGCGCCCGCTGGGGGATCAACCTCGGCTAATTCCTCAAGGTCGAGTTCCGGGTCAACTTCCGAGCCAACCTTCGGGGTTGCGATGTCGTGAGCGTCGTCGGCTTTGCTGTCGTTTTCCACTGGTTATCCACCGCGATAAATCGTCGAGGGTGCTGGGGCGTGTAGCTGATGTATAGCTAGAGCTGGATTGGGTCTAAGCGGAAGGAACCTTCGCCTCGTCTACTCCCTGGGCAAGCAGCCCCTTGCGGATCTTGTCGGCGGACTCATCCATCTTTTCCGGATCAGTCTCATCCATCCGCATCACATTTTGCAGGCTATAGCCGGACATGTCAGAGGCCGGGAAAATGTGGATATGGGCATGTGGCACCTCGAAACCGGCAATGAGGTAGCCGGCCCGCGGGGCGTCAAAACCATCCACCACGGCCTTGCCCACCAGCTGGGCAATTTCGTTACAGTGCGCCCAGGTAGCCGCGTCCAAATCGGTCCATCGGTCGACCTCCTTAACCGGTACGACCAGCGTGTGGCCATAGGCCGCGGGCTCGATGGTCAAAAACGCTGCTGCTGTTTCGTCGCGGTAAACGATGCGACCGGGGATCTCACCGTTCAGGATTTTCGTGAATACCGTAGCCATGCTGCCGATGTTAGCGCGTTAAACCTTTCTGGTGGTGGGGGTCAGCTTCGCTAGACTGGGAACCATGCGCATTCTTGTAATCGGCAGCGGTGCCCGCGAGCACGCGCTGGCTTATTCCCTGTCCCAGGATCCATCCGTCGAGCAGGTACACGTGAGCCCGGGTAACGCCGGCATGACAGCAGTAGCCACTGTGCATGCAGAGGGTGATCCGGTAGAGCTGGCTCGGGAGATCGAGGCAGACCTTGTGGTGATCGGCCCTGAGATTCCCCTAGTAGCCGGTGTAGCCGATGAGCTACGCGCCGCGGGATTCGCAGCGTTCGGCCCGTCGGCTGCTGCGGCAAAGATTGAGGGCTCGAAGGCCTTCGCGAAAGACATCATGGCCAAGGCGCAGGTCCGTACGGCTGAGGCCGTCGCCGTCCCCGTCGGGTCTAGCGATTCTTTTATTGACGCCACCCTCGACAAATTCGGCCCCACTTATGTCGTCAAGGACGATGGACTGGCTGGCGGTAAGGGCGTCGTAGTCACGGGCGACCGGGCGGAGGCCTTGGAACACATCCAGGCCGTACATGCTGGTGGCAACCCCGTGCTGTTGGAAAGCTTCTTGGACGGCCCCGAGGTTTCCTTGTTCTGCCTCGTCGATGGCGAGACAGTTGTTCCGTTGCTGCCAGCCCAGGACCACAAACGCGTCGGAGACAACGACGAAGGGCCGAATACCGGCGGCATGGGCGCATACACCCCGCTGCCATGGCTGCCCGAGGACGGCGTGCAACGCATTGTGACGGAGGTAGTCGAACCCGTTGCTAAACAAATGGTTGCTGAGGGCGTGCCCTTCAACGGCCTGCTGTACGCAGGTCTGGCCTGGGGTAGTGAAGGACCCGCTGTGGTGGAATTCAACTGCCGCTTTGGCGACCCGGAGACCCAGGCGGTGCTGCGCCTGTTGAAGACCCCGCTGGGCGAGGTGCTGAACGCAGTGGCTACGGGCACCTTGGATCAACTGCCACCGTTGGAGTGGGAGGAAGGCTACGCCCTGACCGTGGTACTGGCCACAGAGAACTATCCGGCCAGCCCCGTCACAGGCCAGCCGATCACTGGTGCAGAGCCAGGCAGCGAATCCCGCGGAGTATTGGCCGCAGGCGTAGCGGAAAAAGACGGTCAGTTGGTCAGCGCCGGCGGACGCGTGCTGAACGTCATCGCTACCGGCGCCACGCTCGCAGAAGCGCGTGAGCACGCATATGACACGCTAAAGGGAATCCAATTGGAAGGCTCGCACTACCGCACGGATATCGCTCTTCCGGCAGTTGAGGGTCGTATTTCCGTCTAAGCACGGGTGATTTTCGTACGTTTTTCACTGCGGCAGAAGTGTGAGAGAAAACTCTCGTGTAAAGATTCCGTTAGGGTTTCGCACTTAGCGCAATAGGTTTAAAGTAGCGACTTGTGATTACACACCCTGGCGATAATCGTCGGCGAGGTTTTAGCCCCGCACAGCTGGTCTCGGTCAGCTTCCTGCTATTGATCTTTGCCGGCACCCTGCTGCTTCTTCTGCCCATCGCACGCAGCGGACCGGAAAGCCCGGAATTCACGACCGCTCTATTTACCGCAACGTCAGCCACGTGCCTTACGGGGCTCACGGTTGTGGATACCGCCACCTACTGGTCCCATTTCGGACAAGTGGTAATCATGTCGCTGATTCAGGTGGGTGGCCTCGGCATCATGACACTGGCCACAGTAGTGAGTTATGTGCTCGCTGGACGGATGGGCGTCAAAGGGCGGCTACGCGCTGCGGCGGAACAACGCGGAAGGGATCTTGGCGAAATTCGCACCGTCATCCTCGGCACCGTCGGCTTCTCCCTGGCAATTGAGCTGGTCATCGCAATCATCCTCACCCTTCGTTTCGCCACTCAGTACGGCTATGACTTTCTGCCTGCAGTGTGGGAGGGCGTTTTCCATGCGATCTCCGCGTTCAACAACGCTGGCTTCGGTCTGCGATCCAATAACCTCGTGCCCTATGTCAATGACGCGGGCATTATTCTGCCCATTGCTGCAGGCATTATCATCGGTGGCTTGGGCTTCCCGGTGCTCCTCGAAATCAGGGCACGTTGGCGCTCTAACGTGAAGCGCCCACGCTCTCTGACCTTGATCTTTACCCTGATTGGCACGGCTATTCTGCTGGTAATTGGAACAGTTGGATTTGCAGTGATGGAGTGGACGAATAGCCTCCGTGAGCTGTCACCCTGGTCGGCTGTGCAGGCAGCGTTTTTCCACTCCGTGTCTTCCCGCACTGCCGGTTTCAACTCGGTCGATCTTTCGAGCTTGCGTCCTTCCTCGTTGATGCTGACCGATTTCCTCATGTTCATCGGCGGTGGTTCCGGCGGTACCGCAGGTGGCGTGAAGGTGACGACCGCCGCGGTGCTGGTTGCAGTGCTAATCGCGGAGGTGCGCGGCGACGAACAGTTGCTGGTAGCCGGCAGGCGTATTCCAGGACGCATTGTCCGCCAAGCCATGGCTGTGTTCATGATGGCCTTCCTGATCGTCGCGGGATCCATCATGGGGCTGCAATTGCTGCTGCCTCAGTACCACTCGCACCAAATCACGTTTGAAGTCATTTCGGCGTTCGCTACCGTGGGGCTGACTACCGGTATTACCCCCGACCTGCCTGATTTCGCCCGTATATGGCTCGTTGTTCTGATGTACGTTGGCCGTATCGGCCCCATCACTGTGGTCGCGGCGCTGGCTGCTCGTACTAATCAACGCCTCTATTCCTTCCCAGTAGAAAGGCCGTTCATTGGCTAAGTTCCTTTCCCGCCCAAGTAATCCTCCAGTTATCATCATCGGCCTCGGTCGTTTTGGTATGGCTTTGGGGGAAGAGCTAGTCCAATCTGGTGTGGAAGTCCTGGGGATCGACGTTGACGAAGCGGTCGTGGCGAAAGCTGCTCCGCTGCTGACTCACGCTGTGATCGCAGAAACAACTGACCAGGACGCGCTGCGACAGCTCGGTGTGCAAGACGCAGAACGAGTTGTGATCGGTATCGGCTCGGAGATGGGGGCGTCACTACTTACAGCATCAGCCGTGATGGATCTGGGCGTACCGAACGTCTGGGCTAAGGCCGACAATCAGGCGCACGCAAAGATCCTGACACAGATCGGTGTGCACCACGTCGTGCGCCCGGAGCGGGACACCGGACGGCGCGTGGCTCACCTCATTGCAGGGCATATCCAGGAATACATCGAATTCGACAGTGACTTTGCCATGGCGAAGCTCGCGCCACCGTTGTGTATGCACGGGCGCAAGATCGAGGAAACCCCAGAGGGAATTGCGATCGTCGCAGTACGTTGCGCAGACGAAAACTTTTCCACCCCGCCGGCAGGCTATGTGATCCGCTCTGGCGATATTTTGATCGCCGCGGGGCGGGTAAAGGATTTGGACAAGTTCGCGGATAGTTAGCCTGCGGAGCCGAGGCAGGGCCGGGGCGGGCGCTGGGCGGGCGCGGATTCCGAAAATTATGCAGTGCGCATAAACTCGGGGGCGTGCCTGCTAAGAAAAAGATTTCCAACGTCCTTGCCAATCGCTACGCCTCTCCGGAGATGACCGCCATCTGGTCGCCAGAGGACAAGATCATCATGGAGCGTAAGCTCTGGATCTCAGTCATGAAGGCCCAAGCATCCCTCGGAGTGGATGTTCCAGCCGAAGCTATCGCGGCCTACGAAAAGGTGATCGACCAGGTCAACCTGGATTCCATCGCCGATCGTGAGAAGGTTACCCGCCACGATGTGAAGGCGCGTATTGAAGAGTTCAATGCGCTGGCCGGCCAGGAGCACATTCACAAGGGCATGACCTCCCGCGACCTGACGGAGAACGTGGAGCAGCTACAGATCTTTAGCTCCCTACAGCTCGCCCGCGACAAGGCTGTTGCCGTGCTGGCGCGCATTGGCCGACGGGCAGCCGAGAACCAGTCTCTGGTGATGGCAGGCCGTTCTCACAACGTTGCCGCCCAGGCAACTACCTTGGGCAAGCGCTTTGCTTCCGCCGCGGATGAGCTACTGGTGGGGCTGGAGCGCATCGAGGATCTGCTGGACCGCTACCCGCTGCGTGGCATCAAGGGCCCAATGGGTACCAGCCAGGACATGCTGGATCTGGTCGGCGGGGACGAATCCAAGTTGGCGGCGCTGGAGAGCACCATCGCCGAAAACCTGGGCTTCTCTCGGGTCTTTGACTCCGTCGGACAGGTTTATCCACGCAGCCTGGATATGGACGCGCTAAGCGCCCTGGTGCAGGTTGGCGCCGCGCTGTCCTCCCTGTCAATGACGATCCGCCTTATGGCGGGGAACGAGACCGTCACGGAAGGCTTCAAGGAAGGCCAGGTTGGCTCTTCCGCGATGCCGCACAAGATGAACGCCCGCTCCTGCGAGCGCGTAGGCGGAATGCAGATTCTGCTGCGCGGCTACCTGACCATGGCAGCGGATCTGGCCGGTGCACAGTGGAATGAAGGCGACGTGTTCTGCTCTGTGGTTCGCCGTGTTGCTCTTCCCGACGCCTTCTTCACCTTCGACGGCATGTGTGAGACCTTCCTGACCGTCCTGGACGAGTTCGGGGTTTTCCCGGCGATGATCGACCGCGAACTGGAGCGCTACTTGCCGTTCCTGGCTACTACACGCATCCTGATGGCCGCGGTGCGCGCCGGAGTAGGCCGCGAGACGGCCCACGAGCTAATTAAGGAGCACGCCGTGGCTGTAGCGCTGAATATGCGCGAAAACGGTGGTGACCAAGACCTGGTGCAGCGTCTTGCCAGCGACGACCGCTTCCCACTGGATGAGCCGCAGCTTGAGGACGCGTTGGCTGACCGCCACGCCTTCATCGGCGCGGCAGAGTCGCAGGTTTCCCGAGTCTTGGCACGCATTGGGGATGTCACTGGGCGCCACCCGGAGGCTGCGGCATATGCGCCGGGGGAGATTCTCTAGCGAATCCTAAGCATTCACTAGCAGCGGAAACGCTGATCGCCCGCAAGGTTCTGGGCATAAATAGTCAAAAGCCTAGTACAGGGCTACACTGTCTACTCATGCGTCCAGAACTGTGCGAGTACGAGCATCATTCCGCAGGTAAAGTGCGAGAGATCTACGAGGTCGATGAGGATAACCTGTTGATGGTTGTCAGCGACCGGATCAGTGCTTATGACTACGTCCTTGAAACGGAAATCCCCGACAAGGGACGAGTGCTCACTGCCGTGAGCGCCTTCTTCTTCGATGAGCTCGATTTCCCCAACCACCTGGCCGGTGCTTTGGATGACGAGCGGATCCCCGAGTACGTTCTTGGCCGGGCCATGCTGTGTAAGAAGCTGGATATGATCCCCTTCGAGTGCGTGGCGCGTGGCTACCTGACTGGTTCCGGCCTGAAGGAATATCAGGAAACCGGCAGTGTGTGTGGTGTGGAACTACCCGAGGGGTTGGTTGAGGCATCGCGCCTGCCGGAGCCGATCTTTACCCCGGCGACGAAGGCAGAGCTGGGCGAGCACGACGAGAACGTGAGCTTCGACGTCGTTGTTGAGGAGTTGGGCGAGGAGCGCGCCAACGAACTGCGCGACGCCACCCTGGCCATCTACAAGAAGGCCGCAGCTATCGCCGAGGAGCACGGCCTGATCCTGGCGGACACCAAGTTCGAGTTCGGCCTGGATGCCGACGGCACCCTTGTGTTGGCCGACGAGGTTCTCACCCCGGATTCTTCCCGCTACTGGCCCGCCGAAGGCTACGAAGAGGGCAAGGTACAGCCCAGCTTCGACAAGCAGTACGTGCGCAATTGGCTGACTGGCCCGAAGTCCGGCTGGGATAAGTCGGAGGGCACACCCCCGCCGCCGCTGCCGGGTTCTGTTGTGGAGGCGACTCGTTCCCGCTACATCGAGGCCTACGAGAAGCTCTCGGGCAAACGCTTCTCCGACTGGATCGGCCAGTGTGTCTAAAGGCCTTCTAGCGGGCTCAAAAGGGGCTTAAAGTCCTGACTACTTAGTCTGAGTAGCATGGCGCGTATGCCTATTAACGACGCGCCCCAAACAAACAGCAATCCAATTACCGCCCCGCCAACTGCGAAGAAAGTGCCGCACAACCGCACCTTCCATGGCCGCGAGTTCGTGGATAACTACGAATGGCTGCGCGAGAAAGACAACCCCGAGGTGCGCCAGCACCTGGAGGCGGAAAACGCCTGGACCGTCCAGCAGACAGCCCACCTCAAACCCCTACAGGAGCGACTCTTCGATGAGGTTAAGGCTCGCGTGCAGGAGACGGACATGTCCTTGCCGGTCCGTTCCGAGGGCTGGTGGTACTTCTCCCGCACCGAAGAGGGCAAGAGTTACGGCACCATGTGCCGGGTTCCCATCACGGACAAGGACGACTGGACCCCACCGGCCATCGAACCCGGCACTCCCGCGCCGGGCGAGGAAACCTTCCTGGATTGCAACGCTCTCGCCGAAGGCAAAGAGTTCTTCAGCCTGGGCGCGGCTAGCGTCACCAAAGACGGCACGCGCCTGGCTTACTCGGTCGACGAGACTGGTTCCGAACGCTTTACCCTGCGCATCCGCGACCTCACGACGGGGGAAGACTTGGAAGACGAGATCGAGGACGTCTTCTACGGCGCCACCTGGGTCGGTAAGGATACCGTGTACTACCAGCGTGTCGATGAAGCGTGGCGACCACACGAGATCTGGCGCCATACAGTCGGTGAGGGCGTCGATAGAGACGAGCTGGTGTACCGCGAAGACGACGAACGATTTTGGACCGGCGTGGCAACCACTCGCTCTGAGCGTTACCTGCTGGTCCATACGGGGTCGAAGGTGACCAGTGACGTGTGGTACCTCGATCTGGAAGATCCGAATGCTGAGCTGACCTGCATTATCCCGCGCGAGTCTGATGTGGAGTACGCGGTGGACCATGCAATCGTGGGTGGTCAGGATCTGTGGCTGGTGCTGCACAACAAGACAGGTGCGAACAGTGAACTCGGGTACCACCCAACTGGCCAGATCGCCTCTTGGAACGACGTGCAAGCGCTAGTGCCGCACCGTGAGGATGCGCGACTGGAGTGCGTAGATGTCTTCAGCGACCACATCGTCCTCGAAGCTCGGGAAAATGCGCTGGAGACCAGCTACATCATGAAGCTTGGTGACGCCGACACCTCGACCGGCGAGTCTTCCACCCCGGCCTTCGGCGAGTTCGAACGGATCGAATTCCCCGGGGAACTCTGTGGGGTCGGCACTGTCGGCAATAGCGAATGGGACAGTCCGGTTTTGCGTGTGGCCTACACTGCCTTCACCACGCCACCCCGGGTCTACGACATTGACTTGGCAACGGGCGAGAGGATCCTGCGCAAGGAGCAGCAGGTGCTGGCCGATCCCGATGGCCGGGAGTTCGACCCCACGCAGTACACCTCCCAGCGGCTGTGGGCGACCGCCGAAGACGGTGCGCGCATTCCGGTCTCCCTGATTCACCGCACGGACGTGGATGTGAACCAGCCGAACCCGGTGCTGCTGTACGGTTACGGCTCCTACGAAAACTGCATTGACCCTGGGTTCTCTCTGTTCCGTCTGTCCATGCTAGACCGTGGCGTGGTATACGCTATTGCGCACGTCCGTGGCGGCGGCGAAATGGGGCGTTTGTGGTACGACCACGGCAAGGGGCTGGAAAAGCGAAACACGTTTACGGACTTTGTGGCCGTCGCAGACCACTTGCTGCGCGAGGGAATGACCACCCGTGAGCAGATGGTGGCCGAGGGCGGCTCCGCTGGCGGCATGCTAATGGGTGCAGTGGCGAACATGGCGGGGGATCGCTTTGCGGGCATTGAGGCTGTCGTTCCCTTCGTGGATCCGTTGACGAGCATGCTCATGCCAGAACTGCCACTGACCGTGACGGAATGGGATGAATGGGGAGACCCGTTCCACGACCCGGAAGTCTATGACTACATGGCAGGCTACGCGCCCTACGAAAATGTTTCCGCCGATCTGACCTACCCACCGATTTTGGCTGTGACCAGCCTCAATGACACCCGTGTGTTGTACGTGGAGCCAGCGAAATGGGTCGCCAAGTTGCGTGAGGTGGGAGCCGACAAGTCGGGTAACGGTGCCGATAATCCCCGAGATCGGGTGCTACTGCACATCGACATGGAAGCGGGCCATGGTGGCGTTTCTGGCCGCTATGCCAAATGGCGCCAAGCGGCCTTCGAGACCGCCTGGGAACTGGACAAAATGGGAGCTACCGAACTGCTCGGCTAGCTTTCAACAACTCGACAACCAAATGTAGGGTTGGCGTTACCTGCCGTTCATTTGGGTGGGGAAATCTATGCAGCTATGAACCCCGTACAGTCCAACCTCAGCACCCAGCGCGCCCCTCGTGTGTTGCTGACGATCACGGGATTGCGCCGGGCCACCGTCACCGCGGCCGAGCGGATGCGGGATGCCGCCCGCGCTCTGGAAATCCACGCGGGACTTGTGCTTACGGTGCAGGGGCCGGATTGGAGGCTAAAGGACGACCGGGCGACGTTGGAATTGGTTCACGATTCCGCTGCCCGTGGGCACGAACTGCTGCTCGGCGGTTTAGGGCCGCTCGGTGGGGCAAGCGATAAGGGGGAGTTCCACCGGCTTGGTCAGCACGAGGCGACCCTGCGGCTCTCCGCAGCTACCCGCCAGCTGGACGCGCTCGGGCTAGCCCCGAAGGTATTTGCGCCGACCCGTTGGCTGGCGTCGGAGGACGCACT
The DNA here is from genome assembly GCF_055862885.1 of Corynebacterium sp. p3-SID1761. NCBI lineage: Bacteria > Bacillati > Actinomycetota > Actinomycetes > Mycobacteriales > Corynebacteriaceae > Corynebacterium > Corynebacterium sp. p3-SID1761. The sequence continues at coordinate 31,382 of NZ_JBSQBJ010000003.1, read as the reverse complement.
GCAGGCCGCCGCTAAGGTCGGGTTCGACGTGGCGGCGGATGCGTACACCATCCGGGATCTTTCCCATGACGATCGTTACCCAGTGCGCGTACTCGCGTTTGGCGACGGGTTCGGATCGGTGAAGTGGTGGCGTCGAAACGTCCTTAACAGCGTGCGTCGCGGCGTAACACGAGGGCGGGATATCCGCCTTTCCATCAGCGCAGCGAAAGCCGACAAAGACGACGTAGCGGGCGATATGCTGCGCATTCTCGAGCTGTTGCGGGAAAGCGGCTACCAGTCGGCGAACTACCGCGATTACGCAGATCGCCAGCAGGCATCTGTGGCTTAAAAGCTGTCGCGCGGCAGTGTTACGATGGGGCGGTAACCTACCGGGAAAATACCGCAAAGCTGGGAGAATGTAGAAGCCATGGCTCGTGTTGTCGTCAACGTTATGCCCAAGAAGGAAATCCTCGATCCGCAAGGGCAGGCCGTTGTCCGCGCCCTCGGACGTATCGGCATCAGCGGAGTAGCTGATGTACGTCAGGGAAAGCGTTTTGAGCTGGAGATCGACGAGGAAGTGTCCCGTGAAGATCTGGAAAAGATCGCCTCCGACCTGCTGGCAAACACCGTGATTGAGGACTACGACGTTGTCGTCGAAGGCGCAGATGCGGAGGCCAAGTAAATTGACCAGCCGCATTGGAGTAATCACCTTCCCCGGCACTCTCGACGATGTCGATGCCGTGCGCGCAGTGCGCCTGGCAGGAGCAGAACCGGTGGAGCTGTGGCACGCGGACGAGGATCTGAAGAATGTTGACGCTGTGGTTGTCCCCGGCGGATTCTCCTACGGTGACTACCTGCGCGCCGGTGCCATTGCCTCTATCGCCCCGGCAATGAAGTCCGTCGTGGCTGCCGCCGAACATGGCACCCCGGTTCTGGGGATCTGCAATGGCTTCCAGATCTTGCAGGAGGCCGGCTTACTGCCAGGTGCTTTGACCCGCAACGAAGGGCTGCACTTTGTGTGCCGCGATGTGTACCTAGACGTGGAAAACACTTCCACTGCCTGGACCAACCAGTTCGCCGAGGGAACCAAGATTCTGGTGCCTTCCAAGCACGGCGAGGGACGTTTCCAGGCCAGCGACGAGACGCTGGAGCGCCTGGAAGGCGAAGGCCGCGTGGTGTTCCGCTATGTCGAGAACCACAATGGATCCCGCAATTCGATCGCGGGTGTGTGCAGTGAAAATGGCCGTGTAGTTGGCCTGATGCCGCACCCGGAGCACGCCGTTGAAACGCTGACGGGTCCCTCCCTGGACGGCCTGGGGCTGTTCAAGTCGGTTCTGTCCACGCTCGTTTCCTAAATTTCTTGATACAAGGAGCACCCGATCCCCATGATTCACAACGACACGGTCGCCGACGCTAAGGCCAACCCGGACCTGGAGCAGCCGTATCACGAGCTGGGCCTGAAGGACGACGAGTACGCACGCATCAAGGAAATCCTGGGCCGCCGCCCGACCGATGCGGAGCTAGCCATGTACTCCGTAATGTGGTCCGAGCACTGCTCGTACAAGTCCTCCAAGACGCACCTGCGTTACTTCGGTGAGACTACGACAGACGAAATGAAGTCCAAGATGCTTGCCGGCATCGGTGAGAACGCCGGCGTGATCGACATCGGCGATGGCCATGCCGTCACCTTCAAGGTCGAGTCCCACAACCACCCCTCTTACGTGGAGCCCTACCAGGGTGCAGCCACGGGCGTTGGCGGTATTGTCCGCGACATCATGGCAATGGGCGCACGCCCAGTGGCCGTGATGGATCAGCTGCGCTTTGGCCCAGCCGACCTGCCAGATACCCAGCGCGTACTGCCTGGCGTAGTTGCGGGTGTGGGCGGTTATGGCAACTCTTTGGGGTTGCCGAACATTGGTGGCGAGACGGTTTTTGACGCCTCCTACGCGGGTAACCCCCTGGTCAATGCTTTGTGTGTGGGCACTTTGAAGACTGAGGACCTGAAGCTGGCCTTTGCCTCTGGCAAGGGCAACCGAGTGATCCTTTTCGGCTCCCGCACGGGCTTGGACGGAATCGGCGGCGTGTCCGTCCTGGCATCGGACACCTTTGAGGAAGGCGCAGAGCGCAAGCTGCCTGCCGTGCAGGTAGGCGACCCCTTCGCAGAGAAGGTACTGATCGAGTGCTGCCTGGATCTATACCGCGCCGGCGTGGTCGTCGGCATTCAAGACCTCGGTGGCGCTGGACTTTCTTGTGCCACCTCCGAGCTCGCATCCGCAGGCGATGGCGGTATGCACATTAACCTGGACAACGTCCACCTGCGCGCCGAGGGGATGACCGCAGCGGAGATTCTGTCTTCCGAATCGCAGGAGCGCATGTGCGCCGTCGTGGCTCCGGAGCACGTCGACGCTTTCATGGAGATCTGCCGCAAGTGGGATGTCCTGGCGTCCGATATCGGTTGCGTCACCGACGGCGAGAACCTTGTGATTGAGCACTGCGGCGAGATCGTGGTGGATGCCTCGGCACACACCATGGCCGAGGAAGGCCCGGTGTACGAGCGCCCCTACGAGCGCCCGGCTGAGCAGGATCAGCTGAACGAGGCCCGTGGCGTCGAACTGCCGGAGACCGCCCAGGAGATCCGCGGCCAGATTCTTGACCTCGCGGCTTCCCCGGCGCTGTGCTCCCGCGAGTTCATTACCGAGCAGTACGACCGCTACGTGCGAGGCAACACCGTTTCCGCCAAGGACGCCGACGCGGGCGTACTGCGTATCGACGAGGAGACCGGTCGTGGCATTGCGGTGTCTACTGATGCCTCTGGCCGTTACACCCGCCTGGATCCGCGAACTGGTGCCCAGTTGGCGCTGGCTGAGGCTTATCGCAATGTCTCGGTTACAGGTGCCACTCCGGTCGCTGTCTCCAACTGCCTGAACTTCGGCTCCCCGGAGGATCCTGCCGTCATGTGGCAGTTCCGCGAGGCCGTGCATGGCCTGGCCGATGGTTGTAAGGAAATGAGCATTCCGGTTACCGGTGGCAACGTTTCCTTCTACAACCAAACCGGCGATACCGCCATCCTGCCGACCCCGGTCATCGCTGTGCTGGGCACCATTGATGACTGCGCCCGCCGTATTCCGCAGCAGCTGCCTAAGCAGTCCGCTGACGAGAAGCAAGAACAGTACCACCTGGTGCTGGTTGGCGCGGAGACCCGGGAGGAACTCGGAGGCTCTATCTGGCAGCAAGTCGTCCACGATGAGCTGGCAGGCCTGCCTCCACAGGTTGACCTGTCCGTGGAACAGCGCCTGGGTGCATTCATCACCGACCAACGCGACAGGATCGTCACTGCCCATGACCTCTCTGAAGGCGGCCTATCCCAGGCCGTAGTTGAACTGGCAATCCAGTCTGGTCGGGGAGTGGCCGTGAACCCGCTGCTGAGCCAGCATGAGTCCGCTACTGCAGAAGGCCGCACGCTGGCACAGCAGGCTGCGGTGGGGCTGTTCTCTGAGACGGCCTCCCGCGTTTTGCTGGCAGTCCGCAGCGAGGACTACGGCGACCTGATGCGCGACCTGGCCGAGACCGGACTGACCGGCGGCTGGATTGGCCTGACTGGCGTAAGTGACGCTGCGGACCAGCCGATCATCCGCTTCGGATCTGGTATTTACCCGGCACTGCCGTTCGGCGGGGAGGTCGAGCTCGACCCGGCCAAGCAGCATGATGATGACTTCGACGTTGTGATCTCTCTTGACGAGGCGACCACGGCATGGAAGTCCACCCTGCCTGCACTGTTTAGCCACGCCGCTGGCAATAACTCGGTGATCTAAAAGGGTTTCCGTAAACCTCAAAGGGCGCGCGACCAATTGGTCGCGCGCCCTTCAGCTCTGTTGGGCTCCTAGGGGATAGTGCTACTCCACGAAGCGGAAGTCGCGGTCGCTGGGGCTCACCAGCGGACGCGGCAGGAAATCCTTGCGCAGATTACGCAGCGTAGCGGCGTGCTCTTCCAGGCGCTTGTCTTCGTTGGTCACTGGCGTGTACTGGCGTGCCTGCAGGGGGTTACCGTCCAGATCCACGGCAATGTAGGTCATCGACGCGTGGATGGCCACTGGCAGGTTTCCCTTGCCTTCACGCGGATCGTCGGCGCGTAGGTGCACCATCACCGTCATCGAACGTTCGTCGGTACGCACAAGGCGTGCGTCGACCTCCACCAGGTCGCCGATGTGTACCGGGCGGTAAAAACGAATTCCGCCGGCGTACACCGCCGTGGTGCGCTCGCCGGTCCACTGCATCGTGCAGGCCGTGGCGGCTTCATCGATCCATTCCATGGCCGTGCCACCGTGCACATTGCCACCCCAGTTAACGTCCGTCGGCTTGGCGAGGAAGCGGTTCACCATCTCCGGTGCGGTCGACTTGTCGGTGTAGGTCTGTCGCAGCATCTCTTCTTCGATTGCCTTGCGCAACTGGATGCGCGACAGTGCCGCCTCTTCCACACGCTTTTCCTCGTCGGTCGTCGGAACGTACGAGGGGATCTGCTTTGACTTTCCGTTTTCGTCCAAAGCCACGAAGATCACGAGGCAGTCGCAGGCGCGGGTGAATACGCCTTCGCGTGGGTCAGCAGACAGCACTTCGTTGACGATATGCATGGAGCTACGACCGGTATATGCGATGCGACTGCGAACCTCCACCATGTGACCCGAAGGGATCGGACGGGTGAAGTGAATGTGCCCAACGTATGCGGTCACGCAATAAGACTGTGCCCAGCCGACCGCACAGGCATAGGCAGCCTTATCGATCCACTCCAATACGCGGCCGCCGTGCACGCCCATGGCGCCAGCCATCAGCACGTCTGTCGGGGCAGCTAGGAAGCGCAACGTGACCTTCGGGCTGCGCTCATGTGCAGACTCTTGTTGAGCCTTAGACGCGTTGTCAGGTGCGTTCTGCTCGTTCTGAGTGGTGCTTTCGGTGGTTTCTGCCACGTGGCTGCCTTCCTCTTTTTGGGCTTGCTTCAATTCTGTTATTTTTGCAGCTATTTTGCGATTCTTCTGCGCTTTCGCGTTCAACTTCCCAATACTATCGTGACGCACAACTCGGTGTTCTACCGAGCACTACAATTTCTTTGTATGAGGCATTTACACGGTCCGGAACTGTCCGCTGAGGCTCGTCGTGCCGTCGAAAAAGTGGCGGTGTGGGTTCGACAGCCAGAGGATCAGCCCCGTCCACCGCGTGCTGACGTTGCGGCGGCCGTTCGTCTCTCCCTGGCTGTACTCGAGGAGATCGCCCCCGGCCATTCCGTCGAAGTCCGGGTGCCGCCCTTCGCTGCCGTTCAATGCATCGCCGGGCTAGAGCATCGCCGCGGTACCCCGCCCAATGTTGTGCAGTGCTCGCCGTTAACGTGGTTGCGCCTGGTTGCGGGGCAGGAAGATCTTATTGGTTCTGACGCCGATACCTCCGGAACTCGCGCTTCCGCCATCGCGGAGCATCTTCCGCTGTTTCGATTTTGATGTGTGGCTGGGAGATCCTTCCCCATCCCTTTGGGTTAGCGCGAGTCGGCTAGTAAAGTCGGGATAGTGGCAAACATTGAAGGCCAAGTGAACCAAACAGAGGCAGAACAGTTGCTGAGCCCATTCGATGACCGAGGCGAAACCGAGCCCCGGGAAGAATGTGGCGTATTCGGTGTATGGGCGCCGGGGGAGGACGTCTCTAAGCTGACGTACTACGGCCTCTATGCGTTGCAGCACCGTGGTCAGGAAGCTGCCGGTATCGCCGTCGGCGATGGCGACCAAATTGTCGTATTTAAGGACCTGGGTCTGGTGAGCCAGGTCTTCGACGAGCAATCCCTGGAGGCCCTCAAGGGGCACATCGGTATGGGGCATAATCGCTATACCACCGCTGGTGGCAATAGCTGGGAGAATGCACAGCCGATGTTCCGCATGGCGCCTGACGGCACCGACGTGGCACTGGGACACAACGGCAACCTGGTGAATCACCGTGAGCTCACCCAGGAGGCAGCGCGCTTAGGGCTGGTGGATCCGAAGGAAAACCCTTCCGATTCCCTGGTGATGTGCGCGCTACTGGCCGCCGAGACGCGGGAGGGGCACGGTGTTGAAGAAGCTGCCATGGAGCTATTCCCCAGGGTCAAGGGGGCTTTCTGCGTGCTGTTCACCGACGGCGATGCACTATACGCAGTCCGCGATCCACAGGGTGTGCGTCCGCTTTCCCTCGGCCAGCTGGCGGGTGGCGGTTGGGTGGTCGCCTCCGAGACCGCAGCGTTGGACATTGTGGGCGCCCGCTTTATCCGCGATGTAGAGCCAGGTGAGCTGGTGATCATCGACGGTGATGGTGTGCGTTCCCGTCGCTTCGCGGAGACCCAGCACAAGGGATGCGTGTTTGAGTACGTCTACTTGGCTCGCCCCGACTCGGTCATCCGCGGCCGTTCCGTCAACGGCACGCGCCTGGAGATCGGCCGGAAGCTCGCTGAGGAGGCGCCAGCAGACGGCGATTTGGTGATCCCCGTTCCCGAATCAGGTACTCCAGCGGCGGTTGGTTACGCCCAGGGTTCGCACATTCCATTCGGCCAAGGGCTGATGAAGAATGCTTATGTGGGGCGCACCTTCATCCAACCCTCGCAGACAATTCGTCAGCTGGGTATTCGTCTTAAGCTCAATCCATTGCGCGAGGTTATTGAAGGCAAGCGCCTGGTAGTGGTGGATGACTCTATCGTTCGCGGCAACACTCAGCGCGCGCTGATCAAGATGTTGCGTGAAGCAGGAGCGAAGGAAGTTCACGTTCGCATTGCTTCGCCGCCGGTGAAGTGGCCGTGTTTCTATGGCATCGACTTTGCCTCGCCCACCGAGCTGATCGCGAATAACGTGGACCCCGAGGATCCAGTGGAAGGGATCCGTAAGGAAATCGATGCGGATTCCCTAGCATTCGTTTCGACCGAGGCGATGATCGCGGCGTCACGACAAAGTAGGGATGAGCTCTGCGCAGCGTGCTTTGACGGTGTGTTCCCGCTGGGAATGCCAAGTGATAACCCGAATACAGCACTGGTAGAGACAATGCAGAAGCAGCAAGCCCAGAAGCAGCCAGCCCAGTAGTAAAGAGCTAGAAAGCCAGAAAGCTAAGGACAAGCCATGAGTGAGCACCCTGAGAACACCCCGAAGCAGGCAGAGGGCGCATCGTACGCCGCTGCCGGTGTCGACATTGAAGCCGGCGACCGTGCGGTAGAGCTTTTCGCCCCGCTAGCTAAGAAGGCCACCCGTCCCGAGGTACGCGGTGGACTCGGCGGGTTCGCCGGTCTGTTTGCCTTGGGCAAGTACGAAAAGCCACTTCTAGCCGCCTCCTCTGATGGTGTGGGCACGAAGCTGGCAGTCGCGCAGGCGATGAACAAGCACGACACGATTGGTCGCGACCTGGTGGCAATGTGTGTGGATGACCTGGTTGTCTGTGGCGCCGAGCCGCTGTTCCTGCAGGATTACATCGCCATCGGCAAGGTAGTACCCGAGCATGTTGCCAGTATCGTAGCGGGCATTGCGGCAGGCTGTGAGGATGCAGGCTGTGCACTGTTGGGTGGCGAAACCGCTGAACATCCCGGTGTGATGGAGCCGGATGAGTACGACGTTTCCGCCACTTCCGTCGGTGTGGTCGAAGAAGCGAATGTGCTGGGGCCGGATCGCGTGCGTCCGGGCGACGTGGTGATTGCCATGGCCTCCTCTGGACTGCACTCCAATGGCTATTCCCTGGCGCGCCACGTCCTGCTGGATACCAAGCAGCTGCCATTGGATGGACACATCGAATCTCTCGGTCGCACACTGGGAGAAGAACTGCTTGAACCCACCCGCATCTACGCCCTCGACTGCCTGAAGCTGGCAAGCGAGTGCGATGTGCACACCTTCGCGCACATTACCGGTGGTGGTTTGGCAGCTAATCTAGCCCGCGTTATCCCGGATGGTTTGGTCGCCGCGCTGGAGCGCTCCTCGTGGACGCCTGGCCCAATCTTCCGTCTGATCCAGGAGGAAGGGCAGGTCTCCCAAGAAGAGATGGAGAAGACCTTCAACATGGGCGTGGGCATGGTTGCCGTCGTCGCCGAAGATGATGCCGAGCGTGCCATGGCTATGCTGACCGCCCGCCACATCGACGCCTGGCGCTTGGGCGAAGTACGCCCGGCACAGGATGGCCAATCCGGTGCGGTTCTGGATGGGGAGTACCGCAATCCGGTCAACGACTAAGACCGGCGGCTACCTAGTCGGGAATAGAAAACTCCCGCCCCTTGCGCTTTGAGGAGCGCTGTGGATAGGGGCGGGAGTTTGCTGTGGAAGATTAGCTATTTCCGGGAGTTGCCGGAGTAGTCATCCTCATAATCGTCGCCGTAGTCGTCGTATTCCGCAGCGTACTCGCTGTAGTCATCTTCGTACTCGTCGTAGTTATCGTTGTGTCGGGAGCTGGAGCCCCGGTTTTGCGACTGCCCGGAGAGTTCCCTCTGCAGGCTCTCCAGATCCATTTCCGGAGCGTTGTACTTCAACTGACGAGCAACCTTGGCTTGCTTTGCCTTGGCACGGCCGCGACCCATGGCCTGACCCCCTTGCGGTGTCCTCGAGTGGCGCGGGAGTTCGGCCACCCTTTTCGTTTACATGTTAAGTTTCTTCCTGCCCTACACCATAGCGGTTAGCGATCATTTTTTCCCAAAAGCCCCTCCGCTTCGTTCGGTAAGCGCGGGGGATGCGCAATGAAATAAACCCCGCGACCTGCATGATCGTCGCGGAGTTAAGGGGGGCAACGAAGTGTAAGGTTTTCTAATTCTTCCCGCGCAGGCGGTTGATCGCCGCGCGCCCGGGTCGGATCGAGTTGTCGCCAGTTGCCTTCTCTAGGTCGGCTGAGTCGATCGCGGCATCGATCCCGTCCACCAGGATCGGTGGTACATCGCTGTTGTGTGACGCCACCTTCTCCACCACATTCCGCTTCATCAAAGCAAGGGCAACAGGTCCGTAATCACAGTCATGCACACTAGATCCCACTCGGCCGATCGCCCGTCCGCCAGCGGTGACATCGGCCCCCACTACCGGTAGTCGGTTGGCGGATCCGTCGAGCTGCAGCAGCACCAAGACTCGGGGTGATTTGCCCAGGTTATGAACGCGGGAAACTGTCTCCTGTCCCCGATAGCAGCCCTTGTTGAGGTGGACAGCGGATTCAGTGGGGCCGGCGGTTGCATTATCTAGCTGTGTAGCACCGCTGATGCCTTTGCCGATGAAGGCGGGAATTTCATGGGGGATGGTGCGTTCGTCGGTATCTACACCCAAGATCGGCAGGCGTGCCTGAACGCGGAACGCATCAAAAGCCATGCGTCCGGTGGGGTGGAGTGCGCCAGCTGTGAGCTGATCCCATGTATCGACGAATTGCTCTCGGGAAACCCAGAGGTCCAAGGCCTGAATTTCACCGATAGTTTCGGTGCGCCACAGTTGTACCTTCATATCTTCTGGAATGTCGATGGTCAACTGAGTACGCAGGACAGCGGACGACGTGGCGTCGTGAGCAAAGAGCAAGGAATCAGCGGCTAGGTGCGTGCCAAGTACCGTGAGTCGTGCCCACGGAAGTCGCTCTACGGTGACCTGCGACCAAAAGACCATCTTGCGGAGGTAGTCCTCTAGGGCATCGGCGTGGGTGGCTGGGGTGTCGAGGATCAGGGCATCGTCGGTGGCGAGGATGCCGAAAAAGTGCTCGACGTGTCCTTTGACATCGAGGATCAGGCCGAAGGTGGCTTGGCCTGGTTCGATGGCATTGACCTTCTGGGAGATTAGATTGTTCAGCCAATCGCGGCGCTCTGCTCCTGAGATGCGGATGGCCACTCGATCCCAGAAGTCCACGAGGCCAGGCTTTCCATTTCCGACCTGTGACTGCTCGGTCAGGGGATTGCCGTAGTGCCACGCAGTGGCGCCATCCGGGGCTGGAGCTTCGGCTCGAGCTTCCTGCGTCTCCGATCCGAGGGTGTCCTCCCTGCCTGATAATGCGCTGGCAGTGGGGACATGGTCGAGGATCGGGCTGTGAGTCAGATCAAACACGCCACCTATCGTAGGACGGGGTGGGGCGAGCTGGCCAGTAGCAGGTACTGCAAGGGTCGTTAAACAGCTGGGATTAGGATTAAAGACATGAGCAATCGGGAAGTAGAGTTCGTGGTCGTTGATGTTCTGGGAACCAATGGCGGCGTAGACACGGAGGCGGAAGCTGAAGCCGCAGATCCGCAGGTTCGGGACGTAACCGTGCCGATGATCTACGCCGACGATCTAGCGGCTGTGCGCGGAGACGGAGTGTTTGAGACCTTCATGCTTCGCGATAGCCACGTGCGCAACCGGGAGCGCCATGCCATTCGCTTCCAACGCAGCGCAGCGATGCTCGATTTGCCCGAACCGGAACTCGATCGCTGGTTCCGCGCTACTGACCTAGCCGTGGCGAGCTTTGAAGAGAAAAATGGCCCCGGACAAGAGGCCGCGCTGCGCTGGGTTTATTCGCGGGGGCGGGAGTCCACGGGCCGACCGACCGGATGGGTAACCGTCGCGCCTGTCAGTGAGCAGGTACTTCACGATCGGAAGCATGGCGTGCGAGTAATGACCGCTGAGAGGGGCTTTAGAATCGATCTTTCCGAGCGTTCGCCGTGGGCGCTTATCGGCGCTAAGACGCTTTCCTATGCGGCGAACATGGCGGCATTGCGCAGTGCAAAGACCCGTGGAGTGGATGACGTAATTTTTCTCTCCGACGAAGGACTGGTGCTGGAGGGGCCAACGTCCACTGTCGTTGTCGCAGAAGTAGATTCGGCGACGGGGGAGAGGCGACTCGTCACTCCTCCGACCCATGTCGGAATTCTCAAAGGCACGTCGCAGGCCGCGCTGTTTAAGCTGGCCGAGCAGCGGGGATGGAAAACCGAGGAACGAGTCCTGCGGGTTGAGGATCTGCTGAATGCTGCCGGAGTGTGGCTTGTCTCTTCCGTGCGTGTGCAGGCCCGAGTAATCCAATTGGATGGGGTGAGCCTGCCACGGCCGGAGGTTGCCGATGAAGTAGAGGCGATGGCCTGGGAGGCTGTAACTAGCTAAACCGGCTACCCCACCACACGGGAAAGCTGAGCGGACTGCCAGGGAACCATCTCACCGTCGATAAGGCGCTCGTCGACCCAACCGAGATCGTTGTTTGGCATCAGACCATAGAGGCGCTTGCCCGGGCCAAGATTGGTCGGGCCGGTCGCCGTCGCCATCGTCGACGCACTTTCCAGCTGCCAGGCGCGCTCATTCAGCGGACTGCCATAAAGGATCTCCACCATTCCGTCGGAGTGGGTGATGATCATCTCGATTTCATCATCATCGTTGATGCGCAGGAAGCCTGACTCGCGACGGCCCGGGGTCTCGGTCGGCTTTCCGTCGTCATCCATCCGCCAGGTACGGGAATCATAGCTGATGCGGTTTTCACCGTCGTGGGCGAAGACGACCTGCTGGCCGAAAGTGAATTCGTCCTCGCCGGGAGGTGCAGCCTGACCCTGACCACGCCACACACCGATAAGTGGCAGCAGTGCCAGTAGGCCGTCGTGTAGGTTTGGCCCCTTGCGCAGGTTGGCTGTGTCATCGGGGATGGGCAGATCGCCGAACTCCGGCAAGTTCTTGTCACTGGTGGACTTGGATTGTTCGGCGGCCAGGTTAACCGCGTCGTTCGCGTTGACCTTAAACTTCTTGTTTTCTTCTTCAGCCATACCTGTAAGCCTATAGGCTGGGACGCTCCTCTTCACTGAGGGGTCGGGATCGCGGAGCCAGATCGGAGAGGCTGATTTTCGTGTAGACCTTTGAGGTCTCTACAAACAGGGATCCGCCGGAAACATAAATACGTTCAGGGTCGCCCCGCATAGGGAGGTTTTTGCCGGGGATGCTCAGGCTAAAAGCGTTGTTGATTCGATCCGCAATGCTGTCATCGAGTTTGTCTTCGTCGTTGACGTCTTTGGCTTTGATATCGAGCCCGTCGGGTGCAGAGAGAATCCTGATAGGCGTGATTTTCATGGTGCCTGCGACGATGCGCAGTTTCACTTCCACCTTGGCGGGCTTGGCAAACCCTTTGGGCTTGCCCTCGAAAATGGCCTCGGTCTCCCAGCCGCCGCGCGGTGAAATATCGTCCAGGTTCTGGATCTGCAGGGCATCAATATCCATGCGATTGCCCAGTAATACGCCGTCGAGTTGTAGTCGGGTAAACACCTTGCGCGCTGGCGCGTTTTCAATTGTGCCGTTAAATACGTCTTCGGCGGAGACCGTGACGTATTGCGCCGAGGTATGCACGCTCATCAACCCGAACCCTGGCACGTCGACGTCATTGGCTGCCACCGTTACGGCTTGCAGTTCGTGGCTCAGTGCCGAGGCGGTATAGGGGAAGCCGGCTACCTGCACCTTTGGGGGATTTGCCAAATTGGAATCGGCGTAGAGCGCTTCGGAGATTTTGTGCTCCGCCCGGGCTGCGATCACGTTGTCTACGACTGCTGCCACTAAAAGCAGCACTACGAGGGCGACTGCACTGCGGAATGCGATCTTCTTCACTTTGCCGGTCACCCCCTTCTGGGCTCCATCCAAATACTTATCTAATAGCGTGGCGATCAATTGCGCTTTTGGTTCTCTCCAAGGTTACAAGGTGCCCCGGTGGCTTTTTATTGACGCCACGCTTCAGCCATCTCAATCTCAACCTAGGTGTAAGAATGCTGTCAATCAGCCCCATACATGCCGAATTTGGGGGACAATTGGCCACATGGCTATTACCTACAACACATTTGAAGACCTGTGGGAGCACTCCGAGGTGCTGGAGGGGGTCCACGAGGTGTTGCGTAAAGTCGCTGAGGCTGATGGCGTCGCCGCGATCAGCGAGGCTTTCGTCCGCGGTATGAACGAGGACTTTGGCCACAAGCACGTCATCGCCGTGAGCGATGAGTACGGCGCAGAAGACGCCGCTAAGGAGCGTGTGGTCGGCGTGCTGGCGATGGACCCGGATTTGGTGATTGAGCTGGCAGTCGCTCCAGAAGTGCGACATCGAGGGGTGGGTATCGCCTTGTTTGAAGCGCTGCGCGATCAGCTGGGAGTGAGCGGCGCGATCGATGTATGGGCGCATGGAGATTCCGCTGGTGCACAGCGTTTCGTTGAGTCGTTAAACGCCCGTCGTACTCGTGAACTACTGAAGATGTCTTTGGAATGCCTGCCGGCGACCAAGGCTGCCAAAACGCTTGAAGCTGAGAGCACGAAGGCAGAGGAACTCTGTGAGGAACACGGCATTGAAGTGTTGTCCTACAACGAATCGGTTGCTCGGTTTGACGCAGACGCAGTGGATGCTGAGTGGGTTCGGGTAAATAATGAGGCGTTTGCATGGCATCCAGAGCAGGGCGGATGGGACGTCGAACGCCTGCGGGCAGCCCGCGACACTAACTGGTTCGATCCGGATGGCGTGATTTTGCTTTGGGTTCGGGATCAGAAGTCGGCCGTCGAACGGGTGGGAATTCCCTGTCCCGCAGAAAGTGCAGTGGAGGACGCTAACGTCTACCGGCTGGTGGGTTTCCATTGGACGAAGATCCCGATGGAGGAAAAGGAAAAAGAGTCCGGTCAACGAGTAGGCGAGGTTTATGTTGTATGTCTCGCGGATGATGCACGGGGTAAGGGGCTGGGACAAGCCGTTACCCTATTGGGAATGAAGCTGCTCGTGGAAAACGGTTGTGGCCACATCGAGTTGTACGTGGAAGGAGACAATGCTCCTGCTGTTTCTACCTACAAATACCTCGGATTTGAGGTGGTACATACCGACGTGGTTTACCGCGGATGTTTGTAATAGCGACTAGATAATAGGTAAATAAAACCTTAACAAAACATATGGGTGGCGTAGTTTTGGCGTGGGCGGGGAGGCTTGCCTAGTTGTAAATTTGGTTAAATCTAAGTTAATTTGTGTCACTTTCTGCCACAAGGGGGTAGCTTTTAGGTGTGGTTTCCAAGAGGTGCTGGCACCAAAATGTCACCCAAAAATACACGCTATCCTGCGCCGATAGTAGAGTTCACTGTTTGTTAACCTACAGCACTCTTTAATTCAATAAGCGCCGATTAGATTTTCTGGTGACGCATGAACGGCCTCTGCATCTGCGGGCTGTTCTTGTATGACACTTTCTCTAGTTCTGACATTTTCGGAGGAAAACCTCGTGAAGTTCACCATGAAGCGCACCAGCGCTGCAGCTGCAACCATTATTGCTGGTTCCCTGATCCTGACCGGCTGCTCCAACGCTGACAACAACGAAAAGAGCAAAACCGAAAGCACCCGCGAGATGGAGGAGGCCTCCGGCGAACTGCGCGGTGAGGGCGCTTCTTCTCAGGACAACGCTGTCCAGAACATCTTCGGCCCGGCTTTCTCTGAGACCGGCGCTACCCTGGCTTACACCGCTTCCGGTTCCGGTGACGGTCAGAAGAAGTTCATCGCTGGCCAGGTCGACTTCGCTGGCTCCGACTCCGCTCTGAAGGACGACCAGATTGCAGACGCTAAGAAGCGCTGCAAGGGCAACGACGCTTGGCACCTGCCGATGGTTATCGGCCCGGTTGCCATCGCCTACCACCTGGAGGGTGTAGACACCCTGAACCTGTCCACCAAGACCATCGCCAAGATCTTCAAGGGCGAGATCAAGAAGTGGGACGACGAGGCCATCAAGGCTGAGAACGAGGGCGTTGAGCTGCCTTCCGATCCGATCCAGGTTGTTTACCGCTCCGACGAGTCCGGTACCTCTGACAACTTCCAGAAGTTCCTCTCCGCTTCCTCTGGCGAGTGGGATTCCGAGGGCAAGCAGTTCCCGACCAAGGTTGGTACCGGTGCTCCGAAGTCCAAGGGTGTCGCTGACCAGGTTGCTCAAACCAACGGTGCAATCACCTACGTTGAGGCAGGCTACGCTGAGGAGAACGACAAGATTGGCGTCGCCAACGTTGACTTCGGTGCTGGCCCGGTTGAGCTGAACAAGGAGAACGTCAACAAGGCGCTGTCCGAGGCTAAGTTCAAGGGCGAGGGCAACGACCTGGTTGTTGACTCCAAGGCTCTGTACTCCATGAAGAATGAGGGCGAGTACCCGCTGGTTCTGACCACCTACGAGATCGTCTGCTCCGCTGGCTACGACGAAAACACCGCCAAGCTGGTCAAGAACTTCATGTACACCATTCTGGACAACCAGAATGATGACCTGGCTGACCAGGGTTACATCCCGCTGGACGGCGAGTTCAAGTCCAAGCTGGAAAAGGCTGTTGAGGCTCTGAAGTAGTCGCTTGTTCCTCAGCTAGCTTTTCTTTGAAGAGCTATCGCTGCAAGCCACGTTGCACTGTAACCCCCGCTCGTTTTGCGACCGGGGGTTACGGTCTGAATGCGGTGGCTGTAGTGACGAGAAACACTTCTTGCATTCATTCTTGTTTTAAATAACGACCTTTAAGGATCCCTCATGGCAAACGCCAATAAGGTTGAGGTCGCCAAGTCCCCTGAGGCGAAGGGCGACACCGCTCAGCCGCAGAAAGACACCCAGCTGGTGGACAATAGTCAGCGCTCCGGCGGTGGCCACGTCAAGCGCCCTGGTGATGTCATCTTCGAAACTCTGGCAAAGACCTCTTCTATCCTGATCACCGTAATTATCGGACTGATCGGCCTGTTCCTGATCATGCAGGCAGTTCCCGCGTTGAATCGCTTGCGCGACGGTATCCTCAGCTTCTTTACCTACGGTGAACGTTGGAATACCGACTACGTCAACAACGACGGTGGCTGGATGCAGTTCGGTATTCCGAACCTGTTCTTCACCACGGTTCTAGTTTCCCTCGTCGCCCTGATCCTGGCTATGCCGGTTGCTCTGGGTATTGCTGTCTTCCTTTCCAACTACTGCCCGAAGAAGCTGGTCAAGCCCTTGGGCTTCATGATCGACTTGCTGGCCGCAGTGCCGTCCATCGTGTTCGGTATCTGGGGTGCCTACGTGCTCGGACCGGTGCTGGGCGACTTCTTCGAGTGGCTGTCCGGTTGGGCAGGCGGGTTCTTCCTCTTCAACTACCAGCAGGGAAGCTCCCCGCCATTCTCCACCTCCCGAAACATCTTCACTGGTGGCATCGTTCTGGCAATCATGATTCTGCCTGTGATCGCTGCTACTACCCGTGAGGTTTTCGTCCAGACCCCGAAGGGACAGATTGAGTCTGCCCTGGCTCTGGGTGCAACGCGGTGGGAAGTTGTTCGCATGACCGTGCTTCCCTTTGGTTTGTCCGGCTACATCTCCGGTGCAATGCTGGGTCTGGGTCGCGCGCTGGGTGAAACCATGGCGCTGTACATGGTTATCGCTAGTGCTCCGGACTTCCGCGGCTCGCTGATGGACGGTGGTACTACCTTTGCGACCGCCATCGCCGCTGCCGCACCGGAGTTCGACGACGAACTGAAGGCGGGCGCCTACATTTCTGCCGGCCTCGTGCTATTCCTGTTGACCTTCCTGGTTAACGCCGCCGCCCGCGCCGTTGTGGCGAAGAAGTAGGAGACGAGAACAATGACTGATGCAGTAGCTGTAGAAAAGAAGAAGTCCTCTTCGTCCTCCGACCTGTTCACTCAGATCTCTGGTAAGCGCAAGGCTGCCGACAAGGCCGCCACCATCATCATCTACTTTGCAATGGCCCTGGCCCTGCTGCCTCTGGTGTGGGTGCTGTTCAAGGTTGTCAGCGAAGGCCTGCCAGCAATTTTGAATCCTGACTGGTGGATGTACGACATGGTCGGCCAACCCCGTAACAAGGCCGGCGGCGGTGCTGTCCACGCAATCATCGGTACCCTGACCCAGGTTCTGGTTACTTCCGCATTGTCCATCCCGATCGGTGTGTTCACCGCCATCTACTTGGTGGAGTACTCCCGCGGTAATTTCCTCGGCAGGATCACAACCTTCATGGTCGACATCCTGACCGGTGTCCCGTCCATCGTTGCTGCCCTGTTCGTGTACGCAATGTGGATCACCATGTTTGGCTTCGAGCGCTCCGGTTTCGCCGTTTCCCTTGCTTTGGTGCTGTTGATGGTTCCGATCATCGTGCGCAACGCAGAAGAGATGCTGCGCGTTGTTCCAATGGACCTGCGTGAAGCCTCTTATGCACTGGGCGTGCCGAAGTGGAAGACCATCGTCAAAATCGTGCTCCCGACGGCTCTATCCGGCATTGTCACCGGCATCATGCTGGCTGTTGCCCGTGTGATGGGCGAGTCCGCACCGGTGCTGATCCTGGTTGGTTCCACCACCAAGATCAACTGGAACCCGTTCGAAGGTGGCCAGCAGTCCCTGCCGCTGTACATGGTTGACCTCTATGGCGCCGGAAGTAACGAGGTCGTGTTGGAGCGCCTGTGGGGCTGCGCACTGACCCTGGTACTCCTGGTCGCCGTTCTGATGATTGGCGCCCGTCTGATTTCGAAGCGCTACTCGGTCAAGGTCTAAGGCGACCAAGAGCCTTAGTCCTGCCGGGACTACAACAAAACAAAGCCTTTCCAATTGCACAAACCGACCACTCCATACATAGAGGGTGGCCAACCCTAGGACCCTAGGAGAACAACACAATGGCTAAGCGCCTAGACCTCAATGACGTCAACATTTACTACGGCGATTTCCACGCCGTTCAGAACGTCAACCTGCACATCCCGCCGAAGGCAGTTACCGCCTTCATCGGCCCGTCCGGCTGTGGCAAGTCCACAGTGCTGCGCACCCTGAACCGTATGCACGAGGTAATCCCCGGTGCTTATGTCAAGGGTGAGATCCTGCTCGACGGTGAGGACATCTACGGCTCCAAGATCGACCCAGTGGCCGTCCGCAACACCATCGGCATGGTTTTCCAGAAGGCTAACCCGTTCCCGACGATGTCCATCGAAGAGAATGTCGTTGCCGGTCTGAAGCTGTCTGGTGAGAAGAACAAGAAGAAGCTCCGCGAGGTTGCAGAGCGTGCGCTGCGTGGCTCCAACCTGTGGGACGAGGTTAAGGATCGTCTGGACAAGCCGGGCGGTGGCCTCTCGGGTGGTCAGCAGCAGCGTCTGTGCATCGCCCGCGCTATCGCTGTCGAGCCGGAAGTTCTGCTGATGGACGAGCCTTGCTCCGCACTTGACCCGATCTCCACCCTGGCAGTCGAGGATCTGATCCACGAGCTGAAGGAAGACTTCACCATTGTTATCGTGACGCACAACATGCAGCAGGCAGCCCGTGTGTCCGACCAGACCGCTTTCTACTCCTTGGAAGCTACCGGCAAGCCCGGCAAGCTGGTCGAGGTGGGCCCGACTAAGCAGATTTTCGAGAACCCGCAGCAGAAGGAGACCGAGGACTACATCTCCGGTCGCTTCGGATAAAACTCAATCTTCGCCTGGCCTACAGGTAGAAGAGGAAATAGAGAATCCACAAAGTGTCATATTGGCCGGTTCATGCTGAGCCTGCCACCCACTAGCGGGGTTCCGGGTACACCGGAACCCCGCTTTTGGCGTCAATAGCAAAAAGAAACGGCATACTGGAGGCAGTGAAGGCCCCGCAACCAGAAAGGAAGCACCATGTCTGGCACAGAGCCTAGCCCGAAGGCACCGGCAACCCTCCACATCGTAGTGATGGGAGTAAGCGGCAGCGGCAAGACAACGTTGGCACGCGCCATCGCCGAGAAGACCGGCTGGCAGCTCCAAGAAGCAGATGACCTGCACCCGGAGGGCGCATTGGAGATCCTGCAAGACGGCCGACTACCCGCTGAGCACCATCGCAAGAAGTGGTTGGGCACCGTGCGGGACTGGATCGCGGGAGAGGCCGCTAAAGGGAACAACACGGTGACAGCCTGCACCGCACTGCGCATTGACCACCGGGAGATCTTAAGCGACATCGGGGAGGGTGCGACGGTGTTCTACGTGCACCTATACGGCACCGAAGATGTACTTGCAGAGCGGATGGAAAATCGGGTTGGCGATGTTGACATGCCACGCGAACTATTGGTTGCGCAATTGGAGGATCTACAGCGCCTCACGCCAGGGGAAAAGGGCATACAGCTCGATGTACGCCGTACCCCGGAACAGTTGCTCGATGATTCCCTCAACGCTGCCATGTTTGCCCAAAAGGCCTACAGCAGCTAGCGGATTCTACTAGTAGTCGAAGTTCGTGTCGTAGCGATAGCGCAGTTCGTCGAACTTCTTACGGAAGCGCTCTTCGAGTTCATCGTCCTCTTGCTTTCGCTGGTACTCCTCCGGAGTGAGACCCGTGGCAATGAAGACGATGCGATTGCCGATTTCCACCGCATGGTCCGAGTAGCGCTCCAAGTAACGGGAAAGCAACGTGAGATCCACAGCCTCACGCACGGAATGGGGCCAGTCTCGCTGAGTAGTGAGCTGAAAGAGGTGGCGGTGGATGTCGTCGATCGCGTCGTCATCCTTGATGAGATCGAGCGCAGTCTGAACATTATGATCGCGTAGCAGCTCCTGGATTTTCTCCGCGGATTGGTCACACTGACGTGCCATTTCTTCGATATAGGGGCGTAGGGGTGCTGGTACAGCATTTTCTGGATGACGCCGCCGCGCCACCTTCGCCACATGCACCGCAAGCGCGCCCATACGGGTGAAATCCTCGACAATATGCTGGCCTGCGACGACGAATCGCAAGTCGCGCGCAACAGGTGCCTCGAGGGCCAAAAGTTGGAAGGCCGCTGCAACCGAATTGACGCGTAGATCCTCCAGCGTATCTATGCTACTGAGAACCTTCTCCGCGAGCTCGAGATCAGTTTCCAGGAGAGAACGAGTGGCGGAATTGAGGGTGGTGCGAACGAAATCCGCCATGAGTGAAATGTTGTGGTTAAAGTCCCGGAGCTGGTTTCGGTACTCTTTGCGCATGCCAAGCACTATAGTCTTTGATTTTTGGTTGTGCTGACGTTCAACCCCCGATGTTTAGCCCCTACAAATGACCTTAGGGTTTAGCCACCGCTATTTTCGATGTCGGCACCATCGGGCACCGTCTCATCCTCCGGGTCGTCCAGCCAACCATCGGGTAGTGCAACCTTAGCTGGGGAGCCTTGGCGACCGCGAGCACCATCGGCGTCCTCGGCCAAGGCAGGCGAGTCCCAAACCTCACTCAAAGCAGTCTTCAACTCATCCAGGCTGCTGACTCGCGACAGACTGCGGCGCAGATCGCCGCCGGCTGGGAAGCCGCGGAGGTACCAGGTCATGTGCTTGCGTAGATCTCGGCAGGCTTTCTGCTCACCGTCGTGGGCTGCCAGAAGCTCGGCGTGTCGAAGGATGATGCGAGCGACTTCTCCCAAGGTGGGTTGAGAGGGGATTGGCAGCCCGCGCAGCTCTGCCGACAGTTCTGCGAATAGCCACGGCCGCCCCAGGCATCCGCGTCCAACGACGACGCCATCACAGCCGGTCTGTTCCATCATTGCCCGGGCATCTGTCGCCTTGAAGATATCGCCATTTCCCAGAACGGGAATGCCAGTGTGAGCCAGGTGTTGCTTCAGGCGCGCGATCTCATTCCAATCCGCGCGGCCGGAGTATCGCTGCGCAGCCGTGCGGCCGTGGAGCGCTACGGCAGCCGCGCCTTCTTCCACTGCGATGCGACCTGCATCCAGATGTGTGTGGTGTTCATCGTCGATGCCGACGCGCATCTTTACGGTGACCGGGATGTCCGTACCTTCAGTCGCTTTGACCGCTGCAGCGACGATGTTGCCAAAGAGCTTGCGCTTATAGGGCAAGGCGGAACCGCCACCGCGACGGGTGACTTTCGGCACGGGACAGCCGAAGTTCATATCGATATGGTCGGCGAGGTTCTCGTCGACAATCATCTTTGCTGCCTTGTAGGTGTACTCCGGGTCAGTCGTGTACAGCTGCAGGCTTCGCGGATTCTCGTCCGGAGCAAAGGTCGTCATATGCAGAGTTTTCGGATTGCGCTCGACCAGCGCTCGCGCAGTTACCATCTCGCATACATAGAGGCCGGCGACAGAGCCTATGCGCTCGCGTTCTTGTTCGCGGCACAGGCTGCGAAAAGCGACGTTCGTCACGCCGGCCATGGGAGCCAGAACCACAGGGGAGTCGAGCTGCATCCTGCCGATCTGCAGCCCCCGGAAGCCGGTGGTGTTTTGCGGGCGATCGGAACTGTGTTGGCCTTGAACGGCAGTATTAGCAGGGGTGGCACTGCTGGTTGCGTGGTTCGCGGTGGTGGAGGTGGGGGTTGCGGTCGATGTAGTCACGGGCACCATTCTCACACTGGGGAGGGAAGAATACCAAAGGGCGTCAAGAGCTGCCGTAAAACATAGGCCGAAGTAGCAACATTGATTGTTCAACAATAGGCTGGACGGTGAAGGCGAGCTAAGTCACATTTATGTAGGCTGAGAAAACAAAGCGGAGAAACCGCTACTCGCTACACCGCAATCGAGGAGGAACCGATGTCTGAGCGCATTGCCAACGAGTTTTATAAGTCCAAGGTCGTTTCTGCGGAGGAGGCGGCGCAGTTCGTCAACCATGGAGACAAGGTTGGCATGTCTGGCTTCACCGGCGCGGGTTATCCCAAGGCTTTGCCTAGCGCCATCGCGAAGAAAGCTAAGGAGCTGCATGAGCGAGGCGAAGACTTCCAAATCGACGTGTTTACCGGAGCTTCCACCGCTCCCGATTGCGACGGTGTACTGGCGGAAGCGGACGCAGTGCGTTACCGCACCCCGTACGCCTCTGACCCGACGATGCGCAAGAAGATCAACGCGGGTGAGATCCTGTACCAGGACATCCACCTTTCCCACCTGGGTCAGCAGGTAGAGGAGGGCTTCTTCGGCAATCTCGACGTCGCCGTGGTGGAGGCTGTGCGTATTGACGAAGCTGGCAACATCATTCCTTCCTCGGCTGTGGGTAACAACGTGGAGTACCTAAACTCTGCGCGCAAGATCATTATCGAGGTGAATGAGTGGCAGTCTCTCGACCTGGAGGGCATGCACGACATTTACAAGATCCAGGATCTGCCTAACCGCACCCCAATTCCGATCAACCGCCCCGGCGACCGCATTGGCACCACCTTCATTCCAGTCGACCAAAACAAGGTCGTAGCTGTTGTAAAGACCAACGCGGAGGATCGCAACGCACCGTTCAAGCCGACCGACGAGATCTCCGAAAAGATCGCCGGCCACTTCCTAGATCTGCTGGAGGGAGAGGTTGAGGCAGGGCGCCTCACGTACGACGGCTACATTATGCAGTCCGGCGTCGGAAACGTCCCGAACGCTGTGATGGCAGGCCTGCTGGATTCTAAGTTCGAAAACATTCAGGCCTACACCGAGGTGATCCAGGACGGCATGCTGGATCTTATCGACAATGGCAAGATGACCGTCGCCTCCGCTACTTCTTTCGCGCTATCTCCGGACTATGCAAAGAAGATGAATGAAGAGGCTAAGCGCTACCGCGAGCACATTGTCCTGCGTCCGCAGCAGATCTCTAACCACCCTGAGGTAATTCGCCGCACTGGTCTGATCGCGTCTAATGGCATGATCGGTTGCGACATTTACGGCAATGTGAACTCCACCAACGTGGCGGGCTCTCGGGTTATGAATGGTATCGGCGGCTCTGGTGACTTCACGCGTAACGCGTTCCTGTCCACCTTTATCTCGCCGTCCACAGCGAAGGATGGTGCGATCTCCGCGGTCGTTCCTTTCGCTTCTCACATTGACCACACGGAGCACGACACGATGGTCGTAATCACTGAGTATGGTTATGCCGATCTGCGTGGTCTCGCGCCGCGTCAGCGCGTCCCGAAGATCATCTCCATCGCTCACCCGGATTATCGTCCGCTGCTGGAGGAGTACTACGAGCGTGCGTGCTCTGAGGGGCACTATCTGCAGACTCCGCACGATCTGAAGACCGCTTTCGATTTCCACATCAACCTGGCGGAGAAGGGCTCTATGAAGGGCTAAAGCCGGGTTCATGGTTGGGCGCATGCCTGTTGCGCGTAGCTATGTGGTGGGGGCAATTTTCTGCTTCGCATAGGCGTTAGATAGAATGCTCCCCGTTGGGCCTTTAGCTCAGTTGGTAGAGCTACGGACTTTTAATCCGCAGGTCGTGGGTTCGAGCCCCACAGGGCCCACATTCGCAATTACCCCGTCGCGGCGCTTCCATGGAGATCATGGGTGCGCTGTGGCGGGGTTTTGGTGTTGTCGGCTGGGAATTAGTGCGCGGAAGTTGGAACAATCTTGCGCGAAATTCCGTTGAGAATGACATGTCAACATTGTTTTCTTCCTTGGATCTTGGCCGTTATATCTTGAGCAACCGTGTGACCGTGGCAGCGCTGACACGTCAGCGTGCAGGCCACAGCGGCCTGCCGAGCGAACTGCATGCGAAGTACTATTCCCAGCGCGCCAGCGCCGGGCTGGTCGTTACCGAAGGCACCTTCCCCGCGTGGACGAATCGTGCGTTTCCGGGCCAGGCGGGCATTGCAAGCGATGAGCACGCGGCTGGATGGCGCGACGTGGCTAATGAGGTGCACAACGCCAACGGAATTATTTTCATGCAGATCATGCACGGTGGACGCACCAGCCACCCGGATCTCATTGATGGAGCTCAAGCAGAAGCGCCCAGCGCGCTGAATTGGGATGGGCAGGTTCGTGGATTCGCTGGAAAAATGCCGGCTCCAGTGCCGCGCGCACTGGAAACAGAGGAAATTCCGCGAATCGTAGAGGAATTCCGCAGCGCTGCACGGCGGGCTATCGACGCGGGAATTGACGGCGTGGAGATCCACAACGCAAACGGCTATTTGCTTCACGAGTTCTTGGCACCTTCGTCCAATCAACGCGAGGATGAGTTCGGCGGCAGTCCGGAAAACCGTTGGCGTCTGTCGGAGATGGTAATCCGCGCGCTAGTAGAAGAAATCGGCGCCGACCGCGTAGGAGTGCGCTTCTCGCCAGGGCACAATGTGCAAGGGGTTATTGAGGAAGACGAGGCGGACATGGTGGCCACATATGGAGGTCTACTGGATGCCATCGCCCCGTTGAACCTTGCCTATGTGTCTTTCCTGCACGCGCACCCGGAAAGCGAGCTGATCTCGACTCTGGCAAATAAGGCTCGCGCCAACGGTGTGACAAAGGTACTCATGAACGACGGTTTCGGCACCGTGACTACTCAGGAGGATGCGCAGCGTGAGCTAGAGCTGGACTACGTGGATGCTGTCGTAGTCGGCCGTCAGTTGATTGCCAACCCGGACTTGGTGCGCCGCTGGCGCGAGGATTTGCCCCTCAATGAGCCAGATCAGTCCACGTTCTACGTGGGTGGTGAGCGTGGCTACACGGATTACCCGTCTGTCTCTGATTAGTGCGTTGTCGTAGCGGGGTAGGGGGCTGCTTTGCCCACCTCAACGGGCGATTTGTTCTGTCGCTGGCCCCTGGTTTAAACTGATCAAGCTGCTAAGCAAGCCTGCGGTGATTCGTTGGCTTACTTTGTAGAGCTCCCATCGTCTAGAGGCCTAGGACCCCGCCCTTTCACGGCGGTAACACGGGTTCGAATCCCGTTGGGAGTACGGCCCTGTGGCGCAGTTGGTTAGCGCGCCGCCCTGTCACGGCGGAGGTCGCGGGTTCAAGTCCCGTCAGGGTCGCAAGTTAAGAGCTTTTTGGAGTCTTTCCGGTGTTTGTGCGCCGGGAGGGCTCTTTTCTTCTTGCTTTCTTTTTGACGCCCACATTCTCCAAGCGATTCATACTTCGACAGTGAAGCGAAGTTATTCCAGAAACTGTCGTTGAACAGCTGATTTGCCTTAGAAGTTTGTCACTGTGTAGAGTCTATTCTCGTGCAACAGACGGCTTAGACAAGTTGTTGTCTGGTCGTTTTATTTAGTTGTGCAGGCAATGTTGGCCCTGTGGCGCAGTTGGTTAGCGCGCCGCCCTGTCACGGCGGAGGTCGCGGGTTCAAGTCCCGTCAGGGTCGCTTCGATGTTCGGATCGGAAGCGGTCGAGCACGAAGGCCAGATAGCTCAGTTGGTAGAGCGTTCGCCTGAAAAGTGAAAGGTCGCCGGTTCGATCCCGGCTCTGGCCACATTCCAACCCCGGTAGCAATGACGCTACCGGGGTTTTGCCGTGTTTCTGCCTCTGTGCGTCAAAACGTACACTGGCGGTGTACGACATGGACGCTATAAACGTTGTTTCGGTACTGAGTAGTCGAGTGCCGAGTAGTCGAATGCAGCGTAGTCGAGTACAGAGCAAACGGCAGAGAAGCGAAAGGAAAGACACCGCAATGTCAGTCACGAAGAGCATTGTTCACGATGAAGACCAGGGTCGTTTTGTCATCTACGTCGATGACCAGGAGGCTGGCTTTGCAGAGTACTCCCAGGCTGATGGGGTACGAGACTTCAACCACACTGTGGTGGATCCGAAGTACCGCGGTCAGGGCTTGTCTAAGCCTCTTATTAGTGAGGCTCTGCTGGGTACAAAGGAGGCGAACCTAAAGATTAAGGCCAGCTGCTCGGCTGTCGCGGCGTTCGTGGAGAAGAACCCGGAATTCAAAGAGCTGCTGGCCTCGTAGCGTCCCACTGAGAAAGGTCTCGAAGGGAAAGCTCCGCAGGGGCGCTGTGGTGAACGCTTAGATGTTGTTCTGCATGTCGTCGACCCACTTCACGGCGTCCACCAGCGGAGTGTTCTGCTCCGGCTTGCGGGGACGAATCTTTGCCGGAATGCCGGTGAGGATTGAGTGTGGGGGAGCATCCTTGGTAACCACGGCGTTGGCGCCAATCGCGGAGCCCTCGCCGATGGTGATGGGACCCAGAACCTTTGCACCAGCACCGATCATCACCCCATTGCCGATGGTTGGGTGACGCTTGCATTGAACAAGCTCGGACCCTCCCAGGGTTACCCCGTGATACAGCATCACGTCATCGCCGATTTCCGCTGTTTCACCGATGACCACTCCCATGCCGTGGTCGATAAAGAACCTCCGGCCGATGGTGGCGCCCGGGTGGATCTCAATGCCGGTTAGAGCGCGAGTGGCCTGGCTAATGATGCGGGCGATGCTGCGGTGGCCGCGCGTCCACAGTGCGTGGGAGACACGGTGCGCCCAGATGGCGTGAAGGCCGGAGTACACGATGGCGTTTTCCACGTCGCCACGGGCCGCTGGGTCGTGCTCGCGGGCATTGTTAAGATCCTCGCGGATGCGTCCAAGAATGCTCAAGGGTGTGGTCTTTCGGTCGGAGGTTATAGAGGGGCGGGAGATAGGTGCCCTAAAGAACTTTCGCAGCCACTATAACGAGAAGGCGCTGCCTCCTATTTCACCGCAAGGCGGAAAAAGGGGGTAGCGCCTACTTCTGTGGCTGGGATGCTGGGCGGAGAACTAGTCGCGCAGGTCGTCGAACAGCAGGGTGGAGACGTAGCGCTCGCCGAAGTCCGGAACGATAACGACGATGGTCTTGCCCTCGTTCTCGTCCTTCTTGGCCTCTTCCAGCGCTGCCCAGACGGCGGCACCGGAGGAGATGCCGGAGAGAATGCCCTCGGCCTTGGCTAGCTCGCGTGCGGTCGTGGTGGCGTTCTCCAGCGGAACATCGATGACGCGATCCAGGATGTCCTTGTTGAGGTTCTCCGGGAAGAAGTTGGTGCCCAAGCCTTGGATCTTGTGCGGTCCGAAGCGGCCTTCGGTCAGCAACGGGGAGTCTGCTGGCTCTACGCCAACGATCTCGATCTTTTCGTTCTTTTCCTTCAGGTACTTCGCTGCGCCGGAGATGGTACCGCCGGTGCCCACACCTGCAACGAAAATGTCTACCTCGCCGTCGGTGTCTTCCCAGATCTCTGGACCAGTGGTGCTGTAGTGGATCTCTGGGTTGGCCGGGTTAGCGAACTGGCGTGCCAGGATGGCGTTATCGGTGCTCTCAACGATCTCGTTGGCCTTATCTACCGCGCCCTGCATGCCGCCGGGGCCGGGGGTGAGTACGAGCTCTGCGCCCAGGGCACGCAGCATAATACGACGCTCGTTCGACATGGTCTCCGGCATGGTTAGGACAACCTTGTAGCCCTTCGCGGCGCCGACCATTGCTAGTGCGATACCGGTATTGCCGGAGGTTGCCTCGACAATGGTGCCGCCCGGCTTCAACGTGCCGTCCTTCTCAGCTGCCTCGATGATGGCCTTACCGATGCGATCCTTCACGGAGTTAGCCGGGTTAAAAGCTTCTAGCTTCAACAGGACGTTAGCCTTCAGGCCTTCGCCGAAGGCGCCCAGCTTCACTAGGGGAGTGCCGCCGATGAGCTCGGTGATGTTGTTGTAAATCTTCGCCATGGGGGCGATCCTTTCATTCTAGACTGATCGGTCTATATCGGGTAGTTTACACCTCTTTGTCGGCCTACACCACTGTTGAGTTTGGCCGCTCTCTCGTGACGCCCTTTCGCACCCAAAGCTTTGCCAGAATCTCAGACGCAGATTCAGGGGATTTGGTTCAATGGCAACCATGACTTCCGAAAACCAAACTTCAGTAAACCCCGTGAACCCCGACCAGCCTTATGAAACCATTCAGGTAGCCGTCAATGGTGCCGTCGCAACGATCACCCTGGACCGACCAAAGGCACTTAACGCGCTGAACAGTGCTGTGCTTTCCGAAATCGTTCCGGCTGCTCAGGCGTTGGATGCCGACCCGGCGATTGGCGCAATCGTCATCACCGGCAGCGAAAAGAGTTTTGCTGCCGGTGCTGATATCAAGGAAATGAAGGACGAGGTCTACCCAGAGGTAGCCGAAAAGCGCCTCTTTGGAGATTGGGAAAAGTTGGCCCAGCTGAAGACCCCGCTGATCACCGCGGTCTCCGGATTTGCTCTCGGCGGAGGCTGCGAACTAGCTATGCTGGGCGATATTCTGCTGGCTAGCGAGTCCGCCAAGTTCGGACAGCCGGAGATCACATTGGGCATTATTCCGGGTATGGGTGGCACCCAGCGACTAACTCGTGCTGTGGGGAAGTACAAGGCCATGGATCTGATCCTTACTGGGCGCATGATGGATGCCGAGGAGGCTGAACGCTGTGGCTTGGTTTCCCGGATTCTGCCGGCAGAGGGCTTCGCCGACGAGGTTCAAAAGGTAGCGGCGAAGGTTGCAAGCATGTCCCACGTTGCACTGGCCGCCGCCACTGAGATGGTGGACGAGGCATACCGCTCCACTCTGGATAAGGGCGTGGAGGCCGAACGCCAGCAGTTCTGGCGCCTGTTCGACACTGCGGATCAGAAGGAAGGCATGGCCGCCTTCGTGGAGAAGCGTAAGCCGGAGTGGAAGCACCGCTAGGCGCTAGCCCCCCAAACATTGCCAACCCCTCCTTGGTTAAACCTGGCACAATTGCGGCTATGGCACATTCCAAGCAAGTCAACCGCACCATTGAACTGTCCATTCACGAGGTCTACGAGGTTGTCTCGGGCGAACGGTTCCTTCTGACCGATGAGGGAATGGTTGAGAAGTCGGACTCTCAAATTGTTGAGGCGAAGCGGAAAGAGCTCCCCGATGGTCGAGTGTGGGCGCGGGTTGGCGTGAGGGCGTCCCAAAAAGAGCTAGAAGAGCTTTCCGAGGACAGGACGAAACCCCTAGCTTTCCAAGAAACCTATGTGTCACAACCAGACGAAGAAGGTGCGTTCGAGGCGACGTCGACGATGGAGCTGCCGATGGGGATGGGGACAATGGAAACCCGTTTTATCTATGCGGCGGCGGACTCAGACCTGACAACGGTCGAGGCGATCCTCACGGCAAAAGCATCAATCCCATTGATCTCAGGCAAGCTGGAAAAGCACCTGCTCAAAACTTCGGACAAGGTTGTCGACGATAGCCTGGCGCGCATTCGGAATCTAAGTGTCACGGAGGCTCAATAAGACCCCAAAAAGGTTAGGAGTGGATGTGCACCTTTTTGCTGATGAAAGCATGGGGGCAGTTTTGGGGGTAGCTAGGGGGTGAACTATACTCCCTACTCACACGGCGTCTATGCCCGCGAAAGGCTAGGCGCCACAGGTCAAGTTTGAGGAGTGAACAGGTGGACCAGCAGCGGCAACGCGATGACGAAGATGTCATCATTTCTGCGCTGAATTCTCTAAAAAACGCGACTGGCATCCCGGTGACGATGTACGCGGCGAGCTCCGCCGAAGGAAAGCTGCGGATCTCCAAGTGGGTAGGGCTGCGCACGCCGGCGCTGCACAACCTTGAGATTGCACCAGGCGCAGGCGTCGGTGGCCGCGTCGTAACCACCCGCCGTCCCGTAGGAGTCTCCGACTACACCCGAGCTAAGTCCATTAGCCACGACTTTGACCGTCACATTCGAGATGAAGGACTGCACTCCGTAGTTGCCGTGCCCGTGATCGTGAAGCGCGAGGTGCGGGGCGTGCTGTATGCGGGCGTGCACTCTCGTGCTCGCATGGGAGACAAGGTGCTCGAAGAGGTCACCATGACCGCGCGTTGCCTGGAGCAGGACATTGCAGTCAATGAGGCGCTGCGTACGAATGAGGCCGGTCGTGGTGCAAACGCGGCGGCGTCCTCCACAAATAAGCAGGTGCGATCGATGTCCGGCGCCGAATGGGAACAGGTGCGCGCCACTCACAGCAAGCTTCGCATGCTCGCAAACCGTGTGGGTGACGATGAACTGCGGCGAGATCTTGAAGTCCTATGCGACCAAATGGTCTCCCCAGTGCGCGTGAAGCAGACCACCAAGCTTTCTGCGCGTGAGCTGGATGTTTTGGCCTGCGTGGCTCTCGGTCACACCAATGTGGAAGCCGCAGCCGAGATGGGGATTGGTGCAGAGACGGTGAAGAGCTACCTACGCTCTGTCATGCGCAAGCTCGGAGCGCACACTCGCTACGAGGCTGTTAACGCAGCACGGCGTATCGGCGCACTGCCCTGATCTAGCCCTGTTTCTCGCCCCGCCATGAGTGGGGCGATTTTTTGTAGGCTAGGGGGCGTGAAAGACAGCTTCGTAGTAACCGGTGGAACCAGGCTGCAGGGCGCCATCAAGGTGTCCGGCGCAAAGAACAGCGTGCTTAAGCTCATGTCAGCTGCACTTTTGGCGCCTGGAACCACCACGTTGACCAACTGCCCAGAAATTGCCGATGTGCCCTACATGGCCGAGGTTCTGCGTGGCCTGGGCTGCGAGGTGGAGCTCGACGGTTCTGTCGTTCGCATCACCACTCCTGAGGAAATCGAGTACAACGCGGACTTCGAGGCCGTACGTCAGTTCCGTGCATCCGTCGCGGTCTTGGGGCCGCTAACTTCTCGTCGCCTCAAGGCGCGGGTCGCCCTTCCCGGTGGTGACGCCATCGGTTCCCGTCCTCTTGATATGCACCAATCTGGACTGGAATTACTTGGAGCAACCACCAAGATTGAGCATGGTTGCTTGGTCGCCGAAGCCGAAGAGCTCCATGGGGCTCAGATCAAATTGGACTTCCCCTCGGTGGGGGCAACGGAGAATATTCTGACTGCCGCCGTTTTGGCAGAGGGAACCACCACCTTGGATAACGCGGCGCGCGAGCCAGAGATCGTGGATCTGTGCAACATGCTTGTGGAGATGGGCGCCAAGATCAGTGGAGCCGGATCTAACACGATCACCGTGGAGGGAGTGGAGCGACTAAACCCGGTGAATCACGAGGTCGTGGGTGATCGTATCGTCGCTGGCACCTGGGCTTATGCAGCGGCGATGACACAGGGCGACATCACGGTCGGTGGTATTGATCCGCAGCATTTGCATTTGGTGTTGGAGAAGCTAAAACTGGCGGGCGCCCAGGTGGAGACGTATCCGACTGGGTTCCGTGTGGTGCAGGTGGAGCGTCCGAAGGCGGTGGATTATCAGACGTTGCCGTTCCCAGGGTTCCCGACCGACCTGCAGCCGATGGCGATTGCGCTGTGCACCGTGAGTGAGGGGATGAGTGTGATTACGGAGAACATCTTCGAGTCTCGCTTCCGCTTTGTCGATGAGATGATGCGCCTGGGGGCGGACGCAAGTATTGATGGCCACCACGTAGTGATCCGCGGAACGGAGCGGCTCTCTTCGGCTCCGGTATGGAGTTCTGACATTCGAGCCGGTGCCGGTTTGGTGCTGGCTGGCTTGGTTGCAGACGGGCAGACCGAAGTGCACGACGTGTACCACATCGACCGTGGCTACCCGGAGTTCCCGGAGCAGTTGCGCTCCTTGGGGGCAGGGATCGAGCGAGTTCAGCGTTAGAAGCGTTTGATATTGCTCAGATATCGGCGTTGACCTGGTTGTTTGTGTTTGTATTGGGGTGTGTGTACATTTATTCGAGTCAGCGCGACACGGCGCTGTGAGTGAGTAGCTTGCAGCAAGCCTTTGGTGAGCGTGTCTGGCTAATCATTTGAAAGCTGTAAAAACAGTCTTTTGTTGTGTGCGAGTGCAACGGGTTGTTTACCGGGAATTTGCTTTTGATTCACGGTTGCTTTACACTCGTAATCCGTCGCAACGTGGCTGCCACTGTTGATGTGGTGTTGC